>JBAPRR010000121.1:0-19669 GCA_049281195.1 Acidimicrobiales bacterium
CTGTACCGGGAGCACGGTGTGAGCCCTGTTGGTGGATGCCTCCCCCTTCTTCTTCAGATGCCGTTTTTCATCTGTTTGTATGGTGTTATCAAGGGTCTCGTCTACACAACCACTGTCCATCATGTCAAGATACCTTCGCCGCGGTATTTGGATAAATCCACCGAAATGTATAAAGATATAATCGCGGCCGGCGGGAAGCTCAAGTCGTTCGGAATTGACCTGTCGCAGACACCCTTCCAGCACCACGGATCCATCGGGCAAGGGTTGCCTTATTGGATCATTTTCTTTGCCGCTATCGGCCTTCAATACGTGCAAATGTCGAGACTGAATAAGCGCAATGCGGCCAACATTCAGAACAACCCGCAGATGCAGACGATGCAGACGATGCAGAAGGTCACACCGCTGATCTTCGGGGTCATCTACATCGCGTTCCCGATCGGCGTGACGGTGTACTTCATCGTTTCGAGCCTGTGCCGGATCATCATCCAGGAGATCCTGTTTCGTACCGGCGTCACCGCCCCCAAGCCAGCGATCGCCGGCGACGCCCCCGCAGCCCGAGGCGTCAAGGCGCCCAGAAAGCGCACGATCATGGACCGCCTGGCGGACGCCCAGGCCACCGCCGCTGAGACGCGCCGCCGTCAGCTTGAAATTCAGGACACTATTGACGCCCACACAAGCGACGAATCCGCCCCCCCCGCTGGTTCGGCCAAACCCCCAGGCCCTCAAAGAAGGCCGGGGAGCCCTCAACCGAGGCCCAGTCAGTCGAACGGCTCGGCGAATGGGGCTCCACGCGGGAACGGGAATTCCCCGCAGGGTCCGAAGCAGAACGGTGCGAGAACAAACAGGTCCACGTCCGGCGGCTCGAGCGAGCTCGGGGCGGGTGAGAAGCCCAAGCAGGCACCTCCCCGTTCGAAGGACAAAAAGCCACGAAAGGCTCGTTGATGGAGTGGGTTGAAACCACTGGTAAGACGCTCGAAGAAGCGCGTGACGCCGCCCTCGACATGCTGGGCGTCGATGAATCCGACGCGGAGTTCGTAACTCTCAGCGAACCTCGACCGGGCCTGTTCGGCCGGCTGCGCGGGGAGGCGCGAGTCCGCGCCAGGGTTCTCCCGAAGGCGCCTGCCCCGAAGCGGACGCGGAGCAGGAGACCCACCCAGCGCCGCGAGTCCGCGGCACGCGGACCGGAAGGCGTAGAGAAGGGCCCGGCCGGTCAGGGAGCGAAGGCATCCCCACGGAGCCGTGCGGGTACCCGTAAGGCTCAGACGCCGGATGAGGAAGGCGAAGACTCAACCTCCTCGAACGGATCGGGCGACGACCTGGCTGCTTCGGGCAGTGGATCTGGGACGCCTCGTAAGAGGAGGAGGCGGCCGAGCGGTGGCAGCCGAACCGCCGCGGGTTCACCCGAGAACGGATCGGGCGAGACCGACGGAGACGACGGCGACGAAAGCAAGCCCTCGTCCAACGGAGCCCAGAGGAATGATCGACAACGCAAGGCGAAGTCATCGCAAGAGGAGGAAGTCGTGACGGAGACAACTTCATTGGCCGACCAGGGCCTTATGGCCAAAGACTTCATAGAGGGTCTGGTAGGCCAGCTCGGCCTTCAGGCCACTGTCACAACCGAGGTCTTGAGCGAGGACGCTGTTCAAGTTGCGGTGGACGGAGACGAGCTAGGACTGCTGGTGGGCAAGGGCGGTGCAACCCTCTCCGCTCTTCAGGAGCTCGCCAGGACTGTCGTTCAGCGCAAGACCGGCGGGCACACCGACAGGATTCTCATCGACGTCGCCGGATATCGGGCCAAGAGGGCGGAGGCTCTGACACGCTTCACCCAGAAGGTGGTCGAGGACGTGCTTGCCTCCGGGAAGGAGATGGCTCTCGAAGCCATGTCTCCTGCAGACCGAAAGGTCGTCCACGATGCGGTTAACGAGATTGGGGGCGCCGCCACCAGGTCTGAGGGTGTCGAGCCCAACCGTTACGTGATCATCTCTCCCCTGGATGCTTCTGCCGGGGCGGCATCAGAGGACACCTCCTCCTGAACGACACAGATCGCTTCCTTTCCGAAGCGAGAGAGCTCGGGCTCCTGGGGCCCGGTCCGATAGAGATTCATCGTCGCCACTCGCTCGGATTTGCCGACGTACTTGAGAGATGGTGGACGAGCCCAGCGGCTTCCGACCCCTCTGGCGAGTCTGATCTCGATCAGACGGATTACCGGATCCTTGATCTCGGGGCTGGTGGAGGAGTTCCCGGACTGATCCTGGCCGAGGTTCTGCCCCGGACCTCTGTGACGCTTCTTGAATCAAGCGAGCGCCGCTGCGCGTTTCTGAGCAATTGCGTTGAAGGGCTCGGGTGGATATCGAAAGTAGACGTGAGCTGCGGGAGAGCCGAGGCCCAGGGACGCGACGCCGCCCTCCGCGGGACTTTCGATGCCGTCGTTTCTAGATCCTTCGGAGCACCCGCCGTAACCGCCGAGTGCGGCTCCCCCTTTTTGAGAGTGGGCGGAGTGCTGGTGGTCTCAGAGCCTCCTCTGGACAATCCTCGACATCAGCCACCAGGTGGATCAGCTGGGAGCGGCGAACTGGAAAGCTCTAGGTGGCCGGCCTCGGGGCTGAGGCGCTTGGGGCTGAAGCTGGTGGAGCTGGTCAGCACACCGTTCCATTTCGCCGTCCTCGAGCAGAAGAGTCCCTGTCCAGCGGAGTTCCCGAGACGCGACGGAGTTCCTGCAAAAAAGCCTCTCTTCTAGGGATTGCTCGAAGATCTGAGCTGGGTGGAGTACCTCTCCAGCATCTCCTGGAACCTGGTGAAGGAATACCCGTCCTGATCCTCCGCCATCCTCTGCTTTAGCAGTGGTACCAGCTCGTCCCTCAGATACTCACCTCGAGCCATCCACTGGTAATAGCTACGGCCGCTGTGTTCATAAGGCCCGTATAGCCGCCCACCAGGGAATGTCCGCATAAGCCACATGAACAGGTCTTCGTGGCGGGTGTGCATTCGCAGTGTGATCTGGGGCTGTTTCCCGTCTCCGCCGAAATGTCCTTCTCCGATGAGGATTCCAACCAGGAAGCCCACTTCAAAGTCCGTTGGCACTTCTGCGGGCCTCCCTATGGTGCTGACCAAGGCCCATGGTACTTGTTTCACTGTAAGGTGCCACGTGAAACATTCGCAACTGTTTGCACATCCCCCGTGGCGAAAGAACCCCTTGCTCGACGTCGAGCTGACAGTGGGTTCCATGTGAGAGGACTGGTCCGAACGATGAGATGGGGTCACCGAGATTTTAAGAGGTCTCCCCGCCTTGTTTCACCGTAAGGTGCCACGTGAAACAAGCGGAAGAACTCCACCGCGACTACCGGAATGAATCCTTGCGAAGAGGAAGGCGCCTCCTTGGCCGGGAGGCTTACTCGAGACCGCAACCTGAGTCCTTCCTCAACCCACGTAGCGTCCACCGAGCGAGGGTTATCACGTTACCCAGTTGTTTCACCGTGAGGTGCCACGTGAAACGAACGGTTCTTTGTCTCTCCGGCGTCGACGGCGGAGAGAAGGCCCTGAGTAAAGGTCGGTGGTGTCGTTCGATTTGTCCCGAGCGACATACCCGGCGATGGAGTTTTGGTCTCTTGCGGATCCAGTTGAGGGTCCCGTCTCTTACTCCCAGCTTGTTTCACCGTAAGGTGTCACGTGAAACAAGTGACTACCCTCGCGCCGATGCCCGAAGGTGCTCGGTGTTTCGAATACCTCATCGAATGTGACCGAAACGCTTGACCCAAGGTTCACAGATCGCCAGGATGGAGTCGTGCCTCCGAGTTTGCTTGTTTAGCGGTGCGCGTTCCATTCCGCAGTCGAGACCACCAGAGACGACACGAGGGCCACGGCGAATATTCAGACATCGCCGACAACGAGCCAGAAGATCCCGAAGAGCTCGAAGTGGTTGGCGAGGTTGAAGAGGTCAAGGAGTCGGAGCGGTCGGTGGATGACGGATTTGTCTCCGACTCCCGAACAACGCAAGAGTGGGCCACTCAGCCGATGACCGACGCCCCGATAGAAGAGTCTCTGCCTTCAGATTTCGAACCCGCCCCGTCCGCGTCCCCTCCGGCTGTTGAAGAGTCTCCGATCGAGGATCAGTTGACCGAACCCTCGAGTTCCGTTGAAGAGTCCGAACCCGTTGCGGCGGACCCGGCGGACGACGCCAAGGCGGCTACTCAGGGCGGGTCGGAAGCGACCTCGGAGCGGCCCTTCCATATCGCGGCGCGACCCGATCCCAAAACCGTTCCCCTGCCACGGGTAGTAGCAGTGGCGAACCAGAAAGGCGGCGTCGGCAAGACCACGACCGCCGTCAACTTGGGAGCCGGACTGGCGGAGCTCGGCTACAGAGTTCTGGTGATCGACCTCGACCCGCAGGGAAACGCGACTACCGGTCTGGGTATCGATGCGCGGAACTTCGACATCTCCATGTACGACGTCATCATGAAAGATGCCCCCATGGTTGACTGCATCGAGCCGACCAGCCTCCGGAACCTTTTCGTCGCACCGGCGACCATCGACCTGGCCGGAGCCGAGATCGAGTTGGTCCCGTCCTTCAGTAGAGAGTTCAAGTTGCGTAAGGCCATTCAGAGCGTGGTCGAAGACTTCGACTACGTACTGATCGACTGTCCGCCATCTCTGGGTTTGATAACGATCAACGGACTGGCGGCGGCAGACGAGGTCCTTGTTCCGATCCAGTGCGAGTACTACGCGCTGGAAGGACTGAGTCAGCTTCTTCGCAACGTTCAACTCGTCCAGAGCAACCTCAATGAGAAGTTGAATGTTTCCACCATCGTTCTCACCATGTACGACGCTCGGACCAAGTTGGCCGAACAGGTCGCCTCAGAGGTGAGAGAACACTTCGGCGGGAGAGTGTGCCGGAACGTGATTCCCAGGACGGTTCGGATTTCTGAAGCTCCGTCTTTCGGTCAGCCCATAACAGTGTTCGACCCGACCTCGAGAGGCGCCATCGCCTATCGCGAGTTGGCGAAGGAGGTCAGTGGTGGCGCGTCGTAGCGGTCTCGGTAGGGGATTGGGTTCACTGATCCCTACCGAAACCATTGGTCAGCGCGGCTCCGCGTTGCAGGAGGTTCCAGTCGCGTCAATCCGACCGAACACCCTCCAACCCCGAAGCCACTTCGACGAGGAGGCGATGTCTTCGCTCGCTGCGTCGATCCGCGAGGTGGGTGTCCTCCAGCCGATATTGGTACGGGAGTTGGCGGAAGGGGAGTACGAGCTGATCGCCGGCGAACGCCGTTGGCGTGCCGCCCGGCGGGCCGGACTGCAGACCATCCCCGTCATCATCCAGTCGATCTCCGACTCGAGCAGTCTTGAGCATGCTCTCGTCGAAAACCTTCACCGCGCCGATCTGAACCCCTTGGAAGAAGCGGCCGCCTTCCATCAGTTGATCGACGACTTCGGGTACACGCACGAACAGGTTGCCACCCGCGTGGGCCGCAGCCGGACGGCAGTGACCAATACCCTTCGACTCCTTCAACTCCCGGCCGGTGTTCAACGGGCAATTGCCGATGGCCAGCTGACGGCGGGACACGCCCGGGCACTTTTGAGCACTCCCGATCGGGGATATCAGGAGGAGCTCGCCAAACGCGTACAGGTCGAGGGTTTGTCTGTCCGCGCCGTCGAAGACGAGATCCGCGCGCATGCCCAGCCGGCAGTACCCGAAGGCATCGGGTCGCCCGGTGATCTTCCCGGTTCGGACTCGGACGGAGCTGAAACTGAGAAGTCTCGACCGGCCGGTCAAGCCCGAACAGTGAGCCGCCTACCGGCGCCGGGCGTACTCGAGCTCGAAGAGCTTCTTTCCGCCCACCTCAACACTCGGGTGAAGGTGGAGATGCGGGCCAAGCGAGGCCGCGTGGTTGTGGATTTCGCCACACTGGAAGACCTCGAGCGCATCTATAGGCTGATAGTTGCGAACGGATCGGATATCGCCACTTACCGTGAGTGAACTAGTTTGCTTTCTCGTCACTGTCCCGTCACGACCAGGGACTGCTCACTCTGAGTGGTAGATCAACATTCCACGTACGTAGAGACTAATCCACACCTGTGCATGAACCTGTGGATTAGGGACAGCTTCAGCCTTGCCACCTGGGCTTTCTAGCTTCCGTCGATGGGGGAATTGGCCCATTCGCTGAGCGCATCGACCAGCGCCGCAGCTACCTCCGCCGTGCGTTCCACGACCAACGGGGGCGGCCCCATCTCACATACGACCGCAGGCATCCGTGTTTCGCGGAGAACGGGAACACTCATGCCAACCGGGGGGGTGCTCATCAGGCCCAATGCCGATGGAACCCGTCCCTGGACCATCTCGGCCAACCTTTTGCCACCGGCCGACTCGTAGCGGTACCCGGAGTAGTGGGCTGTGGTGCACCGGGGAGAGGATGTGTCCAGCCGGAGTCCGAGAAAAACCTCAGCGTTGGCGGCATTTGCGGACGAGGCCTGTACTGAGCCGTCGGGGTGAAGTATCGGTATCGCGTCGGCTCCAGCTCGGTGAAGACCGCGTCGCACCGCCGACACGAGGGCATCGAGGCCGCCCTCTTCACCGACCGCGATGAGCCTTCCGAGGAGCGTTTTGGGCTGCTGCCTGAGGCGCTCGCGATCGCGAACTGAGCTCACCAGCTCGGTCATCTCTGTCCTTGGCATGACCCTTCTGAGCTCGAGCAATGTGTCGGCCCCGAGGATCGCGTCCACAGGAAGATCGACATTGCGCTGGAATTCCGCCAGCCCCAGCGCGGTGCGGTTCCCGAAGATCCCATCCACGCGGCCGGCATCGAACCCTAAAGCTGATAGTCGTCTCTGCAACTCTGCTACATCGTCGCCGCGCAACATTGCCCGTCGGTGGTACAGGAACCTGTCGCCGAGCTTGAACCCCGCCTCGACCAACGCCGCCCAGGTCTGTGACCCGCACTCTCCATCCACCCGCAGACCCCTGCGGTGCTGGAAAGCCTCGACCGCGGCGCGAGTCCCCGGTCCGAAGGCCCCGGAACTGTCCGGAGCCACGTCGAGGCCGAGAGCGGAGAGACGCCCCTGAAGGTCGACCACCCCAGGGCCCGAATCCCCAGTACGAAGCGGGAGACCCTCAGCGGGTTGACCGGTTACGACAGGTACGGAGAGAGCTCCTGGAGGAGTTGCGCCTTGCCGCGCGCCCCCGTGATCCGGAGCTTCGGCTCGCCATCCTTGAAGAGGATCAACGTCGGGATGCTCATGACCTCGAATCGTCGCGTCACGTCCAGGTTCTCGTCGATGTTGAGCTTTGCTACTTGAACCTTGCCCACGTTCTCGTCTGCGATCTGCTCGAGCACCGGAGCGATCATTTTGCACGGGCCGCACCATTCCGCCCAGAAGTCAACAAGTATGGGCGTTTCGGCCAGTTTGACATGCTCGTCAAAGCTAGCGTCGTTAAGGGCAGTTACCTGATTGCTCATGATCGTTCCTCCATCGCCGATGAGCAACGCATACCTGCAAGCCCGCCGGTCATTTGTGTCCATCGGTGGAACACCGAAGGTTGCCTTGTCATTCCACCCCTGTCACCGCGGCTGAATCCCGCCGCCGGATGCCGTACTCAGGCTCCGTGCGTCGCTTCGAGGAAGCGTTCTGCGTCGATGGCGGCCATACAGCCCGAGCCTGAAGCGGTGATCGCCTGGCGGTAGTAGTGGTCCTGTACGTCTCCGCAGGCGAATACTCCTTCGATGTTGGTGAGCGATGACCCCTTCTTGGTGAGGAGGTACCCGTTCTCGTCGACATCAAGCTGGTCGAGGAAAAGACTCGTGTTCGGGACGTGACCGATGGCCACGAATACCCCGGAAACCTGAAGGTCCTCTGCTTCACCGGTGACGACATCGCGCACTCGCACCGCCTGAACCTTGGAATCGCCGAGGATCTCCTCGACCAGGGAATTCCAGCGGAAGGAAATTCGTTCGTTGGCGAAGGCCCGGTCTTGCATGATCTTCGACGCCCGCAGCTCCTTGCGCCTGTGGACGATGGTGACGCTCCGACCGAAACGGGTCAGGAACAGGGCTTCTTCAACGGCTGAGTCGCCGCCACCGACAACCAGGATGTCCTGGTCCCTGAAGAAGAACCCGTCACACGTGGCGCAGGTGGACAAACCGTGCCCGAGCAGGCGTGACTCTCCTGGCACATCGAGCATGAGCGACCTGGCGCCCGTGGCGATGATGAGAGCGTCCGTCTGAATGTCCGGCTCTGGTGAAGCGGTACTCGAGGTCCATATCGAAAATGGTCTGCTCGACAGGTCGACCTTGTGGGCCTTGGACATGACGAACTGGGCGCCGAAGCGTTCCGCCTGGCCCCTGAAGCGCTCCATCAGTTCGGGCCCCAGGATCCCGTCGACGAAGCCGGGGTAATTCTCGACCTCGGTGGTGAGCATGAGCTGCCCGCCGGGCTGGTCACTCGTCGACGACGGCTCTCCCTCGATCACGATCGGGGCGAGGTTGGCTCTGGCGGTGTAGATCGCAGCGGTCAGACCGGCGGGACCCGAGCCCACGATCACGACCTGGTGGTGTTCCGTCATCAGGTACCCCCGGACTCCCGCGGACTGCGCTTGGTCCATGCGAACAGGCCTCCAAGCGCCAGGACCGCTCCCACCAGGGCGTATGCGGGCCAAACGCGATGGCCGAAGGCGTAGACGGTGAGGATCCTTATAAAGGCGATGGCGAAGAAGAGCATCAACATCACGGCCATGGACAGGACCAGGATCCCGTAGACAACTGAGCGCGTTATGAGCAGGAGCGGGCGGATCGCCTTGTCGTGAACGGTATTTAAGACGTCGTCGATTCCCTGGGCGACGGTGGCGGGCCACTGAGAATTGGCCAGACCCGCTCCCGGGATGGACCCGGAACCCTTGGCGGGTTCATTCGAGGCGGCGCCCGACGAGCTCGTGGTCGACTGCTCACCGTCTGTCATGGCGCTGAGATTACTTGCGCTCGAGCATGAAGCAGACGCCCATCGAGGCGGGACCGGTATGACTCCCTACGACCGGGCCGAGCGTCGAAAGCTCCAACGGATGTTCGCTCCTCACCTTCCTCAGCATGTCGGCGATCTCCTCGATGTCCGGAGAGTCCCCGTTGGCCAGAGCGATGCGCTTCAGCGGGCCGGCCTCTTTCGCCAGGGAATCGAGGTAGCTGATCCCCTTCGTCCGGGTCCGCTGCTTCGAGTTGACTTCGACGACTCCGTCCTTCACCTCGAGGATGGGCTTGATCGAAAGGACGGAGCCGAACAGCTGCGAGGCACCCCCGATCCGGCCGCCTTTGCGCAGGAATTCGAGGCTGTCGATGAGGCCGAACACCTTTGTTCGCGATGCAGCGTCTTTCACCCCGCTCACCACGTCATCCATGGATGCTCCAGAGGCCAGCAGCTCCACCGCTTCGAGCACGACCAATCCGAGACCCAGCGTCAACGTGAGTGAATCGACGACCTCGGTACGGATCCGGTCCGACAGTGCGTCAGCCGCGGTCTTCGCCGACTGGAAGGTGCCGGAGACCTTCGACGAGAGGTTGATGCAGATGATCCCGTCTTTCCCCTCCGCGGCCGCCTCTTCGAAGACGGTCTGAAACGCTCCCGGTGAGGGCGCCGCGGTCTGTGGAATGTACGGGCCGGTCACAACCCGGTCCCAGAATTCCTTCGGAGACAGCTCGACCCGGTCGACCAGCTCTTCTGGTCCGAAGCGGATCGACAGCGGCACGACCTTGATCCCGAGGCTTTCTGTCAGCTCGTCCGGGAGATCGCACGCGCTGTCTGTAACCAGTTGGATGCCACCCATGGCTTCTGGCCGTCCCCTTCTCGTGGTCGAACGCATTAGCGCCCGGAAAAATGGCCTGCTCGAGGATCCGTAACGGTCGGTGTACGACCGGGCAGAGCGTCAACGCGCCTCAGGGATCCGTAGTGAGTCTGCCACGGACGGGCTCGTTCGGGGAGGCCACGAGCATCACAACCTGGCCGCCGTGGGCCCCACTCGGTCGTCCGGGGCCCCGCGGATCCTGGGGTCGTCCCTGTGTTCCGGAGGAGATTCGCGATGGTCCCGAAGAGAGCCTGGTGACCGGTGTCCCCGCCGGGGGTGTCGGCGAATCAGAGGGCGGTGGACCGGGGGATCGTGGATCAGGGGGTTCCGTTCGTGGCGGTCGTCGACCGCGGGTGCCGCGGGCCTGTTGTGAGAGGAAGCCGAGTGTGGACACGACCGCGAGGTACGCAACGCTCCCGAGGATCGTTCCGACGACGACCCTTTCCAACAATCCGAGAGGTGATTCCGACGCGGACAGGTTGGACCCGATTGCCGCCGCGGCGACGAGAGCGATCGTGGCGAGTGCGACGCGTCCGAGGGGACGTGCCACAATGATCCAGTCGAGCCCGGCGAGACGATCGCGAAGCACCAGTAAAGCGGCGACGGCGGCAACCGTGTAAGCGATGCTGATCGAAAGCGCGACGCCACGCACCCCCATTGGTCCGACGAGTGCGATGGCGACGAGAATATTGACTCCGTTTTCCAGAACGTAGAGCCAGAACGCGGTGCGCAGATTCTGCATGGCCTGAAAAGCCCTTACGGTATAAAGGAAAATACAGAACCCAGGGAGTCCGAGCGCCAACATGGCGAGGGCCTGCGCAGTGAGGGTTGTCGCTGCGGGCGTGCTCGCGTGGTATCCGAGAAGAACCGCTACCAATGGCTTTGCGAGTATGAGCTCGCCGGCCGCGGCAGGAAGGACTATCGCCAGGATCCCGCGTAGTCCGCGGGCCCAGCGTCTCTTGAAACCGACCGGATCGCGGCGGGCCCAGCGCGCGGCCAGATCGGGTGTCACCGCGCTCATCACCGAGATGGTGACCACGCCGTACGGCAGCTGGAAGAACGTGTAGGCGTATGTGTAAGCAGAAACGCCACCGGCGATCTTGTCGAAAAGAGCGAGGACAACGAGAAGAGACAGCTGGTTCGCGACGACGAGACCGAAGGTCCATCCCGACAACCGCAAAATGGTTTCCACCGCTTCGTGACGGAAGTTCAAGATGAATCGCAGGTGCAGGTCTGCGCGCCGGAGTGAGGGCAACAGTAGGAGGGCCTGCACCGCGACTCCGGCAGAAGTTCCGAGACCGAGCAGGATGAGTGCGCTGCGGTCGGACTCCAGTCCCGTAAGCGTGGGGTGTTTTTCGATCGAAGCGAACGCGAAGAGCACGATCATGGCCACGACGTTGTTCGCGATGGGCACGAAAGTTGGTGCGCCGAACTTCCCGCGTGCGTTCAGTAGAGCGGCCGCGAGCGCCGCAAAGGTGTAACAGGCGAGCTGTGGAACGAAAAGGATGAGGAGCTCGGTGGCCACCTTGCGCTCGCCGGGGGCGTGGCGCAGGACGGTGAGCCCGTCGATTATGAACGGCGACGCGATCAAAAAGACTACTGACGCCACCCCGAGCACGATCAGGGTTGCGGAGACGACGGCGGAGATGGCCTCCCACGCGTCATCCTCCTCACGTGTGGCGAGGCGGGCCACGAACACCGGGATGAACGTCGCAGACAGGATTCCGCCCAGAACGAGATCCTGAACGATGTTCGGGATGGTGTTCGACAGGTTGTAGGCGTCGGCGGGGGAGCCCGAAGCGAGTCCGGTCCCGAGCGCGTAACCGAGAGCGACGATCCGTCCGACGCCGGTGATGCGCGACACCAACGTGCCCACCGCCATCGTCGCCGTGGCGCGGCGCAGTGTGACGGGAGGGTTCGGGCTGGCCGTATCGCTCACTGGTTGTCCTCGGACGGGTTAAAGCGAGCGGTGGGACACGGTGTCCCCTGCGTCGTCCCCCGTCTCGTTGCCCGCAGCCGCACCCCCACTGGCACCCGCACCCCGGGCTCCCGTGGGAGGCGTGGTGTCCAACGTGTGCGACTCCCCATCGACCTCATCGCGGTGCCGGCTGGCGACGTGCTGACCCCGAGCCGGCCGCGTCTTTCGCGATCTTCTGCCTGTGAGCAATGTCCTTCCCCACCACGCAAGAAGTACAGCAGCAGCCCCCGCGGTCAGCACGACTGCCACAACCGAGCTCGAAAGAGAGCGCACCGTGAACTTCGCGGACGCGATGGTGAGATCACCCGTAGGGCTCTTGACGGTGATCAGCACCGGGAAGTCTCCCGACGTCCGGGCGAAGACGTCGATGTCGACGGTCTGGACGTTCTGCGTCACGAAGACGGTCTTCGGATTGGTCCCGTGAAGGAACTGGAGCTTGTCACTCGACAGGTCGACCTCGACGGTGACAGGGAAGGACACCTGACGGACGAGCGTGATCGGGATGGTCGCGTTCTGTGCAGTGAGGCGGATGTTGTGGTCAGCAGAGAGCGCCACCACGTTCGTGCGGCCCGACACGACGTTCCGGACGGTCGTGACCACGGCCATCTGCTCCTGGTCGGTCAGCTGGACGGATTCCGAGCTGAGCAACAGGTCGTTGAGCGAGTTTGTGCTCTCGCCTGAGCCAACGATGCTCACGAGACCGCGGACCATCGTCCTGGCTCCGGAGATCGCGCCGGCGAAGGCCACGGACGCTTTGTCAATCGTCACCGGAACGGAGATCTGCTGTAACTGCCGCGTCGCGGGCCAGCCGTTCCCGTTGTTCACGTTGCCCTGGTCGTCTCCCTTGTCCACCTGGGAGAAGAAGGCCGACATGGTCACCGGATCGAGCACCGGGATGCTCGTCAGGCCGGAAAGGAAAGTGGACAGGAACTGTCCCGTGGGCGCCCAGTCGAATCCGGGGGCGAGAGCCACGCCCCTGATCCACGACGCCTCTGGTTCCTCGAGGGCGATAAGTGACAGGTCCGCCAGCAGCTGGTGCGCGGCCAGCACGCCTCCTGCGCCCTGCTTGTCTTCCAATTGCGACTCGAGCGACGGGTCGGTGACCGCAGCGTCGACGGCATGTCCTGCGCCGTCGGGGATGCTGAAGGTCTGGACGCAAGGTCCGTCGTAACGGCCGGTGACCGCGGTGAGGGTCCCCGATGGGACGACCACCCCGGTCGTGGCCCCGTCCTCCAGTTGCCGCAGGGTGGGTTCGTCCAACGTGGTCTCGATCACAGAAGTCGTGCCTGAGGTCTGGACCTTGGCCGCCGATAGAACCGATCGGCCCCGCCCGATCTGTTGCGCTATGTCAGACACGAGGCCGGCGATGCGAAGGACCGTCGGATCGATCCATACGTAAGGAGAGGGGAGGACCTCCACGTTGGAATGGCTGGAAAGAGACGAGATGGACCTGGACACGTCACGAGCCGAAGAGTTCGCGGAGCGCAGTGCCTGCACCGTCTCGGGCTCGGGGAGGACCGTGATCGGGGAGCTGGTGCCGCTCAACTCGGACACCAGCGACGAAAGTCGTGCCATATCGGCCTTGGACGGCTTTCCGATCGTCCCCCCGGGCCCGGGGGTTGCCGGGGCGGCACCCACGGGCACGACCAGAGACACACGGAGCCTCGAGGAGATAGTGGCTTCCACGAACACGATGAACGTGATGATGTTCGCGAGGACGTTTCCGGTCGCGGTGTCCATCAATTGGACCCGTACCGGATAGACGCCGTTGCAGTTACCGGACTGGCATTCCAGGTCGAGCGCCAGCGCGTTGTCGGAAAGAGGAATGTTGCCCGCGGCGATCGGAGCCTGGAGCTCCACGTCGTCGCCCGAGACCGAGAGCGAGCTGAACGGCACCGTCGGTGTGTCGGAGACGAGCTCTTCCTCGCTCGTGTCCCCTGCGATCGCGGCGTCGAATGACGACTGGCCGATCGGTGGGGCGTAGACGCTGAGGGCGATCCCGAGCTCCGATTGAGGGACCCTGGAGTGCACTCCCATCGACAGGTCGAATGTCTGACCCGGTGCTATCCAGGTGCTCTGATCCAGGACCTGGAGGGTGGTGGCCGATGTTGAGCTGGCATCGGCCGTTTGGGCAGACGCAGGCTCTGAGGGCACGGCGAGTGGCGCCACCACTGCGACTGCCACTACGAGCGCTCCCCGCATCCGCCGGAACCGCGCCCATTTCGGGGAGCGTGCGCGGCAAAAGCTCGCAACGTTACGGACCACCTCGGGGCGAAGCCTATGTGAGTTGCCTCCGGTCGATCAGGGAGAAGACGAGTGCAAAAAGGGCTCAGCCAGCGAAGCGGTACCCTCGATCGCGTGATTCCTGAGCGCTTCAAGGCGATCGTCGATGCGACGGCCTCTCTCGCCGAGCGCTTCACCGCGGCCGGACAGACCCTTTACCTGGTCGGCGGCTCGGTACGTGACGCGATCATCGGTGAGCTGGGTGACGAGGCCGATCTCGACCTGACGACCGACGCCACCCCGGACCGCATTCAGCACATCGTGACCGGCTGGGCGGATTCGGTGTGGACCACCGGAAAGCAGTTCGGGACCATTTCGTGCCTGGCCGAAGGTCACCACTTCGAGATCACCACCCACCGGGCGGACGCGTATTTCCCCGATTCGCGAAAGCCGAGTGTGGTGTTCGGCGACTCGATCGAGCGCGACCTGTCGCGCAGGGACTTCACGATCAACGCGGTGGCCATCAAGCTGCCGGATTTCGAGCTGGTCGACCCTTTCGAAGGCATGGTCGATCTGGCTCAGAAACGTCTGCGTACCCCGCTCGAACCAGAGGAGTCCTTTTCGGACGATCCGCTGCGGATGCTGCGGGCGGCGCGTTTCGTGGCGCGGTTCGAGCTGATTCCCGATCCGGCGCTCCTGGACGCGATCCGTTCGATGCACGACCGACTGAAGATCGTCTCCCCGGAACGGATCCGCGGGGAGCTCGACAAGCTGATGGTCACCGACAAGCCCTCCTTAGGCCTCGCGCTGATCGTCGAGACGGGACTGGCGGCGGATTTCCTCCCCGAGCTGCCGGCGCTGGCCCTCGAGCAGGATCCGATCCACCGGCACAAGGACGTTCTGGCCCACACTCTCGCGGTCGTGGACAAGACCTCCCGCGACCGGTTGCTCCGACTGTCCGCGCTTATGCACGACATCGGCAAGCCTAAGACCAGGGCATACGGGCCTGAGGGCGTGATGTTCCATCATCACGAGGTCGTAGGGGCCCGGATGACCCGCGAGCGGATGACGGCGCTTCGGTACTCGAGCGCGGACATCGACGTCGTGACGCGCCTCGTCGAGCTGCACCTGCGTTTCCACACCTACCGCATGGGCTGGACCGACCGCGCGGTAAGGCGTTACGTGCGCGACGCCGGCCCCCTGTTGGCCAGGCTCAACGAGTTGACCCGCTGCGACTGCACCACCAGGGACCAGAGGAAGGCCCGGGCCCTGTCCCTGCGCATGGACGAGCTCGAAGAGCGCATCGCCGAGCTCCGCGAGCGCGAGGAGCTGGACTCCATCAGGCCGGAGCTTGACGGCAAGCAGGTCATGGAGCATCTCGGGATCCGTCCTGGTCCCGAAGTGGGCGAGGCGCTCGGATTTCTGCTCGAGATCCGCCTGGAGGAGGGTCCCCTCGGGACCGACGAGGTCTTGAAGCGCCTCGACGCCTGGTGGGAGGAGCGCCAGCGGAGCGGGCCTCAGCAAACTGAGCCTGAGCAAACCGGGGCTCCTGCCTGATCTACCGTCGCCAGGATCGAAACTGTTTGGATCGCCTCGCTATCCCACGCCTATGCGAGGCGCCACCAAAGCCTCACCGTCCTGAGGGACGTCCACATCACGGCCGGCACGGGCTCGTACCTGTCGCTCGTCGGCGCCTCTGGATCGGGCAAGACCACCCTTTTGTCGATCCTGGGCGGGCTCGAGCGTCCGCAGACCGGAACGGTCGTAGTCGGGGGCTACGACCTCGGCCTGTGCTCGCGCACCGAGCTGGCCGACTTCAGGCGCGAGACAGTCGGCTTCGTCTTCCAGCACTTCGGCCTGCTCGAGACCGCAACGGCACTGGAGAATGTCGAACTGGCGCTGAGCCTCTCTCGCGTGCGACGCCGTGCTCGACGTAGGCAAGCGGCGGATCTCCTCGCTCGCGTCGGACTAGCGGAGCGCCTTTCACATCGACCGGCTGAGCTTTCCGGCGGGGAGCGCCAGCGAGTGGGGATGGCCAGAGCGCTCGCCAACCACCCTCAGCTGATCCTGGCCGACGAGCCCACCGGAAATCTGGACGGGCTGAACGCCGCCAAGGTGATCGAGCTGCTCGAGGACCTACGCGCTTCGGTGGGCTGCACGCTCATCGTCGCCACGCACGACATGAGGCTCGCCGGACGGGCAGATCGGACCCTGTCCATCTCGGAGGGCTCCATCTCAGAAGGCCCAATGTCAGGAGGCGCGGGCCGAAGAGAGGTTGGTCCAGAAGGCGCGAGTCCAGGGGGCGCCGGATCACAAGGGCGGCTCTCCCCGTGAACTGGCCCGACACGCTCATGCTGGCCGCGCGTGAGCTGCGCCGGCGCCCGGCTCGCTGCGCGCTCACCATCACGTCGGTGCTCCTGGCCGCGGCTTTGCTGGTGGCCCTGCTCGCAGTGGTGACAACCGCGCGCACGAGAGTGCTCACGCAGATCTCGAAAGGCGGGGCACTGGCGGCGATCTCGATCGAGCCGGCGTCTCCGAACCCGGGAGAAGCGGCCCTCGACAATCCGACTCCCGGCCCACCGAGGGCCATCACGACCTCGGCCGTCGACCAGTTCAGGGCGCTTCCCGACGTGGCGAGCGTGGAGCCCGTTACCGCAGCCCCGGTCACGGTGCTCCCGCTGACGCCTCCGCCTGCCGGGTCGACCCTCTGTGCCGGGGCGACGGCAACCTCGGGGAGCTCGTGCTCCTCTACGGACGTGCCCGGGTACCCGTCGAGAGTGGTTAGCGCGGATCTCGGGGACATCTCGGCTCTCCCGATCACCCTGCTGGCCGGAAATGCGGCGACGGCCGGAACCGCCGAGGTGGATGTGGGGGTGGGCTACCTGCAACACCTCGGACTTCCGCAGTCGAAGGCGTCCGAGCTACTGGGCACCTACCTCGAGGTCGGATCGGAGCGCTTCGTCGGTCCGTATGTAACCGGCGCCACGATCGAGGCCTACCAATGGGAGACAGAAGAGATCGTGGGCGTGGTCGACCAGCAGGTCGGCACGGGCGACATCGTCAGCTGGCCCGCGCTCGCCAATGACGAGTGGGGATGGCAGTCAGGCGACGTGTCGAGTGCCCCGTATCTGGCGGTGGTCGTCGTCGCCAACCAGTTGAGCGAAGTGCCGGCGGTGCGCCAGCAGATCACCGCGATCGGCTACTCGACCAGCGCTTCTGAAGGTCTCATCGTCTCGGTCGGTCGGTACATCCACGTGGTCGAGATCGTGCTCTCCGGCATAGGAGTGGTGGCCCTCATCATCGCGGCGCTCGGGATCGCCAACGCCCTGTTCGCCTCGGTGCGCGAGAGGCGCTACGAGATCGGGGTCATGAAGGCCATCGGCGCCCGTGACCGGGACGTGCTGCGGATCTTTCTGGCCGAGGCGATCGCGATCGGCATCGGCGAGCAGGCCAGCAACTACCTGACCTCTGAGGGCCTCACCGGGGTGACCATCGCCGTTCCGTGGGTGCTTCTGCTCGGAGGTGCGGTGGGTTCTGCCCTGATCTCATTCGCAGCGGGGCTTCCCGCCGCGCTCAGAGCGGCCCACCTTCCGGCTCGCGAGGCGGTGGCCCGATGACCCCAAGTGGCTCGGCGAGGGTCAGGAGCCGAGCCGGCGTGGTGATCTGCCTGACCTCGACGCTGGCGGTCCTGCTGTCCGCCTGCGGCGGCGGCAGCTCCGATTTCGCCGTCACACACGCCCCGACGGGATCGACCGTTGTGTTCGTGGCCCTGGGCGGAGCAGAAGCGGCGGGATCCCAGGTCAACGACCCGGCAAGCCAGGGCTGGGAACAGCTCTTCTACCGGAAGGCGCTGTCTCAGAAGTCCGTCCTCTACGACCTGTCGTCGAGTCAGGGAACCTTCGTGGAGGACCTCGGTTCCGGGGAAGCGAACCAGGCCCTCGCACTTCACCCCGGGCTTGTGACCGTGTGGGTGGGTCAGGAGAACCTGCTGTCGGGAATGCCCGCCTACATCTTCAGGCGGTACCTCACGAGCGCTCTCGCCAAGCTGGCTTCGTCAAAGGCGAAGGTGCTGGTGGCGAATCTGCTGCCGATCAACCAGTTCCCCGGCTACCGGACATGTGAGAGGGACCCGCTCACCTGTGGGCTGCCGACGGACTACCTGCCGGGTGCCGGCGAGCTCGGTTCTGAGATCGCCGGCTACGACGCCGCGATCGCGGCCGCGGCTTCTGCAACGCATACAACGGTCGTGAACCTGAACCAGGCTTTCACCACCAAGGTCGCAGACGGCGCACGCGGTGGTCCGGGCGCACTGGTCGACAGTTCCGATGTAGGCCTCACACCGGCGGGGGAGCAACTGGTGGCGTCCACTTTCGAGGCCGCCTATTCGAACCCGTAGCCTGAGCCGGCTAATCGGCTCCTAGCTAGCTGGCGGAGCCGGACACAGAGTCTGCGGCGAAGGCCTCGACCAGCTCGCGGGCCTCGTCGTCGTGGTACTGAACGGGGGGCGATTTCATCAAGTAGGCCGATGGTCCCACCAGCGGTCCACCCACGCCCCGGTCCAGAGCAAGCTTCGCCAGTCGCACCGCGTCGATGATCACACCTGCGGAGTTCGGGGAGTCCCACACCTCGAGCTTCAGTTCGATGTTGAGGGGGACGTCGCCGAAGTTGCGGCCCTCCATCCTGATATAGGCCCACTTGCGGTCCTCGAGCCACGGCACGTGGTCGGACGGGCCGATGTGGACGTCGTCGGCATCGAGCACGTAATTCTCGATCTGGCTCGTGACGGCCTGGGTCTTGGACACCTTTTTGGACTCGAGACGTTCGCGTTCGAGCATGTTCTTGAAGTCCATGTTCCCGCCGAAGTTGAGCTGGTAGGTCCGGTCGAGGGCCAGGCCACGGTCCTCGAAAAGACGGGTGAGCACCCGGTGGACGATCGTGGCTCCCACCTGGCTCTTGATGTCGTCGCCGATGATCGGCACATTGGCCTCTGTGAACTTGGCGGCCCACTCGGGGTCGCTCGCGATGAAGACGGGGATGGCGTTCACGAAGGCCACGCCGGCGTCGATACAGGCCTGGGCGTAGAAGCGCTGAGCCTGTTCGGAACCGACGGGCAGGTAGCTGACCAGCACATCCGCGCCGCTCGAGCGCAGGACCTCGACGACATCGACGGCCTCAGCCGGCGACTCGTCCACCTCGATCTTGTAGTAGTGGCCGAGCCCGTCAAAGGTCGGCGCACGCTGCACCGTCACATTCAGGTGGTTCACCTGAGAGAAGCGGATGGTGTTGTTGTGTCCCGAGAAGATGGCCTTGGACAGGTCCGCGCCCACCTTGGCCGCGTCGACGTCGAACGCCGCGACGAACTCGACATCACCCACGTGGTAGCCGCCCAGTAACACGTGCATCAGCCCGGGCACATTTTGTTCGGGATCCGCATCCCTGTAGTACTCCACGCCCTGGACGAGTGAGCTGGCGCAGTTGCCCACACCGGCTATGGCCACCTTGACCTTGCTCATGGTTCTGCTCTTTCTGGTTGGGGGGACTGGGGGGTTGGGGGGGTGCCGCTCGATCGCTCGCCGTCGATCAGACGCTCGAGCCACGAGATCTCGCGCTCGGTCGCTTCTGTGGTGTGTTCCACGAGGGACCGGGCG
>JBAPRR010000122.1:0-9865 GCA_049281195.1 Acidimicrobiales bacterium
TCGATCATGCTCGCAGTCGCCATCGGCGCCTTCTCCACGTCCAAGCTCGTCTTTTTGAAGGAGGTGGGGGTAGGGGCCGCCGCCGCGGTCCTCATCGACGCGTTCATCGTGAGGGCGCTCTTGGTGCCTTCGCTCATGGCGCTTTTGGGAAAGTGGAACTGGTGGTCACCGGCAGTGCTGCAGAGACTGCATGCGCGGCTGCCCGCGGGTGAATAGGCACCGGCGCCGGTGATGATGCTTCAGGTGTCGGTCAGGATGCTGTAGGGTGCCGACTGGGATCAGCCAATCCCAGCCATTTACGTGACGACCCCAGGACACCCGGGCTGCTACCTACGAAGGCCCCCGAGGTGGGGGGCACGTCCGCATAGTCACGTCCCACGGCGATGGTGAAGTAGCCCGGTCCGACACGCCGCGCGTGAGTGGGATCGAAGGCCACGGCGACTTTCCGTGCGCCGACCTGACTCGCCGGATCGGTTACGACAACCTCGACCCAGGCGTGCGATCCCCCTTCTCCGATCAAGTGACCGGAGACGTAGCGGGCGGGAAGGCCTGCCTGGCGACACACAGCCAGCATCACGTGGGCGTAGTCCTGGCACACACCCTTCCCACCGGCGAGCGCCGTTGCCGCCGCGGTGCGGACGCCGGTGACACCAAACTGGTAGGTCATCGATTCACGGGACCACGTACATATTCGTTCGGCCAGGTCCATGTCACCGGAGCTCGCTTCTGACAGATCCTTCGCCGCGTCCGCGATCCTGTCGTCGGGTCGGGTTAGTGGGGTGAAGTCCAACAGGCGATCGTCACTGACGGCGTGCGCAACTTGCGTGATTCCCTTGGACACCCACCGGTGACCCACCAGTGCCCACGCCTCGAACTCGATCCACTGGGCCACCTTCGGCGCGTTCAGCTCGATCACGTGGTTACCGAAGCCGTCGGTCGTTTCCCTCACGTTCACCACTGCTCCGGACACAGAGACGTCGTATCCCAGTCGGTACTGCCCGCCGTATACGGCTCGGGGCACGACCATCAGTCGGTGTCGGAGCCGAAGCACCGGATTGGAATACGTGTAACGGAACCGCTGCTCCAACAGGTAAAGGTCCCCTGTCTCTCCCGGAGATTCAGCAGGCACCTGTGGCCTCTTCCGCCCAGACCGTCATCATGTTGAGCGTGCTCGGTCCCCAAGTGGTCACCATGGCTGCGTCAAGGGCATCCCGGCCGCGTGCAATGACCACCCGACCGACGCGGCGCTCGTTGTTGCGCGGATCGAATGTCCACCACCTCCCATCGAGCCAGACCTCGAACCATGAACTGAAGTCCATGGGGAGGTCTATCGGGTCAGTGGCGATGTCCGGTAGATATCCGGCTACGTAGCGAGCGGGGACATTGAGGGCCCGACACAAGGTGATGCCGAGCTGCGTGAAGTCACGACACACCCCGGTGCGCGTTTTCCAAACGTCATACGCGGTAGTGGTGGAGTTGCTCGCTCCTATCTCGTACCGGACATGATCGTGTACCCAGTCGCATACCGCCTGCACGCGGCTCCATCCCGGTTCCACCGACCCGAACAACTCCCATGCCGGGTCCGTGAGATCTTCGGGCCAACAGAACCGGCTCGGAAGCAGGTAGACGAAGGCTTCATCGGGCAGGTCCTCGATCGGCACGTAGGCCGCACCTTTGTCCGCGTCGTCGAAGTCCGAAGTCACCTGGACGGTTGCGTCATATCGCAACACTGACTGACCCACCGGCAGCATCAGGCGATCACACGTGTTGCCGTAGGCGTCCTCGTAGGTACGACTGGGGGTCGGGGGTTCCCATGTCTCACTCACAACGCGTTGGTTCGTTTGGGAGCAGGCGCGCACCTGCCAGAGCGAAGGCACTTCCTCGCTTACCTCATACTCGAAGCTGCAGCCGACGCGTAAAAGCAAGCCCCCAGCCTGACCCAATACGGCCACTTTGTCTCTACTTGGGTGTGTCCATTGCGTGAATTCAAGCGCCCTGGGCTCGATCCACTCCGGAGTCTCACCCATTGGGTCGGCGCCGACGGATGGTGACCAGCCACAACAGTCCGAAGATGATGTCGCCGGCGAGCCACAAGAAGATGAGCAGGCCCCCCACTATCAAGCCCCCACTGGCGATTTCTTCTTTACAGAGCTCTCTTCCGGTGTCCGCTTCGCAGTTGTTCGTGTGCACCGCCACGACGAACGCGACGACGATTGCCGCGATCAGCAGGACGTTCCACGCGATCAGGGTCCATGTCATCTTGCGCCAGTGCTTTCGTCCTGACGCCATGAACGGATCCTCCTATGGCCTCCTGCATCCAACCGGCGGGGGAGATCGCGAACCATTGCCCGCCGCGGTTCAGGTTAAGTCATCTCAGGCGGGGGTCTGGAGCATGAACCAAAACGTCAGGGGCCCTTTCTGGGGCCCCTGACGTCTCGTGATCAAATGCGCTTTCAACAGGTCGTCGTCAGACGACCTTCGTTGTCAGGCCGGAGGCGGCGGCGAGGTGGCGCCGTAGGCGACCGTAAAGCCCTTCAGGTTGGAACTGGGGAGGGAGGGCGACGCAATTTTCGCCGTCCCGCCGTTGTTGACCATGAAGATCTGGTAGAGGGTCGAGCTGTGAGGTGCCGTCCCGAGCAATGGCTCCCACGTTGGTTTTCCTGCACCGGAGGTGCTGTATTTGCCCGGGTTGAAGGTCACGTTCGTGGTTTTCGCCAAGGTGGCCAGTTCCCCGTTGATCTCCGGGCGCTCGTGGATGCTCTCCACGCTCTCACCCGATGAGTCGTAGGAGACAGTCTTCCCGCCACTCTTTCCCGTGGTGAGGTTGTAAACCTCCATCAACCACGTGTTCGCAGACGTCTCTTTGACCACAGTCTTGATCTTGTTGCCCGGACTGATCGCGAGCCCCGAGATGACCACCTCGGAGGCGGGGAGGATCTCGGTCCACGCGTTGTACTTCGCCGTTCCGCCGGCATTCCATTCCGAGGTTCCCGCTTGGACCAGTGTGCCCTCGCTGAAGCCCCCGATCCCCACCCAGTCCGAGGCATATTGATCACCGGACATCGTGGTTACGGTCGGAACGGTCCAAGTGTCCACTACCGCCGAGAAAGTTCCCTTGGTCGAGGTGCTCTGCGCATAGCCCGACCAGTTGGTGGATTCCACTTGAGTCGCTCCATTGACCTTGCGGTCGAAGCCGCCCGGAACATGGATCATTCTTCCCCCACTGCCTGCTTGAGCCACAGTGGTTGCCGCGCCCGAGACAGCTGCGGCTCCACCGGCGAAGGCCAGCGCAGACCCACAGATCGTGGCGGCCGCCATCCCCGAAAAAACTATTGACTTCAATCGCATGTGAACCCTCCCATTATGAACGTTGCTGAAATGCAGACGGCTGCTCCTGAGGTTCAGCATGCTGCCCCCCGGTTTTGTGACTGGGACCCGCCGTTCAAGGTCGACTCTGGTTCCTTACCCCCGGGTCGAGTATCCAGGTTTCAGACCGCAGAGTCAACTCATTCTCAATGCCGATTCGCGATGTCTGAGATATGTCTGTGAAGCTTATTAAAGAGGCTCGCGGATCAACAGTTCCGCCAAATGAATGAAGCTAAATCAAGCGCGCAGTCTTCGACTTCGGTTATTCCCCGGCTGTTCCCCGACCTTTCAAATGCGCTCCGCTCGCCCCACGGCGGCCTATTGCTCAGTCGTGCTCGAACGCCACCGCAAAGGAGGCAGGCTTCACATTGCTGGGCTGGATCTGGACGATTCCCCCATCCGAAGGTGACTTGCCGTTGGTTGTCCGGATGAACTCGTAGAGGTCGCCGGATGCGGAGTACGTGCCGACCCCGGCACCGTTTATGTCCGCATCCTTGAACGAGATCCGGCCGAAATCCGGTACCGCCAGCGGATTTCCACTCTTGGTGGTACCGAAGGGGAATGCTCCGATCAAGGTGGTGACGGCGGTGTTGTTGCTCACCACGAGCGTTTGGCTCGACCCGCCGACCACGGCGAAGCTGAGAGAGCTGCTCTGCTCGTTCATGGTTGCCGCTACTGCGACGGTTTGTCCCGCCGTCACCGGAAACGAAATGTCTTCCGCTGTTGCGTAGGCGTCGAAGATCCCCTGGTAGACAACTTTGCCTTTGTCGCAACCCATCTCGACCCACGACGCGATCAGGGTGGCGCTCGTGTCTTCAACTTCGACGCCGGCCCCGATCTGCTGATCGCCTCTGCCGCACGACGTGAATGCAGGGATCTTGAACTGCGCGGAGGCCTCAGACGGAGGCGTCTGGTCCGAGATCACTGCGTAGCCGGAGTAGTAGCGGCCATAGGCGATGTTGGCACCGTTCGAGTGCGTCGTACCGGCCGCGAACGCGTCGCCGCTCACGAGTGACGCACCAACCAGTCCGATCGTCATCGCACAGGCCATCGAGATGATCAGGTAAGAGCGTCGAGCGAACATTTCTGTCTCCCCTCGGTTTCTTGCAGCCTCCTGCACCCGACAGGTAGGGAGATCGGTGCTGTTGCCCGCCCCGCAATCGGCTTTGAGCGACCTGGCCGTCAGGGTACCGCAGAACAAGTGCTAGCTACAAGGATCTTCGGTTGCCGCCGTCGGCTCCTGCCTCCGTTTGGCGGACGCGGTACTGGTTATCCTCAAACCCCGAGGGCCGGCCGATGCGTGCCTCGGCCGACAGCGCGGGAGGAATGATGGAAAAGTCCGAACTGATCGATCTGCTGAACGAGGATCTGGCCACCGAGTTCCAGTCGATCGTCCAGTACACCCAGCACACCGCCTCGATCACCGGCCCGGAATATCTGAGCACGGTCGACGAGCTGAAGATCCACCTGACCCAGGAGCTGAACCACGCTCAGATTCTCGCCGAGCAGATTTCGTTTCTGGGAGGCACGCCCGGTACGAAAGTTGCAGCTGTTCCGGCGTGGACCGACAGCAAAGGCGCGCTCGAGGCCGACCTCGAGCTGGAGACGGGACAGCTCGACCGCTACCGCCAAAGGTTCGAGCAGGCGATGGAGCTTGGATTGGCTGATGTGGCAGAGGCCTTACGCCCGCTGCTCGAGCAGACCCAGGAACACGTGCGCGACCTGAAGGGTGCGCTCGGCAAGTAGCCATTAGCTATAGATCAGGGAGCGGGGAGCACAAGGCGGATTCCCGTACTCCTGGTCGACGACTAACCGGTGGTGACCTCCACCGAGAACTCGGCGATGAGGCGGTCCGCCACCGAGTCAAGAACGCTGGTGTTGGCGTAGGGGCGCGAGACCAGCATCGCTCCTTCCAATGTCGCGATGATGCTGCGGGCCGCTTGATCGCCAGTGCCGGCGAACCGCAGGGTGCCAGCCGCCCTGCCCCCTTCGAGAAGAGTGGAAAGCCAAGCCTGGTTGTGGTCGAAAAAGCCGACGACTACGTGACGCATCGGGTCTGGCAGGATCTCGTATTCGGCGGCCAGCATCCCGCACAGACACATTCGGTGGTCTGCGAGCACGGCACGGTAGATGGCGCAATAGGCCTGAAGTTTGTCCGCGGCATTCCCGTCACTGGCGGCAATCTCCGTCAGCGCTTCGGCGAAGCGAGTGGCGTAACGGGTGATGAGGCTTTCGCCCAGTTCAGCCTTGCTGGGGAAGTGGTAGTGGAGCGACGCCTTGGTGATGCCGAGCTCCGCGGCAATGTCGGCATAGGAGAAGCCACTGAACCCGCGACGTTGTACCAGCCCCTCGGCGATATCGAGGATCGCCGTGGCCGTATCGGTCTCGCCCGGGTCGGCGTGCGGCGCTCGAACCATTTCCGGTCTCCTCCGTTTCCCTTGACAGTCTACCTACTAGTAGATAAGAGTGACAGTCGGGTTCTCCGGACCGGAGGAGGAGCGATATGGCTCGAGCCACCGAGCATCGCAGCTTCGTGAATGCCCTTGCGCTGGTTGAAGCGTTCGGCGCGGCGTGGACAGAGCACGACCTCGACCTGGCCCTCTCGTTCCTCAGCGATGACTGCGTGTTCGACGCCACCGGCCCGTCGCCCGACGGTACCCGACACGTCGGGCCCGGCGATATCCGTCACGCCTGGAAGGCCATCTTCGACGACCCGTCTTCGAAATTCGAGGCCGAGGAGACCTTCGGCGCGAAGGACCGTGTTGTCCAGCGGTGGCGCTACAGCTGGTCGGGTGGGTATGTCCGGGGGATCGATGTGTTCAAGGTAAGCGGCGACACGATCACCGAAAAACTGTCCTACGTAAAGGGGTGAGGGCCGATGGGCCGGAAAATTGCTGATTGCCGAGACTTTCCCAGCGACAGCGGGTGCACGTTGACCATCGCCGGGGAAGAGGATGAGGTCATCGTGGCAGCCGCACAACATGCTGCAACCGTCCATGGCCACGAAGATAACGACGAGCTTCGCACCTGGCTGAAGACCAATCTCAAAGACGAGGTCCTCGCGTAACGCTCAGTCCGGGCTCAACCCCCTGACGCGTGCTCCAACTTGTAGAGCCCTTCGTTCAACTGCAGCACGTCGATGTAGCTCGAGCCGAGGAACCCGAGCTCCTCACTGTTGTTGTAACTGTTGATGAGGGAAGTGAGAGCAGCAGGCGAGATTCCGGTCGCCGCCGACACCATCGGGATCTGCGCGATGGCATCAGGAGCCGTGATGTCAGGGTCGTAACCACTACCTGACGTCGTGACCAGATCCGGAGTGGGGTTGACCCCGCGGGCGTGCCAGTAGGCCACGAGCTCCTGGGTGTACTTGAGCAATTCGGCTGAACGCGGGCCGAGATTCGTGGCGCCCGATTCGCCGGGCTGACCGTTCGCCTCCAGAGGGTCGTCCCCGGGGTGCTCGGCCGGGCTGAGTTTCGCACTGGCGTACGGGCCCAGATCATCGGGACGTCCCTGGAACACGCAGCTGCCGAGCGGGTGACCGGGGCACTTCGTGTCAGACCAGTTCTGTCCGATGAGCGTGGAGCCGTTGGCTGTTATGGATCCGTCGGCCTGGTCCTTGAACAACAGCTGCGACACCCCGACTCCGACAAACGCATATACGAAGCCGAAGAAGACGAGGCAGATGATCGCCAGTACCACGGATCGTCTCAAGTGGGTAAGCATGTTCCTCAGTTTCCGATCAGTAAGCGTGCAGCGCGACGAGGATCAAGTCGATCAACTTGATGAATATGAAAGGCACGACGATCCCCCCGACTCCGTAGATCCACACGTTGCGTCGAAGGATCGCCGCCGAGCTCGCGGCCCGGAACCTCACCCCTCTGAGTGCCAGAGGGATCAGGGCGATGATCACCAGAGCGTTGAAGATGACCGCGGAGAGCACCGCGCTTTCCGGACTGTGCAGCCTCATGATGTTGAGCGTCTTGAGCTCGGGGTAGGCCGCCGCGAACAGTGCGGGGATGATCGCAAAGTACTTGGCGATGTCGTTCGCGATCGAGAACGTCGTGAGCGATCCCCGCGTGATCAACAACTGCTTCCCGATCTCGACGATGTCGATGAGCTTCGTCGGGTTGGAGTCGAGGTCGACCATGTTCCCGGCCTCTTTGGCCGCGGTTGTCCCGGTGTTCATCGCCACGCCGACGTCCGCCTGTGCCAGTGCCGGAGCATCGTTCGTGCCGTCTCCGGTCATCGCAACGAGGTTGCCGCCCTCCTGCTCCGACTTGATCAGCTCCATCTTCGTCTCGGGTGTGGCCTCTGCCAGGAAGCTGTCGACCCCGGCCTCTTGAGCGATCGCCGCCGCGGTCAGCGGGTTGTCGCCGGTGATCATCACCGTGCGGATGCCCATGGCACGCATCTCGGCGAACTTCTCCGCGATGCCCTGCTTCACGACGTCCTTGAGCTCGATGACTCCGAGGATGTCCGGACCATCCGCGACGACCAGGGGAGTCGACCCTGCACGGGCGACTCTGTCGACTATGGCGTCGAGGTCGGGGGGGATCGACCCGCCCTGTGAGGTGGCCCACGTCTTCACCGACTCGGCAGCACCTTTTCTGATGCTCCGGCCGTCGAAGTCGAGACCCGACATCCTGGTCGTCGCGGAGAAGGGGACAAAGGTGTGTTCGGTGCCGAGCTCGCGCTCTCTTATTCCGAACCTGTCCTTCGCCAGAACGACGATCGACCGGCCTTCCGGTGTCTCGTCAGCCAAAGATGCCAGCTGCGCCGCATCCGCCACCTGTTGCTCGGTGTGATCCCCCACCGGAAAGAAGTCAGAGGCCATCCGGTTCCCGAGGGTGATGGTCCCGGTCTTGTCCAACAGCAGGGTCTGCACGTCTCCCGCGGCCTCTACGGCCCGGCCACTCATGGCGAGCACGTTGCGCTGCACCAGACGGTCCATGCCGGCTATGCCGATCGCCGATAGAAGAGCGCCGATCGTCGTCGGGATCAGGCACACCAGGAGCGACACCAAGATGACGACCTGGACGGAAGCTCCGGTGTAGTAGTGCCCGAACGGCTGCAGTGAGACCACCACAGGCAGGAAGACGATCGTGAGCACCGCCAGAAGAATCGTGAGCGCGATCTCGTTCGGCGTCTTCTGCCGGTTCGCACCTTCGACCAACTGGATCATGCGGTCCAGGAAGGTCTGACCCGGCTCGGCGGTGATCCGGACGACGATCCTGTCGGAGAGGACTTTGGTCCCACCGGTCACTGCAGACCGGTCACCGCCGGACTCCCGGATGACCGGCGCGGATTCCCCGGTGATCGCGGACTCGTCGACGGATGCCACACCTTCGATGATCTCGCCGTCCGACGGGATCACGTCGTTGGCCTCGCACACCACGAGGTCGCCCTTGTGAAGCTCCGATGCTGCGACGCGCTCCTCGGTCCCGTCGGGACGCAGACGGCGCGCTTCTGTTTCCGAGCGCATCTTGCGCAGGGTGTCGGCCTGCGCCTTGCCCCGGCCCTCGGCCATCGCTTCTGCGAAGTTGGCGAAGACGACCGTAAGGAACAGCCAGATCGTGATCGACCATGTGAAGATCCCCGGGTGCGCGATGGCCTCGATAAGGGTCACCACCGATCCCACGAGCACCACGAACATGACCGGGTTCTTCACCTGGGTCCGGGGATTGAACTTCTTCAGCGAGTCGATCAACGCCTGGCGCAGGATCTCGCGGTCGAACAAGCTCTTCGACTGGGCGACGCCCTTGGCTTGCGTCGGACCTGAGGTCGGTTGCTGGTGTGTTGCTGTGTCGGTCATCAGAAGAACTTCCCGTGGGCTAGTTGCTCGACAATGGGTCCGAGCGATATGGCGGGGAAGAAGGTCAGGCCGCCGATGATCACGATGACACCGACAACAAGGCCGACGAACATTCCGTTATCGGTCCTGAACGTTCCGAGTCCCGCAGGTACGACGTTCTTGGAAGCAAGCGCACCACCGAGCGCCAGTGCCGGGATCATGATCCCGAATCGCCCGAGCAGCATGTCGATCGCACCGATCACGTTGTAGAACGGGGTGTTCCCCGTCAGACCGCCGAATGCGGACCCGTTGTTGTTCCCCTGGGACGTGATGGCATAGAGGATCTCCGAAAATCCGTGTGGACCGGAGTTTTCTGGACCGATCTGGCCCGCATGTAGCGTCACCGCCAGAGCAGTCAGCACGAGCACCACGATTGGCATCATGAGTGCACCCAGGCCTGCGAGCTTCACCTCCTTCGCCTGGATCTTCTTGCCTAAATATTCCGGTGTTCGGCCGATCATCAAGCCGCCGATGAAGACGGCGATGATGGCGTATATCAGGATGGTATAAAGACCGCTCCCCGTTCCTCCCGGAGTCACTTCTCCGAGCATCATGCCGGTGAGCAGGCCGAAGCCGCCGATCGGCGTGAAGCAGTCGTAGCTCGCGTCAGCAGAGCCGGTCGACGTCATGGTGGACGACACGCCGAAC
>JBAPRR010000123.1:0-4177 GCA_049281195.1 Acidimicrobiales bacterium
CCGGTACCCACGCTGGAGAACACGAGGATCGCGTTCAAGCCGGTTGGCCTGCTGCCGACCGGGGACCTTTACGGCAATACGCTGATCGTCGCTGAATGCTCGGAATGCCTCGCCCTGGTCGTCAACATCGACGGGCACCGCGCGAAGCATGGCTGACATTGCCTGCGTCCGGGTGGTCTGGGACCGGGAGCAGTTCTGGCCGCTGCCCATCATCCGTCACACCGATGGCCACATGAACCATGCCATCAAGTTCAGCCCGGTCCACTTCGGCCCGGAGACCGGTTACCCGGCCGGGCGCAAAGGTGCGGCCATCGCGGGTGCGTGGAAGCAGCTGGGGACCACCGCGGCGGGCATGCTGATCCTCGATGCTGATGTGGCCATCGACCCGATGATGGTCATCACCATGATGCGGGCGATCGGTGATGACCCGGAGAGCGTGTGGACGGCCCCGGTGCGTATCTGGCCGGTGTCGACAATGAAGGACAGCTGGGTCTGGGCGCACTGGGAAACCGAACCCAGCCAGCGGATAGACGATGTGGCCAACTGGTTCAGCTTCAACTTCACCTACGTGCCGCGGGCCTTGGTCGAGCACTGCCTGAAAGGCAACCAGCTGCAGTCGTGGACGTACCCGCGGGTGGATGCCAGCATGGCCCGGGCCGCGCGGCAGATGGGCATCAAGGGCCGGGTGGTGCAGGACTGTTTCCCGATTCATCTGCACTGGTGAGTGACCCGTGATTCGTTAGCCGGCTAATGATATGCTCTGCGCTGACGGGCTCACCCTGCGTTACGTGAGCCCGTCAGCTTGTGCGCAGGGTAGGCCCGCTTACTTCAGAAGCGAAGGAGCAGGGCATATGCCGAGCCGGCGCACTCTTGAGCTGGTCGTCATCACTGTCATCGCGCTTCAGCCCGTCATGGCCATGGCCAAGCTCTGGTCGATCAAGACCCTGGCCACCACACCCCCCGGCTCCGTACTCCACGGGGCTGCGGAACTCGGGAGCGTGATCCTGTAATGGCAGGAATGACCTCTGGCGTGGCCGCTGGACGGCCGCAGCCGCAGACCACCAACGAGCAGGCCGGCGGCCCGTTCGTCCGCTACTCCCAGCCAGGGCGCCGCACGCAGTACCAGACCTCTGGCGTGGCGTTCTCCGGCCTGGTCAACCAGCCCCTCGTAGCCGCACCCGGCTACACCCGGGGTTATCGCGTGCTAATCCAGGGAACCGGCGGCGGCGGTACCACCGTCACCGCTGGCGCTGACAACCCGGGCAACATCTGCTCCCTGGTGCAGCTGAAGGACGCGTTCGGCACCCCGCTGATTGTGTGCCCCGGGTACGAGGCGCTGCAGCTGATCCAGTTGTTTGGCGGCCAGTTCGGTCTGGATACCTGCACCGACGTGCGGAACCTGCCAACGTTCAGCCCGGTCGTGTCGACCACGGGTAACTTCACCCTGTCGACGTACCTGCCGCTGGAGTTCGCTAAGGCGTACGGGGTCATCAGCTCGGCGAACGCGTCGCTGCTGCCCACGCTGCAGTTCAACGTGAACACCGCGGCGGCTTTCTACGGCACGTCGGCACCGACCACGAGCCCGACCATGGCGTTCACCATCGACCAGGACTTCTACTGGCTGCCGGACGGCGTGGCGGTGCAGCCTCCGGGACTGGGCACCACCGAGCAGTGGGTGTACCAGCCCGCGAACCCGACCATCGGTTCCGCGTCCACGCTCAACGTGCAGTTCCCCCGTCTCGGCGGGTTCCTGTCGGTCATCATCGCCGAGCTTCGTGATGCCGCCGGGGCCCGCGCGACCACGGCAGCGGCCAACACCGGATGGCCCACGGCGGGTAACCGGGCCCGGTTCATCATCGACGGCGTGCCGCTGATCGACTCGCTGTACAGCTCGCTGCAGGACGACATGGCGATCCAGTTCGGGGTCGGCACCGCGTACGGCGCGACGTCGACCGCGGCGGGCACCGCCCTGGTAGCGGCCCCGTCGGGTGTGCTGGCCATCAACCGCAAGAACGGCCTGTCGCAGAAATCCATGGGCCTGTTCGACACGGGCGAGACGTACCTCAGCACGAACCCGGGCACGCAGCTGGAGATCGCAGCCGCACCCTGGGGCGGCATCGGGTCGGCGCCCATGACCCTCAACGCTGTCTGCGGTCAGGTGGTCCCTGCAGGAAGCCTCATCCAAGGATTGCCCGAGGTCTAGGAGGCGGACATGGCCGGGTTGTCACTCGGGGTCGGCGGCTACGGGTCCGCAGCGGGCTACACCCCCGCCGCGTCACCTGTCGCTTCCAACCAGCCAGAGGGGGCCACGATCAACCAGCAGGCCTTTGGCATCGGAACGTCCCAGACATCATCGGGACCGAGCACAGCAGGGTTCGGGACCGTTGGCCTTGGCCTGGCCGGGGCCCTGGTCCTGACCTGGCTTTGGTGGACCCTACCGAGATAGGAGACAGCAATGAGCAGGTCACCACTGTTCTGGATCGTCGTGGGCGCTGGGGGCTACTGGGCCCTGCAGCACTTCGCCGGCATCGGGACCAGCGGCAAGTCCAAGAAGTCGAGTTAACCCGGTGCCAGGCATCGTGCTGGCCTGGCTTGCGGGTGAGTCGCTGATCATCTACCGCAGTTACAAGAACGATCACCGGCCGCCCCTGCCAGGGCAGCTGCTCGCTAGCTCGGGCGTGTTCGCGGTCCTGGGTTTCATGGCCCAGAACCAGAACCTCACGTTCCTCGCCGGCGCGCTTGCCTGGGGGTTCGACATCGCAGCGTTCATGAACGTGGCACCGGCCATGCTGACCGGGGCCACCGCCACCGAGAAGAAGGCGACAGCATGAGGCCAACAACCCTTATCGGCCTGCTGGGGCTGATCGTGGTAGGTGTCATCGGCGCCGACATGATCAACAACCCGGAAGGCACCAAGGCTGCCGGCAACGCCGTGAACAGTTTCTGGTCCACGTCGGTGTCTGGTCTGCTCGGCGGCAAGTCCGTCAAGGGGTGAATGATGAGGGTCTTCTCTAACGGCCCGTCGGGCAAGCTGGGTGCTGCCATCCTGCCTGTCCCGGCCCAGATGGGGGAGGCCTACCAGTCGTGGGGCCCGATCGTCGGCATGCCGGGCACGGACCTCATCCCCGCTCCTTACCCGGCCGCGGTCCCGCAGGGCGTGGAATACGTCATCAGCGACCCGGCGTCCACGTCCAAAGACGCGCCGCCCGTGTGGCGGCCCGGGATCTACTACCAGCCCGTGCTCGCTGCCACACCGCCGATGGCTGTCTACTCGGACAACCAGATGCCGGTGCCGGCGATCAACCCGACCCGGAAGATTTCGCAGCAGCTCGGGCGGCCCGTGTTCCTGCGGCAGAACCAGGTCGGGCAGCCCGTCAACCTGCCCAAGTACGCATGGCGGAGGTAACCGGTGACCACTCCAGCTGGAGCCGTGGCCGACGACGCCAACGCCACCGCGCGCAGCGCCGCGCCTAAGCAGGGTGCGCCCAAGAGCGGCAACATCCTGCAGAAAAAGTACGGGCCTCTGCCCGGCTGGGGATGGGCTGTGCTGGCCGCTGGAGGCGCGCTGGCGTTCTTCTGGTGGCGGTCCAGGGAATCCAAGGCAGCCGCGGCCACAACCGCGGCCACGGCTTATACAGCCATCTCTGGCAGCGGCTGGTCCGGTGCGGCCAACGCTTTGCAGGACGAGATCGACGGGCTGCAGGGCTCGGGTGGTGCCACGTCGGTGCCGACCAGCACAGCAAAGACCACGAGCCCGGTCACCCCGGGCACGGGCGTGACCACGAGCAAGACCACAAGCCCGGTCACAGGCAGCACCACGACCCCGGGCCCGGTCACGGCCCTGACCGTCACGGCCAAGAGCCCGACCGTGGTTGTCGTCTCGTGGCGGCCCCCGCAGTACGCCAGCAAGGCGCCGACCAGCACCACCTACGCCATCCAGATCAAGCCGAAGGATGCCAGCTCGCACAACATCGGCAGCCGCACCAGCTACGACGTGGGGGGCCTGAAGGCCGACACCAAGTACACGGCGGTTGTCACCCCGAGCGGCGGCCCGTCGGCCTCCAAGTCGTTCACGACGCCGAAGAAGAAGACGTAGATGGCTGAGACCAACTGCCCCAAGTGCCAGGCACAGCGGACGCTCCTGCTGCGCCGGCTCGGCATCTACGCGGTCATCGGC
>JBAPRR010000124.1:0-10483 GCA_049281195.1 Acidimicrobiales bacterium
CGTATGCGTGGCGTAGATCTTTTCGACGTCGATATCAGCTGCGAGCTTCGGAACGTCGTCATCAACGGGGTCGACATCGCCCCACTCGTCGAGGCCGAGCTGAACCATCGCATGCCGGACAGGGAGAAGATGCGACCAATCGATCCCGATGGATTCCGCGAAGCATGGGCGATCCTCAAACGCCTATGGGAGGACACCGTCGCCCGGGCTCGCACATTTCCCGAAGCAGAGCTCCATCGGCAGGTCGGCGATGAGTGGTCGTTCATCCAGACGCTTCGACATCTCAACTTCGCCATGGGTGCTTGGATCGACCGGATGATCCTCGGGATCGAGTCTCCTTGGAACGACCTCGATCTGCCGTGGGACGAAGGCCCGGAATCTGACGACATTCCTTGGGATCGCGATGCTCGACCATCACTGGACGAAGTCCTGAGACTCCGGCGCCAGCATCAACACAGCATCGATCAGATCGTGGCTTCTCTTACCGAAGAGGAGCTTTCTTCCACGATCACGCGTACCGGGACCGGGTGGCCGAGATTAAAAGATTTCCCGTTCAAAGAGTGCCTACTGGTGGTTTTCAATGAGGAATGGGAGCACCGCCTGTTCGCTGAACGCGATTTGACGGGCCTCGGGCGAACTCAGCCTGGCAGTCAATCCGGCCAGACCACTTCGAAACCTGAGGCAAAGGCCGCAGATCGAACCCGCTCCTCGTAAGTGACGAATGCCATCAAGTCAGTTTTCACCGACGGAACGCTGGCCAGATGGATGGCATCAATGCTGCGCAGGTCAGCAGGCCCCATTGTCGCAGTTCGTTCTGTGAGGTCGACAGATGCACGGTCGGCAGAAGGAAGGTCAGATATGAAGGCTATCCACGGCGCTTGTGATGTCACCGAACACGTCCTCAACTGACTGCTCGCCATTGATGTCAAGGAGTATTCCGCGGCCCGCGTAAAAGTCGAGTAACGGCTCCGTCTCAGTCTCGAACACTTTGAAGCGGTGGTTGATCGTCACCTCATCGTCGTCGGTGCGTCCCTCTACGTCCGCGCGTGCACGAAGCCGCTTGAGCAGTTCGTCATGACCAACTCTGAGATAGACCACAGCCTGAAGCTCGATGCCTTTGATCTCCTGGGCCACCGAATACGCCACCTCTGCCTGACCAAGCGTCCGTGGGAAACCATCGAGGATGTAGCCACCGTTGTTAGCCGCTTCGAGAAGGGGCGTAGACAGTATTTCGAAGACCAGCTCATCAGGAACGAGATCTCCACGCCTCAGGTAGCCGGCAGCAACCTTCCCGATCTTCGTGCCTCGGGCCACCTCGGCTCGCAACAACTCGCCGCTGGACAACTGGGTGATTCTGTAATGATCGGCCAACTTCGTCGCCTGTGTGCCTTTACCAGCACCGGGATAGGCCACCAACAGGAGTCGCATTTTCGTCACACTATTGGCAGCGGCGGCGACGGCGTCTGCTGACGCCTTGTAAGCGACCCAGCAACGGGCGGTCGCCTCGATCCTCCAGCTTCCCGACGGGATTGGCCTTTGCCCAGCCGTCCCGGATTCAGAGGACTTCGAGTGGCTGACGGTCGCGCCACCCTGGATCCGGTCGCCGACCGCGCCGCCCGCCTCGGGACGCCGGGCGCTTGCTCAGTGGCTGTTCGAACAGCGGCGTAGGGTCCGCTTCCGGTGGGAATGTTGGGGTGGTCCCTGGTTCCAATACGAACCGCGACCTGGTCGTCATGGGGCCCATGATCGCGTTGGTCTGACCCGGAATCGCTACATAGGTGCTACGCCGGCGCTACAGTTACTGGCGTGGCTACCCCAATACCGCAACGAGAACTCAGGAACAACAACGCCGACATCCTCAATCGGGTCGAGGCCGGGGAGAGCTTCGTCGTGACCCGGAACGGCGTCGCGGTTGCTGACGTCTTTCCCCATGCAGAGCGGAACGGACCACCGATGTTCCCCAAGACCAAGGATCTCGCCGACAGGCGAGCCAGGGAATCCTCTGTAGACCGCGACGCGTGGCTCCAAGACATTCTCGACGCCGAGATCGTGATGGACGACGACCCGCTCAACAGTCGTGCCTGAACACGCTCTCGCCCTGCTTGACACTTCTTGCGTCATCGACTTCCCGGACCAGATGGAGCAGTTGGCCGAAGCGGCCGCCGTAAGCACGCTGACGATCGCTGAGTTGGCGTACGGCATCCATCACGACGACCCGGTGATTGCTGCCACTCGCGAGGCGCGCTATCGAGATGTGCTCAACGAGTTCGACCCTGTTCCTTATTCCGCTCGGGCGGCCCACCTCTATGGAGCTCTTGCCACAGCGGTCAGGAGGTCGGGAAGGAACCCTCGGCCCCGGCGTATCGACTTGATGGTCGCTTCGGTTGCAGCGGAGCTCCGTGCCGTCTTGCTGACCAGAAACCCGGACGACTTCGTCGGTCTCGCAGACATCGTCCAGGTGATCGCGGTCTGACGCGACGCGTGAGAACGATCACCGTGGCCGAGCTCACCGCGAAGCCATGAAGTCGTCACGCAGCGCGCAGGGTGTCGCGCTTGAGCGTGCGTTGCTTTCGGACATGGGCATCCTTGCTGATCACGAGGCGCGAGGAATGCTCACACCACAGATGGCTGCGATCTTGAAGACGGCGAGGCACCTTCCGCTTCGCCTTCGACTCCGGTCGGTGACGCTGGCCGGGCTGGCGACACGAGTCTTGTGGTTCGATGACCAGATTGCGAAAGCCCTCGAAGGAGGCATCGACCAGGTGGTGATTGTCGGAGCCGGCTACGACACCCGAGCCTGGAGGCTGAGACGCGAAGGGGTACGCTTTTTCGAGGTAGATCACCCTGCGACCCTGAGGGACAAGCGACGACGGGCGCCCGGTCACGGGCCGACATATGTCGAGGTGGATCTCCGAACAGAAAGCGCGATGCAGCGGCTGAGCGCTTGTGGCCTCATCTCTTCCCGCCCCGCCATCTTCGTCGTAGAAGGTGTCTCGATGTACCTCAGCGAAGCGGTCGTCTCTCGACAGTTGCAAAATCTGGGTGAATCGAGCACCGGCAGCCGACTGGTGGTGGACTTCCTACCACCGCGTGGCTTCGGGACACTTCAGAATCACCGGCAGGACCGGGTGCAGCGGCTTGCACGGACCGGAAGCGGCGAAGGTCTCGGATTGCTGGTCGATCCCCTGCGCGCGGCGGAACTCGTGAAAGCATCGGGCTGGGTCGTGGACGAGGTCACGAGCATGCGACACGCGGCCAGCGAGCTACTTCCATGCCGGTCGGGTCTCCCGCTTGATGCCATCAACGAGTACAAGACCTTGCTGGCCGCCTCCCTTGACGACGTCGTCGGCGCGTCAGCCTGATCCCGATCGTCAACGAGCGAGGCGGTTCGTGCAATCCGATGGGGTGGGCCGTAGTCACTGGTATTCGAACTGGTCGGACGTCAAGGTCCGACTCAGAGCGCTCGGCCGAGACCTCGCCAGTAATGCTTTGTAACGAACAGTGCGCTACAATGCATCCATGTCCTCACCAGTAGTTCATGCGAAGGTGTCAAACCGGGGTCAGACCAGCCTTCCCGCTCAGCTGCGGCATCGATGGGGTATCGAGACCGGCGGGGATGTCGCCTTCGTCGACCTGGGAGACTCGGCGCTGATATTGCCCGGCGGGATGGATCAAGCCAAGGCGGAGCTGAAGCGCGTCCTCGCCGAGCGCTACAACTCCGGACTCGCGGCTATTTCTGATCCTGACCTCGCCGACCAGTAGTGGATGTCGTTCTCGACGATCGACTGCTCATCGAGGAACTCCTGGTTGGCCTCGATCGCCGAGGCGCTCAGCTGCACACGACGTCGTACTGGTACCACCGGGCGTGCCGGGCCGCGGTGGCTGGAGCTGGTGGCCATCTCTCCGGGCCGTTCCGCGAGCTGCCGCCGGTCGAGCAAAGGCAGGCTATTACTTCGATGCTGCAGCTTCCCGCGGAGATCGGCCTGCCGCGACCACGAGACGTCGTTCCGATCATGGTGAGCGTCGCCGGTCGCCATCCCGTGCTCAATGTGCTCAACCTCGAGGCGATAGCGACGGCGCATTCGCTTCATGCAAGTGTCTGGCTCTCTCCCGAGGGAGCACTGGGCATGCTGCCCGATGTGCTCGCTGCAGAGGGCCTCAACTGGGAAAGAATCGCGACGGGCTGAGCTCCCGAGCCCAGAACGGCGTCGTTTCCCGGAGTTTCGAATAGCGACGTACGGTGTCGAAGTCTGTGGTCTTGAGGTGTCATAAGGCGAAACCATTCGCCCAGGTAGATGGACCAAGTGTCCGGCTGCCGGCCCCAAATACGGTGGTTCGCCGAGGTGGAGGAAATCGGTAAGCCCGAGGAGAGGAAGACAGGTCGACAGGGTCTCTAACTTTGGTCACACCGAGCCGGGGCGCCAGAGCGGCAACCTGGATTCTCGCCGGAGGGACCATCTCTCGCGTGCCCCGCAGTCCTCAGAGACCACCAAGGGAACTCTTGGGCGCCTGATGCGTAAGACATGGTGATGGCAGCAACCGGCGAGGATGATGCGGCCCTGATCCGGGCGGCCCAGAGCGATCCGGCGCTCTTCGGTGCGATCTTCGACCGCCACTTTGGCGCCGTCTACCGGTTCTGCGGACGGCGGGTCGGGCGCGACCTGGCCGAGGATCTCGCGGGCGAGACGTTCCGACGAGCGTTCGAAGCCCGTCACACCTACGACCTCAGCCGGTCCAACGCCCTCCCGTGGTTGTTCCGCATCGCGCTCAACCTGGTGCGCGATGCCATCCGGGCGAGAGTTGCCGAGGATCGTGCTTACGCCCGATTGCAAGCCTTCGCCGGGGTCGGGTCGCTGAGCGAGGAAGACCAGGTGGCCATGAGCGCTGAGGCGCGTGCCGAGCTCGCCCTCCTCGCTCGCCTCCTCGTGGCCGAAGCCGACGTAGATGCCTTGTTCCTCCACGTCTGGGACGGATTGAGCTACGTCAAAGTGGCCACTGCTCTGGGGATACCCGTCGGCACGGCGCGATCCCGGCTGAGCCGGCTCCGCCATCGCCTCGAAGCAGCGCTAAGCGACCAGGCCAGCGACTCGCAAGCAATGGAGCTGAAGGCAGAGGAGCCGTGATGGACCGACTCGCTGAACTTGTACGGCAACTCGAACCGGAGATGCCACCGCCGTCGGCAGATCTCCAAGCTCGTCAGCGTGACACGCTTCTCCAGTCGATTGCGTCGTCGGAGAAGGCGCAAACGCGCCCGCATCGGCGCATTCGACGCAGAGGCTGGTTCGTTGCGATTGCGGGCGCAGCAGCGGCGATCATCGTGGCGATCTTGGTTCCTCCTCCCTCCTCGTCCCCACGCCCATCAGCCCGCACGCACGTCGTGCTGACGGCAGTGATGAGGGCGTTGGCGGCTACCGGTAACGACATCGAAGAGGTCGAGTCGACAGTGCCGGGTACCCCGTTGGCCACGAACTCTTGGGTCGACCTGTTCACCGGGGCATGTCGCACGGATACGTCGCTCAACGGACAGCCCTCTCTGGTGATATCTGTCCAGCATGGGGAGGCTGTCGTCATCGACTACCTCCTACAGGAGTGGTGGACTCGCGGTACCGGGGGCGTGAGCTGTGAGCCACTGACTCCTCAGACCATCGAGCACGACGTGAGCACGGGCGACTACACGGTCGCAGGCCGCTCCACCGTCGGCGGGCAACCGTCGCTAAAGCTCGTGTCAACGTCGACGACCACGGGACTCCATCAAGTGACGAAGCTGACAACTCTGTGGGTGAACGCGACGACCTATTTGCCGATCCAGTCGACGTCTGCGGGCCATCTCACCGAGCAGACGATGTTCACCTGGCGGCCGGCCACGGCCGCCAACACGGCGATACTCAACGTCACGGTGCCTGCCAGCTTCCATCAGGTCGTGGCACCACCCCCGGGAACTCGGGGGGGTGGCTAGGCGCGTGCGCCTTTGCCGGCGGGTGGTCTCAGCATGACCGAATCCGGCAGCGAGACATGTCTCGAGCCGAACCGGCGTCCTCGATGTCGCCGCGCCTTGGCGACGGGCGCGATCTTCTCTGTGAGCGTCGCTCTTGCGGCCTGCGGCGCTACCCCATCAATGTCGAGCTCGGCCTCAAGGCCGACGAGCAGGACCGACATCAGCAGTTCCTCGTCGAGTCCGCTGTTGCCCACAGTTGATCCGTTCTATCGGTGGAGTGGATCGCTCGACCGTGACTCGTTGGGCACGGTGCTGCGCACCCGCCTGGTCAGCGTCGCCAGGCCAGGGCTACCCATACCCATAAGAGTGAGCCAGATCCTCTATGTCACCACCGATGAACTTGGCCGGAGAACGAAGTCTGTTGCCACCGTGGTCCAGCCTGAGGACGCGTCGGCGTCGGCCACCACTCATCTCGTTTCGTACCAGGCGGCGTACGACGCTCTCGGGGCCCAGTGTGACCCCAGTTACACCTTCCCGCTGACCATGCAGCATGAGACAGTGCCCGCCCCCATCCCCCTCCAATACGCCACCGCGGGTTACACCGTGGTCATGTCCGACTACGAAGGAGGAGATCTCGCCTACGGGGCCGGGCAGCAGAGCGGCTACGAGACCCTCGATGCCATCCGGGCAGCCGAGAGCTGGCTCGGCGTGCCGGAGATCTCGACCCCGGTCGGTTTGGTCGGCTACTCAGGCGGCTCCATCGCCACTGAGTTCGCCTCGGAACTCGCGCGCGCGTATGCCCCCGACCTGGACATCGTGGGCGTGGCCGAAGGCGGCATCCCCGTCGACTTGTTCCACAACATTGCCTACGTCGACCGGCCGGGTTCGGGCTGGACTTGGGTCATTCCAGCGCTGATGGTCGGGCTGGCCCGTGGCTTCGACCTTGACGACATCGACAAGTACCTCACGCCCAGGGGTGTCGCAGTCGTCAAGGCCGATCAGTCCCAGTGCGTCGGTGACTTCACTGGTCTCACAATCAAGCAGATGTTCAAACCCCAGTATCGGAACTTCAAGGATGATCCGCTCTTCGTTCGCATCCTCGACCGGGACATCATGAGCCGTACGGGCACCCCGCGTGGCCCGCTGCTGATCGGGGTCGGTCAGTCGGACGGGATCGGTGATGGGGTGATGGTCACCAAAGACGTCCAGCAGCTCGCCTACACCTACTGCCACCGGGGAATCCCGGTCGTATTCCACATCTACCAAGGGCTCAGTCACACCCAAGCGGGCCTGCCCTTCTTGGAGCAGGCTCAGGTATTCCTGGAGCAACGGTTCGAGAATCTCCCCTTCCAGAACGGCTTCCCTGACATCGGTCCGGGAAACTCCATCACTCCTGTGCCGGTACCGGCGTAGCCGCCGGCAGCCACGCCGGGTACCACGAGACACGACCTATCCCGAGGGCGTTTTCGCGCCATGACACCACCGCGCGAGCGAACAAGCAGGTCACGGGTCATGGTGGGCCGTAGGCACTCGTATTCGAACCTTGACGATGTGCGGCTTCGCCTCGGACACCTCGCCTGCCGTAGCCACTTCACACCGCGTACGAGACGAACCCCGCAGCACTGTATGCTATCAGTAGGTGATAGCATCAGGTATGGCCTCATCGAGAACCACCTTCACGCTGGACGAGGAGTTGGCTGAGCGGGCTCATCAGCTCGGCATCAACATCTCGGCTGCAGCACGCCAGGGAGTCGCTGATGCAGTGCGCACAGCATTGGAGCGATCAGACCGAGAGGCCTATCTGAGACAGCCCGAATCTGCGGACATCTTCTGGACCGAAGCTGAAATGTGGGGTGAGCCATGAGGCGCGGCGAGCTTTGGTTGGCCCATGTCGGTCGCAAGAGGCGACCCGTTCTGCTACTGACGCGATCCGAGGTGCTTGACGTCCGAGAGCTCGTTACGGTGGCTGAGATCACCACTTCGATCCGGGGATTGGCCGCGGAGGTTGACATCGACCACGTCGAAGTTGGCCTGGACCGACCCTCGGTCATCAATTGCGATGGCATTCACACGGTCGCTCAGGCATCGCTCACCGGTCCGGTCGGACAAGTCGGCGATGACGTCATGCATAAGGTCTGCTCCGCGGTTAGCTATGCGCTTGGCTGTTGATACGAGGGGTGCGACGTATTGACCATCCCCGCTCGGGAACACAAGCGAGACCGGTCGTCGCGGACGACCAGCAACAGAATCAGCGCGGAATGCAACGGTTCGAATAGGGAGATCTGGTCTCCCCCAAAGTGGGCCGTAGTCGCTCGTATTCGAACCTCGATGACGTGCGGCTTCAGTTTGACTTGCTCCGAAGGATGGGATTCTGACGGACAATGACCCCCGCGGCACAGACAGACCGGACACCAAGGTTGGCGACAGCGAGGATCTGGGAGCCTTCGCCACTTCCGTTCAAGTTGGGCCTTCCGCCACCCGCGGCGTCGGTTCGTTTCCGTCCTCGCTCTCCACGAGTGCAACCAGGCCTCCAGGCCCCGTGTTATCGGTTCGTACCATCAGCTGGGTCAACATGGTCTCAATGCGATCTAGCCTCTCGTTGAGATCAGCCTTCTCCTGATCTGACTTCTCCTCAACGAAGTAACTCGCGACAGTTGCGGTGAGCACTCCGATAAGCCCGATCCCAACGAGCATAAGGATCACAGCTACGCCCCGACCACCGGCTGACACTGGATATTTGTCGCCATAGCCGACCGTGGTCACGGTCACGATGGCCCACCAAAGGGCATCCCCGTAGTTGTGGATGTTGGACCCTGGCGCGTTGTGCTCGAAGGCCAGTTCCAGACCTGCGAGGACGAATACAACGATAAGCACCGCCAAGAGGACGAAATGCAGGCCGCGGTGCGTCAGGATGGAGCGCGTACGCCGCAATCCGTTGGCGAGAACGATTCCAGCGCGGCCGACGTTGAAAAGTCTAAGGAGGCGCAGCGCTCGCAAGGGGCGGAGCACCGGAATGGCCACGACGGCAAGATCGAGAAGATGATGCTTTACGAACTGCCAGCGTGCAGGAGAGAGATAGAGCTTCGTCAGGTACTCCACGCCGAAGACCGCCCAAACGAAGTAGTCGATCGCCTCGAACGTGTCCGCGACACCTGGCGACAGGTGGGCGACTAGAGGAACAACCAGGACGGGTAGCCAAAGGAGCGCGAGAATCGTGAGTGGAAGCTCGACCGCCGCGGAGAACCGATCGTAAGCGTCCTGGGATCGGCCGAGGCTTGACATCGCCGATGTCTGAGTTTCTTATCCTGGGGACGCCGCTGGAGCCACCGGACGTGCAGCCTCAAGGTGCGCGAGGTCCTGCTTAAGCTGATCGACAAGCTCCGCAACGGTGCCCTTGAAGTTGGCCATCGCCAGGTCCAGTCGGAAGTCAAACGAGCCGGAGAGCTTCGGACCGTAGTGCACGGTCGTGGGCTTCTGTCTGTTCGACACCGAGAACGTAGTGGATCCGCCGCCGTCATCATGCTGGAAGCCGATCAACTTCGCGAAGGCACACTCGCGCGTCTGCTTACCCCCTTGGAACACCACACGCTTGTTGGTGATGAATACGGTGCCGGTGTCGATAGCAGTCGGCGTCGGCGCACCTTGGACGTAGTGGCCCCTGTTGGCGCCGACTCGGTAACGAACGGAACGTCCGCCGAGGCTGCCGATGGGAATCGACACTCCGGTCGAGCCGCCCTGGTAGTGGCCTGCGCCCCGACGTTCCTCAACCAGGGAACAGCCCGTTACCTTATAGAAGACCGCCTCGCCTGCCCCGAGCATGATCTCGTCAGATGCGCTACCGGTGAACCCCTGGGCGACTTGAAGCAGCTCCGCGTACCCGTCGTGCTGTGACTGCCAGTTGGTCAGGGCCTCTTGGTACTCCTTCGCCGCCTTCTTGGCACGATGCTGCTCAAACATGACTCCCGAGCCTCCCAATCTGGTCAAACAACTGCGGATGACTTTACGGCTAGTCCATTCGCCGCGCCGGGAAGGACTGCGGCGAGCAGCTCGACGGGCGGCTCGCCGCGGTGGACGATCTGGAGCTGATCTGATCAGTTGGTGCCAAAAAGGGGCTGTGACCAGCTACTTCACGTCCTGAAAAAAAATCACCGAAACCCCTTGACTTCGTGCCGCGATCGAGGTCTCATTGTCGGTCCAGAGTGGCGCGCTTCCCGGCCGTGGGCACATCCCCATGTCCGACTACCCAATCTCCGAATCCCCTTCCGGCCGGTCGCCGGCCTTCTGGTCGCGCCCGGCCTCCGGCTCCGATCAGCAACTGAACAGCTCGCGGATCGGTCCCTCTCCGAACCGCGAGGTCGAATCCGACGAAGGCGCCGGTCAGGGCACAGATCCATGGTCCCCCGCTGTCGGCGACTGTAGGGATGATTCTGCCGTTGCTTCTGGTCATCCCGCCTGGGCGGCGGGGGCCGCCGGGGGCCGTCGGAGTGCACGGTCGGTCGCCGATCGTCTGACCTCGCTCGACCACGTGCTGCTGGTGCTGCTCCAGAC
>JBAPRR010000125.1:0-5687 GCA_049281195.1 Acidimicrobiales bacterium
GGCAGCGGAGGCAACGAAGGCGGGTGCGATCCCGCAGGTGGTGGAGGCGGAAACGGCGGCGAACCACCCGGCGGCCGCCACTTGCCGTCAGGACCCTGCACCCAGTCCGGGCCTTGTGCCCAATCGCTCATGTCACGTCTCCGATGATCGCCGTCAACTCCCCCGCCTCACCTGAGAGTTGATCCTTAGAGCTGAATCGACCCGACCATACCGGGGAAGCGGCGACCTGTTAGTGGATCGTCAGCGGATCGCCAGCCGGCCGGGCTCGAGCGGTGCCGGGAGCGCCGTATCACCCATCAGCCATCGATCTACAGCTGCCGCACACGACCTGCCCTCGGCTATCGCCCACACGATGAGGCTCTGACCCCGTGTCATATCTCCACACACGAAGACACCGTCGCGATTCGTCGCCCAATCGTTGTCGCACGCGACGTTCCCCCGCGGATCGAGTTCGACTCCGAGCTCCCCTACGACGCTTTTCTGTTCGGCTCCCACAAATCCCATCGCGATCAGAACCAACTCACATTGAATATCGAGGGTCGAATCTTCGACTTCCTCGAAGCGCATTCTTCCGTTCTCGACGACCTGCTTCACCTGATGGGCACGAAGTCCGGCAACCCCCCCGCTCCCATCGTCGATGAACTCCGTCGTCTCGACGGCGTAGACCCTCTCCCCTCCCTCCTCGTGAGCTGACGAGGTCCGGAGGATCATCGGCCATGTAGGCCACGGGTTCTCGTCTGCTCGTGCCGTCGGAGGCTGCGGAAGGATCTCGAGTTGATAGACCGCCGCCGCGCCCTGGCGGTGCGCCGTGCCCAGGCAGTCGGCGCCGGTGTCCCCTCCGCCGATGATGACAACGTTCTTTCCCTTGGCCGTGATCGAAGTCTCATGCAGAACGCCTTCGCGCACGAGATTGGAGGGCTTGAGGTACTCGAGTGCCAAATGCACGCCACGCAACGATCTACCGGGGACCCCGAGCTCGCGCGGAAGAGTGGCACCGCAGGCGAGCACGACGGCATCGTTTTGCGACAGCAACTCTTCGGCTGAGACTTCTTGGACCGATTGGGCGCACGCGGCCCCCCGACCGCGCTCCTGACCCGGCTCTTGACGCCTTGCAGGGTCCTGGCCACCTTCTGGGGCCGGGGTCCCGACGCTGACACCGCAACGGAACTTGACGCCTTCTTCTGCAAGTTGGCTCAGGCGTCGCTCGAGCACGGCCTTCTCCATCTTGAATTCCGGGATACCGAAGCGAAGGAGCCCGCCAGGCATTTCGGCGCGCTCATACACGGTGACGTCGTGACCGGCGCGAGCTAGTTGTTGCGCCGCAGCCAGCCCGGCGGGACCGGATCCGACCACCGCAACCGACTTGCCCGTCTCGTTGCTCGCTTTGAGCGGCGTGATCCAACCCTCGGCCCACGCACGTTCGACGATCTCGTACTCGATGCGTTCGATCGTCACCGGGTCCGAGTTGATCCCGAGCACGCAAGAGGCCTCACAGGGCGCCGGGCACAGCCGACCGGTGAACTCGGGGAAGTTGTTCGTGGCATGGAGCCGCTCTGAAGCGTCGCGCCAGTCCCCTCTGTAAACAAGGTCGTTCCACTCCGGGATCAGATTCCCTAGTGGACAGCCCTCGTGACAAAAAGGGATGCCGCAGTCCATGCAGCGCGCACCCTGGTTTTGTGCATCGGCCACAGGGAACGGGTCGTAGACCTCGCGCCAGTCGCGGAGACGAACCGGGACGGGCCGCCGCGTGGGCAGCTTGCGTCCGAACTCGATGAACCCGGTGGGTTTAGCCATGAGAGGCGGCCATCACCGCGTCGTCAACCGACCTGCCCTCTTCTATCGCGGCGCGCGTTGCATCGAGCACTCGGCGGTAGTCGGTCGGCATGACCTTGCGGATCTCCGACACGGTCTGGTCGAAGCGTTCGAGAAGCCTGCCGGCGTGCTCTGAACCTGTTAGCGCCGCGTGTCTCTTCACCAGGTCGTGGACCAACCGCTCATCTTCGGCATCCAGGTCCTCCAACGCGACCTGCTCGGCGTTGAGGTTGCGCTCCAGCCGTGCATCGGGGTCCCAGACATAGGCGATACCGCCCGACATCCCGGCGGCGAAGTTCCGCCCCGTAGGTCCGAGCACCAATACGAGACCCCCGGTCATGTACTCGCATGCGTGGTCTCCGACACCTTCTACGACCGCGGTCGCTCCGGAATTGCGCACGCAGAATCTCTCCCCGGCCTGCCCGCGCAGGAACAACTCTCCCGATGTGGCCCCGTACAAGACCACGTTGCCGGCAATTATCTCGTTCTCGGGCGCGAACTTCGATCCGACGGGCGGCCTGACGATGACCCTGGCACCGGAAAGACCCTTGGCCAGATAGTCGTTGGCATCCCCGATCAAGGTCATCGTGACGCCCTTGGGCACGAACGCCCCGAAGCTCTGACCGGCAGAACCGTCGAAGGTCAGATTGATCGTTCCGTCACGGAGTCCTTCCGCCCCCCTGCTCTTCGTTATTTCGTAGCCCAGCAGAGTCCCCACGGTTCGGTCCACGTTCGAGATCGGGAAAGAAGCGGTCACCACCTCGTCCTGGTCGATCGCCCGACGGCACAATCCGATGAACCTGTTGTCCAGAGCTCGATCCAAACCGTGATCCTGGGTTTTGGTGCACCGCCGCCCGGTTGCGATGTCGGCTTCGGGCTCGGCGAGTATCGGCGACAAGTCGAGGCCGGCAGCCTTCCAGTGTTCGGTCGCCGCGTGAGTGTTCAGGAGGTCGACCCTTCCGACCGCTTCTTCGATCGACCGCAGACCGAGCGAGGCGAGTATCTCGCGCACCTCGGTCGCTATGAACTCGAAGAAGTTCTCTACGAACTCCGGCTTGCCACTGAAGCGCTCACGAAGAGCCGGGGTCTGCGTGGCGATCCCCACAGGACACGTATCGAGGTGGCAGACCCGCATCATGATGCAACCCGAGACGACCAACGGTGCAGACGCGAAGCCGAATTCCTCCGCTCCCAACAGCGCGGCGATCACCACGTCGCGTCCGGTCTTGAGCTGACCGTCGACCTGTACGACGATGCGGTCGCGAAGCCCGTTTCTTACGAGAGTCTGCTGCGTCTCGGCCAGCCCGAGCTCCCACGGGATCCCGGCGTGCTTGATGGACGTGAGCGGCGCGGCGCCCGTCCCACCGTCGTGGCCCGAGATGAGGACCACGTCCGACTTCGCCTTTGCCACGCCCGCGGCGACGGTGCCGACGCCGACCTCGCTCACCAGCTTGACGTGGACCCGGGCATTGGGATTGGACGACTTGAGATCGTGGATCAGCTGGGCGATGTCCTCGATGGAATAGATGTCGTGGTGCGGCGGCGGGGAGATCAGGCCCACGCCGGGAGTCGAGTAGCGGATGGCGGCGATCCACGGAAAGATCTTCCGCCCCGCGAGCTGTCCGCCCTCCCCGGGCTTGGCCCCCTGCGCGATCTTGATCTGCAGGTCGTCCGCATTTACGAGGTACTCACTCGTCACCCCGAACCGTCCTGAGGCGACCTGATGCACGGCGCTTCTGCGTGAGTCACCGTTCGGCTCGCGGATGTATCGCCTCGGCTCCTCCCCACCTTCACCGGTGTTCGACTTGCCGCCGAGGCGGTTCATGGCGATAGCCAATGTCTCGTGGGCTTCTGCAGAAATGCTCCCGTACGACATGGCGCCAGTGGCGAACCGCTTCACGATCGCACTGATGGGCTCGACCTCATCGATAGAGATCGCGGAATGGCCTTCTCCGTTGCCGTCTGTGGATTCTCCGTTGATCCGGAGCAGGCCGCGCAATGTCGCGAGGCTCTTGGACTGATCATCAACGAGCTTCGTGTACTCCTTGAAGATGTCGTAGCGCTTCGATCTCGTCGAATGCTGGAGCTTGAACACTGTGCGCGGGTTGAACAGGTGAATCTCGCCTTCGCGCCGCCACTGGTATTCGCCCCCCACCGCCAACTCCCGGTGTGCACGCTCGGTCGGGCGGGCCAGGTGAGCCTCGCGATGGCGCTGCGCCGTCTCTTCGGCAATCACGTCGAGGCCGATTCCCCCGATGCGGCTGGGAGTCCCGGTGAAGTAACGATCCACGACGTCGGGTGCGAGGCCCACGGCTTCGAAGACCTGGGCACCGGTATACGACGCCACGGTCGAGATGCCCATCTTCGACATGATCTTGATCACGCCCTTGCATGCCGCCTTGATGTAGTTGTGGCGCGCCTGGCGCGGGTTGACACCGACCAACCGGTCACACGCGATCAGGTCGTCGATCGATTCGAAAGCCAGATACGGGTTCACCGCGGCCGCGCCGAAGCCGAGCAGGAGGGCCATGTGGTGCACCTCGCGGGCATCACCGGACTCGACGACCAGGCCCGCTTTCGTGCGTGTCTTCTCTCTGACCAGATGGTGGTGAACCGCCGCGGTGAGAAGGAGGGATGGGATCGGCGCCAGACGCTCGTTCGAGCTGCGGTCGGAGAGCACGATGATGTTCGCACCATCTGCGATCGCCAGGCTCACGCTCGTGCAGACCTGTGCGATAGCACGTTGCAGCGCCTCGCCACCGCCCTGCGGATCGAACAGACCGTCGATCGCAAATGCCCGGTAGCCCTCGGCGCCGCCCTCTTCGTGTATGTAAAGCAGCTTCGCCAGATCCGAGTTGTCGATCACCGGGTACGGAAGGACGATCTGGTGACACGACTTTCGAGTCGGCGCCAGCAGGTTGCGTTCCGGCCCGATGGTCGCTCCTGCGGAGGTGACCAACTCCTCGCGGATGGCGTCCAACGGCGGATTCGTAACCTGCGCGAACAACTGGAAGAAGTAGTCGTAGAGCATGCGCGGCTTTTCCGACAGCACCGCAAGCGCGGCATCGTTTCCCATGGAGCCGATAGGTTCCGCACCGTTGCCGGCCATCGGGCTGACAATGGTGCGCAGGTCTTCTGTCGTGTAGCCGAAAAGCCTCTGGAAACGGACCACACTGGAGTGCTGCGGGGTGAGCATGGTCCGCGGCGGCAGCTCATCGAGATTCACCTGCTCCGTGTCGAGCCACTCCTGATACGGATGCTCGGCGGCGAGGCTTGATTTGATCTCGTCGTCTTCCACGATCCTGCCTTCGATCGTGTCGACCAGGAACATGCGTCCCGGCTGAAGCCTGCCTTTTCTCACGACGTTCCGGGGATCGATCGGGAGCACGCCCACCTCGGATGACAGGACCACGAGCCCGTCCTCGGTCACCCAGTAGCGCGCGGGCCTTAACCCGTTTCTGTCGAGTACCGCCCCCGCCAGCCTGCCGTCGGTGAACACCACCGCCGCAGGACCGTCCCACGGTTCCATCAGTGATGAATGGAATTGGTAGAAGGCCCGCCGCGGGGCGTCCATCTCGGTGTGGTTCTCCCACGCTTCTGGGATCATCATCAGCACCGCGTGCGGCAGCGTCCTGCCACCCAGATGCAGCAACTCGAGAACCTCGTCGAACGTCGCCGAATCGCTCCCCTCCGGATTGACGATCGGGAACAGCCGCTTCAGATCTCCGGGCAGGTGCGCAGATTCGAGAAGCGTCTCGCGTGCCCGCATCCAGTTGCGGTTTCCTCTGAGCGTGTTGATCTCGCCGTTGTGCGCTATGTACCGGTACGGGTGCGCGAGCGGCCATGACGGGAACGTGTTGGTGGAGAACCTGCTG
>JBAPRR010000126.1:0-2680 GCA_049281195.1 Acidimicrobiales bacterium
CTTCTGTGGTGGTACCCGGCGGCGTGAAGATCGCGCTTCTGTAGTAGGAGAGCTCGGCGATGGACTCGCGGATGTCGTCCAATGCCCTGTGGCTTGTTCGCTTCGGTGGGGCCTTCTTGAACTCGGCGGGATACCACCGTCTGCACAGTTCCTTGATGGTGGAGACGTCCACACTCCTGTAGTGGAGCCAGTTCTCGATCTCGGGGAGTTGGGCGGCCAGAAAACGGCGGTCTGTGCCGATCGAGCTGCCACAAAGGGGAACCGTTCCGCTCTGTGGGACCTGGGACTTGATGAAATCGAGGGTCTGGATGCCCGCTTCTGAGAGCGACAGGTCGGAGGCGTTGATTGCATCGAGCAATCCCGACTTGGTGTGCATGTCGCGGACTATCGGTTCCATCAGGTCGAGTTGTGCCTGGGGAGTTCTGACCACCAGATCGGGGCCGACGGCCACAACTTCGAGATCGTCGTCTGTCACGATTGTTGCGATCTCGACGATCACGTTACGAGTCGGGTCGAGTCCGGTCATCTCAAGGTCCATCCAAACGAGCACCCCGGGGATGCTAGCGGTGGTCCACAAAAGGTGGTGGAGCCAAGCGTCGCAGGTCGTAGTGGACAAGTCACCGCCTCAGCTGCGCCAACTAACGTCCCACGGAATGCTTCACGTCCCCATGCATCGGCTGGACCCCGAAATTCCGGCTCCGACCTACGCACACGAAGGGGACGCAGGTGCCGACCTGTACGCCCGGGAGGGAGCGACCCTCGCTCCACGAGGGGGGCGTGCGAAAGTGCCAACCGGGGTAAAGGTAGCTATCCCTCCGGGTTGCGCGGGGTTCGTGGTTCCACGCAGCGGCCTTGCACTTAACCACGGGATCACGTGCTTGAACACGCCGGGGTTGATCGATTCGGGTTACCGCGGCGAGTTGGCGGTAATCCTCGTAAACACAGATCCGGAAGAGCCTTACGAAGTCAAGCGAGGAGACCGAATTGCCCAGCTGGTCGTCCAACCCGTGGACACGGTTTCCTTCCACGAGGTGCACGAGCTCGATTTGCCGCCGGCCGAGCGTGGAGCGGGCGGATTCGGACACACAGGAAGGTAGGCCTCTATGCAGAGTCTGACCGGCCTTGACGCCGCGTTCTTGTCTTTCGAGACTGCCAATGCACCGCTACAGGTGGGTGCGGTGATGGTCTTCGAGCCGCCCGGCAAGCAATTCTTGTTTTCCGACACCGCAAGGTTCGGATTTCACAAACGATTAATCGAGCAGAGGCTCCATCTCGCACCGCCACTCAGACGGCGCGCGCTCGAGGTTCCCTTCGGCATCGGGCAGCCCGTTTGGATCGAGGATCCGGAGCTCGATCTGGACTCTCACGTCAAAAGGACACGGCTCCCGACGCCAGGCGGGGAGGGGGAGCTGAACGAGCTTGTTGCCGACCTGTTGGCGAGGCAGCTCGACCGCTCGCGGCCGTTGTGGGAGATGTCGATGGTCGAGGGCCTCGAAGGCGGACGAAATGCCTTGGTGGCCAAGCTGCATCACGCAATGCTCGATGGTGTGTCGGGGGCATCGTTGATGGCGTCGTTCCTCGATCTCGGTCCGAGGCCACGCGAGATCGAGCCGCAGACCGAAGCGTGGGCGCCTGAACCGGTGCCGAGCGCTGTGTCTCTGATGAGGAGAGCGGTCGCCGCCACGGTCAGAGATCCCGGGCTCGCCGCTGGAGCGCTGCAGCGGTCGATAAAGATCATGACCGGGCTGTCGGATCAGAAACGTCGTCTCGCGGCCGCCGGTGGTACGCCCGCGCCGGCGGCGTTTGCCGCTCCGCACACGTCGTTGAACGGGTCGATCTCGACGCTACGCAAATTCGCGACCGCAACGCTGTCGATGCGCGACATCAAGCTCATCGGTAAGGCCTTCGGCGCGACGGTGAATGATGTGGTGCTGGCGCTCGTCGGTGGGGCCCTGAGAGAACTGCTCGACAACAGGGGAGAGGACGTCGACGATCCTCTCGTGGCGATGGTCCCGGTCTCGACTCGAGTGCGAAGCGACAAGTCGGGTGGAGATGACGCCGGAGCCACTTTGGGAAACCGCGTCTCGGCGATGCTCGTCTCTCTTGCTACGACGATCGACGATCCTGTCGAAAGGCTCAGCGCGATCTCCAAGAGCAGCCAGGCGTCCAAGCGCCGTACGACAGTGATGGGCCCGCGGATCGTCGACGATCTGGCGCAGCTGTTCCTGCCGGCCGTGTCGACTCGCGCGGCCAAGCTCTTGTCGAACCTCAAGGTGTTCGACCGGATGCCACCCATCTTCAACGTGACGGTGTCCAACGTGCCCGGTCCCGATTTCGATCTTTGGTTCGGTGGGTGCCGGATCGAGCAGCTCTACCCGATCGGCCCGATCATGGAAGGTGTGGGACTCAACATCACGGCCATGAGCTACGTGGGGAATCTGTACGTCGGGATGCTTGGGTGTAAGAAGCTCGTGCCGGATCTCGAAACCCTCCCCGCGTTGATGGAACAGAGCCTCGACGACCTGCTTTCCGAGGTCCCCGAATCGATCAGGGCGGCGGGCTGACCTGGTAGTTCGTCTTTATGGGTGGGACGTCGGACTTAGGGGGTCCGCTCCCGCTTGCTAGAGTCGTGAGCAACGCGGACGTGGCTCAGCTGGTAGAGCATCACCTTGCCAAGGTG
>JBAPRR010000127.1:0-14326 GCA_049281195.1 Acidimicrobiales bacterium
GCGGAGCGGCGGGAGTTGTGGTGACCCGGCGCGGGGGTGCCTCTGAGGTTGCCGGAGGCTCGGGCTCCGCGGCTTCATCGGGTGCCACCGGACGCCTGAGGCCATCGGCATCGGCCTTCCTCCGGACGCGGTCTGCTTGCGCGTCCTCTATCGAAGACGAGTGGCTCTTCACCCCGATACCGAGGGCGATACAGAGGTCCAACGCCTCTTTGTTGGTGAGCCCGAGCTCTCGGGCGAGCTCGTAAACCCTGATCTTCTTGGGCACCTGCTGGTTGGGTCCTTTTCGTTTGTCCTGTTACTTTTTGCGCTTCATTTTTCTTCTGGTATTTGTGTCCGAGCGCGACATCTGCCGGGCTCGGATATCGGTGCGGGCGGTCCACTCGCCATAAGCCGAGCGCACCATCCTCCCACACATGCTTTGCTGGCCATAAGCCCCAAAAGCCTGCTAGGCGGACTCAGCCCTCCGGTTCTGTCTGGTCGGTGAACAACATGGACCTGAGCTGATCGCCTTCAACCGGCGAGATTCCGCTTCTGAGCGCCCTGGCGAGAGCGCCCTTTCTGAGCGCTACGTCGAGGCAGGAGCGGGATCCGGCACAGATCCAAGCACCGCGCCCTGGAAGGTTCCTTCCTACCTCGATCCCTCCGGAAGCGGTGCTCACCATCCTAAGGAGCTGATCCTGGCCGGCTACTCGCCGGCAACCGACACAGGTCCGCTCTGGCCGGCCTATGCGGGGTCTCCCCCGCTAGCACCGGAGTCCTCGCCACCTTCTGCCGGGGCGTTCGCAGCAGCCGTAGGAGCAGTGGCCGCGGCGGGGACATCTGCGGACGCGACCGGTGCTGATGACTCCCCTTCGGTGCTGGCCTCATCGGTGCTGGCCTCATCGGTGCTGGCCTCGCCGATGCCGGTCTCATCGATGGCCCCCGCCGACCATTCAGCGGCAGAAACGGCAACGCCTCCTTCTGCCGGCTGCCACACCATCTCGCCGGCATCGTTTTGGACCCACTCGCCCTCTGCCCATTCCTCGCCGTAACCGGCCTCTTCTTCTGCCAGCTGGGTCTCGCTCTTTATGTCGACACGCCATCCAGTGAGGCGCGCCGCGAGACGTGCGTTTTGGCCTTCCTTGCCGATCGCCAGAGACAGCTGGTAGTCGCTCACCACGACCGTCGCCGTTCCGGTCTCGTCGTCGAGCCTCACCTCGCGGACCCGGGCCGGTTGCAGCGCGGCCTGGATCAGCTCGGCAGGATCGTCGGAGAACGGAACCACGTCGATACGCTCACCGCGAAGCTCGTTGGTGACCATGCGCACCCGCGATCCGCGCGCGCCCACGCATGCGCCGACCGGATCGACGTTCGGGTCGTTCGACCACACCGCGATCTTCGTACGGTGCCCCGGCTCGCGGGCCGCGGCCTTGATCTCGACCACCCCGGACGAGATTTCGGGTACCTCGAGCTCGAACAGCCTCTTCACCAGACCCGGGTGGCTCCGGCTCACGACGATCTGCGGGCCCTTCGTGGTTTTTCTGACCTCGACTATGTACGCCTTCAGGCGCGCACCGTGCTCGTAGCGCTCGTAGGGCACCTGCTCGGCCTGAGGTAGCAGTGCCTCCACCTTGCCGAGGTCCAACAGGGTGTAACGGTTGTCGGTCTGCTGGACGATGCCGGTGACGATGTCGCCTTCGCGTCCCGCGTACTCCTCGTACTTGAGGTCGCGCTCTGCTTCGCGGATGCGCTGGAAGATGACCTGCTTGGCGGTCTGCGCGGCGATCCGCCCGAAGTCGTCGGGGGTGTCGTCCCACTCCTGAAGTACGTTTCCGTCCTCGTCGAGCTCCTGGCCGTAGACACGGATCTCACCCGACTCGGGATCGATGGTGACGAAGGCCTCTTCGGCGGAACCGGGGCGCCGTTTGTATGCGGCCACCAGAGCATTGGCGAGCGCGTCAAGCAGGGTCTCTGTCGAGATCCCTTTGTCTCTCGCTATCTGACCCAATGCGTCAAGAAATTCGAAGTTGGTCTTGCTCATGAAGCCACAGCCCTCTTAGTGGTTGGATCGGCCTTGCGGCCTTGTTTTGTGCTCCGGGACCCCGGTTGCGCTGCAGGCTTGGGCGCGGCACCCCATTCGAAAACGGTCCGCGCCCTTTCGATGTCGGAATAGGCGATGTGGACGCGCTCGTCAGAGGTTTCAGTTGCGGCGATCACGATCCCGTCGGCGTCGGCCGAAACGAGTGCTCCCTTTATGCGCCGCTCGAGGGCGGAAGTCGCCAAGGTGCGCACCACCACCTCTTCGCCCACTGCCCGGGCGAACTGTGCGGGGGTCTTGAGCGGACGCTCCAGTCCCGGACTCGAGACCTCGAGGGTGTAACGGCCGCCCGGGACGATGTCGTTTCTGTCCAGGGCGCTGGAAACCTCGCGGGTGACGTCCGCGATGCTGTCAAGGTCCACGCCGCCGTCGCGGTCTACCGTGACGCGAAGGAGCCCCCGGTTGAAATTGAGGTCTACGAGCTCAAGACCGAGGGCTTCTACCACGGGCGCGACCGTCTCTTGCAGCTCGTCGCCCACCGGCGCCACCTCCCTCGTTCGTTTGCTACGTCTCTACGACCTCGTCGCCGTCCGCTGAAAGCAGAAGCGTGGGCTGCCCGCCCACGCTTCACCACGTACATCACCACTTTCGAACGGCGCAGTCGAGCATAGCAGCGGACCGCGCAAAAAGGGCTCGCCATAAGGGCAGGTCCGGACGGTTACATTGCCCCGATGGCCCCTGCCGCAGTGCTCACCTCCCAGTCTGAGAATTTCCCGCGCTGGTACCAGGACGTGGTCGCCAAGGCCGAGCTCGCAGACAACGGACCGGTCAGAGGGACCATGGTTATCCGGCCTTACGGCTACGCGATCTGGGAACGGATGCAGACGGAGCTCGACCTCCGCATCAAGCAGACCGGGACGAAGAACGCATACTTCCCGCTGTTCATACCGGAGTCCTATCTGTCCAAGGAAGCCGATCACGTGGAGGGCTTCAGCCCCGAGCTGGCTGTCGTCACCCACGCCGGCGGAGAGGAGCTTGCGGAGCCGATCGTGGTCAGACCCACCTCCGAGACCATCATCAACGCCTTCATCGCCAAGTGGGTGCAGAGCTACAGAGACCTGCCGCTGAAGGTGAATCAGTGGGCGAACGTCGTGCGCTGGGAGATGCGGCCCAGGGTGTTCTTGCGCACAACGGAGTTCCTGTGGCAGGAGGGGCATACCGCACATGCCAGCCAGGCGGAGGCCACAGACTTCGCCCTTCGGATCCTGACCGACGTGTACCGCGATTTCATGGAATCGGTGATGGCGGTCCCGGTCCTCGCCGGTCTGAAGACGCCCGCCGAGACCTTCCCGGGCGCGGATCGCAGCTGGACCTGCGAAGGGATGATGCGTGACGGCAAGGCCCTTCAGATGGGCACCAGCCACGAGCTGGGCCAGCGCTTCGCCAAAATGTTCGGGATCGAATTCCAGTCCGAGTCCGGCACCAACGAATTCGCGTGGCAGACCTCGTGGGGAAGCTCAACGCGACTGGTGGGGGCCGCGATCATGGCGCACGGCGACGACTCGGGCCTCCAGATCGCTCCGCGTCTGGCGCCGGTTCAGGTGGCTGTGGTCCTGGTGAAGGCAGATGCCGACGCCGGTGCCGTGGCCAGCCGGGTTACAGCTGCGCTGACAGATGCCGGACACCGTGTCGAGCTGGACGACAGGACCGACACTGGTTACGGCAGGCGCGTCGTCGACTGGGAGTTGAAGGGTGTCCCGGTGCGCATCGAGGTGGGTCCGCGCGACGTCGCACGCGGCGTGGTCACACTCGTACGGCGCGACACAGGCGAAAAGGCCGAGGTAGCGATCGATGAGGTGGCGGTGCGAACCGCATCTGCGCTCGAGAACGCACAGCACGACATGTTCGAGAACGCCAAACAGTTCCTCGAGAATCACATCTCCGACGTGAAGACGGTGGACGAGGCGATCGAAGCGGCGAAGACCGGCTTCGCCCGGATGAGCGCCTCAGCACTGGCAGACGGAGGAGAGGAGGAGCTCGCGCAGAAGGCGGTGACGGTTCGCTGCCTGCTGCGTTACGACGGTGGTCTTCCCGATTCGCGCGAGGACCCGGACAACATCGCCGTCGTGGGTCGCTCCTACTGAGTTTCGGGATCCTTTTCTTCAGGACGCTTGGCTTCAGGTTCCCCGGTCATCTTGCGGATGATCTCGATCCGCTGCGAGTCGTGATTGGCGTCGCCCTTCTGCTCTAGCAGGGCGGCCCGATCGGCTTCTGCCTCTGCTTCTGCTGACCCGTCCGCCGCGGCGAGCCGAGCCTCGAGGCCTTCTTCTACGAGCTTTTCCGCTTCTTCGATCAGCGCGGCGACCATTTGGTCCTCCGGGACGACGCGCACGATCTTCCCTTTGATGAAGAGGTGTCCCTTCTTTCGGCCTGCCGCGATCCCGAGATCGGCCTCGCGCGCTTCTCCCGGGCCGTTCACCACGCAACCCATCACCGCCACCTGCAAAGGAAGATTCCGACCTTCGAGCGCTTCCTGGGCCGCTTTCGCCACGCCGATCACGTCGATCTCGGCTCTGCCGCACGACGGGCAGGCGATCAGGTCGAGTCCCTTGCGCTCGCGCAGTCCGAGCGCCTCGAGCAACTGCCGTCCTGCTCGCGCCTCTTCGACCGGATCCGCGGTCAGCGAGTAGCGGATGGTGTCGCCAATTCCTTCGGAAAGAAGCGTGGCGATCCCAGCGGTGCCTTTGAGCAGTCCCGCCGGTGGCGGTCCCGCCTCTGTGACCCCGAGATGAAGCGGATGGTCGAACGTTTCTGAGGCCAGCCGGTACGCGTCAATCATCACCGGAACGTTCGACGCCTTGACGGAGATCTTCACGTCTTCGAAGCCCACCTCGCTGAAGAACTCGAGCTCGATGCGCGCCGACTCCACGAGCGCTTCAGGGGTAGCGCCTCCGAACTTCTCATAGAGGCGCTTGTCGAGCGAACCCGCATTCACACCGATGCGAATCGGAACCCCGCGGTCCTTGGCTTCGGACGCCACCTGCTTTATCTCTTCTTCCTTGCGCAGGTTCCCCGGGTTCAGGCGCAGGCCCTGTACTCCGGCCTCGAGAGCTGCGAGCGCCATCTCGTGATGGAAGTGGATGTCGGCGATGATCGGCACCGGAGAACGCGGCACGATTCGAGCCAGTCCCTCTGCGGCCTCGCGCTCGTTGCAGGTGCATCTGACAATGTCGGCTCCGGCGGCGGCAAGCGCGTAGATCTGCGAGAGGGTCCCGTCGACATCGGCGGTCTTGGTGGTCGTCATCGACTGGACGGTCACCGGTGCACCACCACCTACCGCGACCGAACCGACATGGATCTGGCGAGTTTTTCGGCGCTCCGTCATTTAAGTGGCCCTGTCATGTCATCACTTGAAGGGGTTCGGGATCGGATGCGCAATGTCCAGGTACAACGACGAGATGACTATCACGGCGAGGACCAGAACAAACGCGTAGACGACCGGCGTCAGCTTGGCTACGTCAGCATGGTACGGGCGTCCCCGCCTGCTGCGTATTCGCTCGTAAACAGCGATTGCGACATGACCCCCGTCGAGGGGAAGCATCGGCAGCAGGTTGATCATCCCGATGAACACGTTGATCTCGACGAACACCAGCAGGAAGTTTCCCCACCCCGCCTGTGCCCCCTGGGTAGCCGTCCTCACCGCTCCGTAGATCGACTCCGGCCTTGTTCCGTTGTTCGCAGCTTGTTTTGCCGCCTGGGTGTTGCTGACCTGGTCGAGCAGGTTGGCGATCCCCGCGGGCGAAAAGCGGTTCCAGACAACCTGCACCGAGTCCTTCATCAGATCGCCGAGGCTCGTGAACGACTGGCCTGCGGCAGACAGAGGTCTCTCGGTGACGTTCGGGTACTCGAGCTCCACTCCGATGAGTCCAGAAGCCTTGGTGGAAGCGGGCACCGCCGGACTTCCACCGAGAATCACGTTGTGGCCGTTGGTCGGCACCACAGTCAGCGTGCGGTCCACACCGTTGTGACGGACGACGAGCGTCACTTTCTTTCCGACGCTGTTGCGCGTTACGTCGCCGACCTGATCGACGTTGTGAACTGCCTTGCCGTCGACCGACACGATCACATCACCAGGCTGGACGCCGGCAACTTGTGCCGGGCTGGTCGGTCCCTGCCACACGGTCAGCCCTTCGACCACGACCGTCCCGGGCTGCTGAACGCCGTAACCGACGAAGATGACGAAGAACAGAATTATCGCCAGCAAAAAATGCATTGCACTTCCGGCCACCGCCACCAGGACGCGCTTTCTGAACGGTTGATTTCTGTATGCGCGTGGTTCATCTTCAGGTGCGACCTCTTCGAGGTTCGACATCCCGATGATCTTCACGTAACCGCCGAGAGGAAGCGCCTTGATTCCGTACTCGGTCTCACCGCGGCGTGTCGACCACAATCGGGGACCGAACCCCAAGAAGTATTCGGTCACTTTCATGCCGCTCCACTTCGCTGTGGCGAAGTGCCCGAGCTCGTGCAGCATGACCATCGCGATGATCGCGACGATCACCACCAACAGATCGGTTTCGTGAGCTGCGATCGCGATCGCCACGATCAAAACCACGGAGACGATCAGGCGCGCCAGATTGCCGCCAGGTGATGATGGACTCGGCAGCGGGGGCGGAAGCTCGTCACCGACGTAGACCGGATCTCTTAACTGCGTCACGCGGCGCGCCTTGCCGCGACGGCACGTTCAGCCACAGCGCGCGCACGGCTGTCAGCCTCTATGACCGACTCCGCATCGGTCGGGGGTGCACCGTCAAATGACTCCAGGGTCTCAGACACGATGTCTGCGATGGCGAGCCAAGGAATCACCTTGTCCAGAAACGCCGCCACCGCCACTTCGTTCGCGGCGTTCAACCAGGCGGGCGCAAGGCCACCCTGGCGCCCCGCGGCCTCGGCCAACTCGACACACCTGAACACCTGGCGATCTGGGGGCTCGAAGTCGAAGCGCATGGGGCTCGTCCAATCGAGCTCTCCGTAGGGATGGTCGAGGCGTGCCGGATAACCGAGGCTGTAGCCGATGGGCACCTTCATGTCCGGCTGTGACAGTTGCGCGATCGTGGACCCGTCAGTGAACGTAACCATCGAGTGCACGATCGACTGCGGATGGATGACGACCTCAATATCGTCGAAAGGTATTCCGAACAGCTCGTGTGCCTCGATGATCTCGAGGCCTTTGTTCATGAGCGTGGACGAGTCGATCGTGATCTTCGGTCCCATCCGCCACGTCGGATGAGCAAGCGCATCTTCGACAGTCACCGAGGCGAGGTCGGCGATATGGCGTCCCCTGAAGGGGCCGCCACTTCCGGTGAGCACGAGACGAGCCACTTCGGTCTTATCGCCAGCTCTGAGGCACTGATGAAGCGCTGCGTGCTCGGAGTCGACCGGGACGATCTCAGCTCCTGGAGTCTCGAGCGCCCTTTGGACCACCGGACCTCCGGCGATCAGGGACTCCTTGTTGGCAAGCGCCAGGCGTTTTCCGGCTCCGAGTGCCGACAGGGTGACGATCAGGCCGGCGAAACCCACCACCGCGTTAAGCACCGTGTCGGCCCCGCCCCCGGCACCCGACACCACCGCCAGACCCTCGGGCCCGGTCAGAAGCTCGGTGCCCTTGGGGAGAAGCTTTGCCAGCTCTTTCGCATTCGAGGGGTCCTCCAGGACGACGAGCTTTGGCTGCAGTTGTGCTGCCTGTTTGGCCAGAACCTCGATCGAACTGCGCGCCGCGATGGAGACGACCTCGAACCTGTCGGGTGAGGCCTCGATCAAGCTGGCGGCCTGCAACCCGACTGAGCCGGTGGATCCCACGAGAGCGACCTTTCTCGCCACGGATCGAGTGTCACCGGTGTTGCTGTGAGTCTCCTGTGCCATCCCTGTGCGAGTCATCTTTCCGTGCGGATCGTTCCCTGGTCCTGTCCCGCTCGAAAGCCCCCCTCTCCCCTCGCTGCGATCGAATGGACGAAATCAACTAGCCCAGATGAACAATACGGACCAGGTAGTACGTCGCGGGCATCACGAAGAGCAATGCGTCGAATCTGTCCAGCATGCCTCCGTGGCCGGGGAGCATCGAACCCATGTCCTTGAGCTTGAGATCCCTCTTCACGAGTGACTCGCAAAGGTCCCCTACCGGGGCCACGATCGCTACGAGCACGCCGAGGATGGCGGCCTTCTCGGTGGTCCACGGGTGGATGTGGCCCGTGATGAAGATGCTTCCGAGGATCGTGAGAATCGTGCCTCCTACGAGGCCCTCCCAGGTCTTTTTCGGACTTACCGTCGGAGCGAGCGGGTGCCTGCCGAACCATCGGCCTGCGATGAGGGCACCGACATCGTTCAGAACCCCCGCGATGATGGCTCCGGCGAAGAAGGCGACACCGTGACGGTCAGGGAACTGGCTGGGTGCGAGCAACAGCGCGGCGAAGGATCCCAGAACCCCGATCCAGACGAATACGAAAACAGTTGAAGAGGTGCCCTCGACCGGTGACCCGCGCTCCACTCCGATGAGGTACCAAAGCATCGTGCCCACGAGCAGCAGGACCGTCACGTACGGGATCGCAGAAGGACCCTTCGTGTAAGCGGCGATCATGATCCCGATGGTCGCGGCGATGCCGAGCAGCGTCGCCGACTTTCGTCCTGAGCGCCTGAGCGTCCCGTACATCTCGGCGACGCACAGCGTGACGACCACTGTGGTGACGACGAGGGTCGGGACCGGGCCACCCCACATCGCCAGGAGAATGACGGCTGCAGCCGCTACTCCTGTGGCGATAGCGAGCGGCATGCTCCGTCCGGATCCGTTCGACCTTTCGTCGGGAGCTCCGGAAGCTCCCACCTGTAGCGCGCCGGACCCGAGCTCGAGTGATGGCTCGAAGGCAATGACCGGCTGCCTCCTGCGACCGTGGCGGGACCTCGCTTGGGGAGGGGTCTGGCTGGTGACCCTCCTCACAGAAGAGCTGATGGTCGTTACAGGACCGATATGCGTGGATGCGAATTCGCCGGAAGCGGAATCGTCCGGATCATCATCAGAAGGCCAGGTCGAGCCGGCATCGTCGGAGTCCGCGAATTCCCAGGGCCGGCGTTCCTCCGGCTTGTCCTCGGTCCGTAGCTCGCCGATGCGCGTGTCCTCATCCGCGAGCATCGCCGGTTCATAGCTGGGATCGGACCAATCGTGGTCGTGCTCGCGCCACACCGGTCCCGTGTCCCCGTCTCTCTGCCATTGGGAAATCTCGGGCTCGTCCCTTGCGAGAATCGCCGGGACCTGACCGGTTGGTGGATCTGTCCAATGTTGGAGCTCTGTCTGGTGCTCCCCCGGCCGTGACGCGCTCCAGTGAAGGTCGGGCTCCTCAGGATTGCTGAGCGTTTCGAACGGGTCGTCGTCGAGGGGATCGGCGTCGAGGGGGTCTTCTGTGACCGAGAAGCCTTCAGGTGGGACCATCGAGCCCGCCTGTTCCGCACCGATGATCCTCACCCGCCTTGATCCCCGGATAGGGGCCGGACGGTCGTCTGATTCGACTTCCGCCTCGAATATGGCGAACTCGTCGCTGGTCAGGTCGTCTCGCCCGCCGGGGCCGTCTCGGTCCGATTCGTCGCCCATGCGGCCTCCCTAGGACCCTGAAATCGTTCGAAGAAATTCGCCAGGCAACGCGCCGCAGCGTGTGCCATTCACCGCTCTCATATTTCGAGCAGCTCCTTTTCCTTGTGGGACAGAAGCGTCTCCAGCGCAGTCACCTTCTCGTGCGTCAACTTGTCGAGCTCCTTCTCGGCGCGCTCGACATCGTCTTCAGACAGATCGCCGTCGTGTTGAAAGGTGTCGAGGTCATGCCGCGCCGCACGCCTCAGGTTCCGTATCGCCACCCTGCCCTCCTCGGCCTTGTGCTTCACAACCTTCACCAGCTCCTTGCGGCGCTCTTCGGTGAGAGGCGGGAAGGTGAGCCTGATGACGGCACCGTCGTTCGAGGGGTTGATGCCCAGATCCGAGGCCTGGATGGCCTTTTCGATATGGACGATCGAAGTCTTGTCGTAGGGCGAGATCACGAGGAGCCGTGCTTCTGGGATCGACAGTCCGGCGATGGTGCGGAGCTCCACCTCGGATCCGTAGACCTCGACCCTGAGATGCTCCACCAGACCCGGGGTCGCCCTTCCGCTTCTTACGGTCGCGAACTCGGCTCTCGTGTGCTCGACCGCCTTGTCCATGCGGTCTTTTGCATCTGAGATCACCACCTGGGTGATGTCATCGTCCGTCACCCGATCAGCGTACCGATCTCCTCGCCTGCAAGCGCACGACCCAGGTTCCCCGGTCGCATCAGATCGAACACCAGGATGGGGAGATTGATCTCTTTGCAGAAGGTAATTGCTGTCAGGTCCATGACCCGCAGATCGCGATTGACGACCTCCATGAAAGGGAGACGCTCGTATCGCTTGGCGTTCGGATCGAGCTTCGGGTCGGCGCTGTAGACACCGTCGACGCCCGAATGGGTGCCTTTCAGCAACATGTGAGCCTCTATCTCCGCTGCCCGCAGCGCCGCAGAAGTATCTGTCGTGAAGTACGGGTTGCCCATCCCTGCCGCGAAGATCACCACGCGGCGTTTTTCGAGGTGCCGGATCGCGCGCCGGCGGATATACGGCTCGCACACCTCGGCCATCTCGACTGCCGACAGAACCCTGGTGGGCTGGCCTTGCCGCTCGATCGCGTCTTGTAGAGCGAGCGCGTTGATGACGGTGGCGAGCATTCCCATCGTGTCGGACGTCGCACGGTCGAGACCCTGTCCCTCGCCCTTGGTCCCGCGCCAGATGTTGCCGCCGCCGATCATCACGGCCAGCTCGAGATCGAGCTGCTCACGCGCTTCGGCTATCTCTTTTGCGAGACGTTCCAACACGTTGGGATCGATCGTTTCGTCGTTCTGTGACGAAGCGAGTGCCTCGCCGGACATTTTGAAGACGAAACGGCGCGAGCGGCCGGCGTCGTGTAGGGCGACGGGAGAGCCTCCCGACGGACCCGCCGTCACGGGCTCTGTTTGCGGGACTGGCTCACTCGCCGCTGTCACGTTGTCTGCCTAGCCTCCGACCACTACCTGAGCGAAGCGCAAAACTTCGGCGCCGTCCAGGAGCTCTGTGATGAGCTTGTCGTCTTTGGCACTCGTCTGCTCGAGGAGGACCCGATCCTTGAAGAAGCCGTTCATCCGGCCCTCGATGATCTTCGGAAGAGCGGCGTCGGGCTTTCCCTCGTTGCGTGCGATCTGCTCTACGGTCGCCCGCTCTTCTGCCACCTCTGCCTCGGGGACTTCCTCGCGGCTGATGTATTGCGGCTTTGCGAATGCGATGTGCAGAGCGATGTCGTGCGCGATCTCCTCGTTCCCGCCCCGAATCTCCACCAGGACCGCATTCACGCCGCGGCCGTTTTGTACGTGGAGGTAGCTACCGAGGATGGTCGAATCGGACGTCTCGATACGGACGACGGTTCCGACGCTGATGTTCTCCTTCAGCGTGGTGCGCAGATCGTCGAGCTCGCTATCGCGTTCTGTCGCGGCCTGCTCGCCCGACTTGGCGACAAGGGCAGCCAGGTCGTCGGCCAGACTTACGAGTTCCGGTGATTTGGCGACGAAGTCCGTCTCGCAACGGATCTCGACGATGGCCCCTGCGTCGTCGGTAAGAGCCAACGCGACGAGGCCTTCGACCGCCTCGCGTTCTGCTCTCTTGGCCACGCCGGCCAAACCCTTCTCGCGCAACCACTTCGCCGCGGCGTCGAAGTCGCCGTCTGTGGAGTCAAGCGCGCGCTTGGCGTCCATCATCCCCGCGCCGGTCGCCTTGCGCAGCGACTGCACGTCTTTTGCTGTGAAATTAGGCATTGTCAAACCTCTGTAGCGGTACCCGCTGGCTCCGGTGCGGAACCGGCGTCTGAGGCGACGGGTTCGGCACTGACCTGGGCACTCTGTACCTGCGATCCATCTAATTCTTGAGCAGCTGACTCTGGCGCTGCTGATTCTGTAACAACTGACTCTGGCGCTGCTTGCGGAGCCGGTGCATCTGTTGGCGCCGGCGGGGGGCCTGTGAAGACCGCGGCCTCTTCAGGTGCGACTGCTTCCGTTGCGACGGGGCCGTCTGCTCCGTGGCGGCGCTGGACACCTGGTGTAGTGGGGCGATTCCGGCGCGCTCCGCCGTCGCGGCCCGTTGAGGGTGCGGCGCCCGGTCGCGGCTCGGGAACGGGACGGTTGGCAGCTACATAGCGGCCTTCCTTTACGGCTTCTGCGATCACGCGACACATCAGGGTTCCAGAGCGGATCGCGTCATCGTTGCCCGGGATCACGTACGTGACCTGATCCGGGTCGCAGTTCGTGTCGACGACCGCCACTACAGGCATCCCGAGCTTGTTCGCCTCGGTGACGGCGATGTGTTCCTTCTTCGTGTCGATCACGAAAATCGCATCGGGCACGCGGTCGAGATTGCGGAACCCACCGAGGTTGCGGCGCAACTTGTCGAGCTCGCGGCGGTGGCGTAGGGCTTCCCTCTTCGGCATGGCCTCAAAGTCCCCTGCGCGCTCCATGGCTTCGTACTCCTGGAGCTTGCGGACCCGCGCTGAAATCGTTGTGAAGTTGGTGAGCATTCCGCCGAGCCAACGTTCGTTCACATATGGCATCCCGCAGGCCAGTGCGTAGGTTGCGACGGGACCCTGGGTCTGCTTCTTCGTGCCGACGAAGAGGACCAACCCACCGCGCGACACCAGGTCGCGGACGTATCCGTATGACTCCTCGATGCCTTTGAGGGTGAGCCTGAGATCGATGATGTAGATCCCGTTGCGCTCGCCGAGGATGAAGCGGCGCATCTTGGGATTCCAGCGTCGAGTCTGATGACCGAAATGAACACCGGCCTCGAGCAATTGCCGCGTAGTAACGACAGCCACGTTTCCACCTCCCATCGGTTGGACTTCCCCGGCGCCACGCCCTTTCGGGCGACCGTGGGCGCGCCAGGTGCTTGATGTATCTACCTTGCTTACCGTCGATTGACGGAAGACCTAACGATTGTACAGGCCGCGGGGAGCTTCAGCTCCTGGCGCTCGACCTCACCCCGGTACGCCGAGCGCGGCCGGCTGCGTGCGCGAGCGCCTGCTGCCCGTCGGTCCGGCGATCCGAAAGCCTCGTTCGCAACTGCAGAACCGCCTTGGTGTGGATCTGGCAGACCCGGCTTTCGGTAACTCCCAGGATCTCCCCGATCTCAGCCAGGGTCAGACCTTCGTAGTAGTAGAGGGAGAGGACGGTCTTCTCTCGGTCGCCGAGTTGCGAGATGGCCTTGGCGAGGATCTCCTTGGCCTCTTTGTCCTCGAACATTGCGACAGGTCCTGCTGTGGAGTCAGGAATCGTGTCTCCGAGAGTGGTGCGTTCAGTCCTGTCGCCACCGACCATGAAGACCTCGTCGAGTGCCGCCACGCCTACAAGGGACATCTGACGAAGCGTTTCGGCGAGCTCGTCCTCGGTCACTCCGAGCTCCTCTGCCAGTTCAGCATCTGTGGGAGCCCGCAACAGCTGGGCCTCGAGCGAAGCATGGGCCTGCTCGAGGGCACGCGCCTTCGAACGCACCGAGCGGGGCACCCAGTCGATAGCGCGAAGCTCATCGATGATTGCGCCCTTGATGCGCGGGATGGCGTAAGTCTCGAACTTGACCTGCCTTACCGGATCGAAGCGCTCGATCGCGTCGATGAGACCGATGACCCCGTAGCTGACGAGATCCGCCTGCTCGACGTGCTGGGGAAGACCCACGGCCACTCGGCCCGCCACGAACTTGACGAGCGGAGAGTAGAGAAGGATCAGCTGATCACGTACCGAACGGTCGGCATTGGACTTGTAATCCGTCCAGAGCCGAGCCGTGGCGGTTTGATCCTCTGTGGTCACACAGCCCCCTAGGCCCTCGGATGAGTGGCGCCGTGAACGGCGAGCAGACGTTCTTTGCTGACGTGAGTGTAGACCTGAGTGGTGGACAGACTTGCGTGACCCAGCAGTTCCTGGACCACGCGCAGGTCAGCACCCCCATCGAGGAGGTGGGTGGCGAAGCTGTGGCGCAGGGCATGAGGGTGCGTGGGATTGGCCGACAGACGGTCAATTATCCGCCGCACGTCCCGGGTTCCGAGCCTCGATCCCTTCATGTTCAAGAACACGGCCGCCGGTGGCGTTTTATCGGTCATGAGCTGGGCCTTCTGATTCTCCAGCCATTCGGAGAGGGTGGCCGCGCAGCGCTCGTGCATGGGGACCATCCGCTGCTTGTTCCCCTTTCCCA
>JBAPRR010000128.1:0-15776 GCA_049281195.1 Acidimicrobiales bacterium
CGTTCAAGTCTTATCGGCTCGCAGGTACGACTTCAACCAGCCTTACGCGATCTGTAGCGACGGTGGGGCCACATGGGTGGTCAATTATGGGAACGACACCGTCACTGAGATCGACGCTTCCACCGGTGCGCTAGTGCGGGTGCTTTCGGCTCGGAGCTACGACTTCGACTATCCCGTGTCGATTGCGTCCGGTGGCACCCATGTGTGGGTGGCGAACATAGGAAACGACACCGTCACTGAGATCGACGCTTCCACCGGCGCCCTGGTGCAGGTCCTCGCGGCTCCGGCGTATGGCTTCAAGGATCCTGACTCGGTTTCATCCGACGGCACTCATATGTGGGTGGGCAACTTCGCCGGTGCAAGCGTCACCGAGATCGATGCCTCGACCGGCGCCCTCATACAAGTCCTGTCGGCTCCGAAATATCACTTCGACGATTCGCCTGCGGCGATATCGTCAGACGGCACTCACGTGTGGGTGGCCAACTTGAGTAACGCAGTCACCGAGATCGACGCCTCGAACGGTGCACTTGTACGAGTCCTATCGGCTTCGAGCTACGGCTTCGATACTCCGGCCGCTATATCCGCCGATGGGACCCACGTGTGGGTCGCCAATTCCGTGAACAAATCTGTCACGGAGATCGACGCTTCCACAGGTGCACTGGTGCAGGTCCTATCCGCCTCGAAGTACGGCATCGACGAACCTCAAGCCGTCTCATCCGACGGGGACAACGTATGGGTCGCAAACTTCGGAAATCGAAGCGTCACTGAGATCAACGCTTCCACCGGTGCCCTCGTACGAGTGATCTCCGCCCGCAAGTTCGGTTCGGGCGGCCCTGAAGCCGTTTTCTCGCACGGCACGGATGTGTGGGTTGGCGAATCCGTAGGCGCCCCTCCCCGGTGAAACAGCCAGCACCCATCGCGTTAAACGAACCGTCGGGTAGTACAGAATCGCGCCTGGCTCGCGCGAGATCTTCGATCGAAAAGGTAGGTTTTAGAAGGCGTTTCCGGTCCTAAGGAGATTCCAAGCTTTAACCGTTGCTGTGTGTTACCGTCCCGACCGCAAAGCGTTTGCATATAAAGGGGCATCGGAAAGCGGGGCGGGTTCAATGAACTTGCGGGATTCTTTTGCGGCTATAGCAGGACGCCTTCACTGGTTTGGACGTCGGTTCCGAAGCCCGGTAAGAGCCATTGTGAGCATCACAGTGGTCGTCACGACTGCGGCGCTTGGGGTTGTTGCATTCATCCCTTCGGCGTCCGCAACAAGCACGACACCGTCGTCCCAACGTCTTTGGGTTACACAATATCTCCGTGGCAACGTGCAGTTAAAAGGCCAGGTCCCGCTCGCCATAGGCAACGCGAAGACTGCGGTCGGACCGATTAAAGCGCTAGGAGCGGTATTCGCGAACAGCTCCATTTCACTGAACTTCGGTCTGCCACTGGGCAATGTCGCCGCTCTCAACGGTTTGATCGTCGCAGAAGCTAAGACCCACAAAGAGTTGAGTCGGGCGCAGATCTACCAGCGCTTTTCGCCTCCAGTGGCTCAGTACCAGGCCTTACGGAATTGGCTGATCGCAGAGGGCTACACGATCACCCACGTAGGAGCCGACAGGCTCGAGATGACGGCGAAGGCTCCTGCCGCGGTCGTGGAGAAGTCGCTCGAGGTGAAGCTCCAGGTTTACCGCAGCAATGCGTACATGGATGAGGGCGTGCTGGTAGGTGCTCAGGACTTCTACGCCAACACCACTGCCCCGGTGGTGCCTGCCCGACTCGGAGTGCAGAGCATCTCCGGTTTGAGCAACATCGATCAATTCTTTACCGACATTCAGCTCGGCAAGGCCTCGGCAGCTAGCGACGCCGGTGGCGGCAACGGAACTGACAAAGGTGGGATCAAGTACACGCGCACAGGCGGCTACTACCCGTCTGACCTGCAGTCCATGTATGACGTGCAAGGGACTTACGGATACGGCACCGGCCAGACCATGGGATTCACTCTCTGGGGTGCCGGTGAGGTGCAGGCGGCCACTACCGAATTTGCGACCGTCACAGGACAGCCGGCCCTTACCGTCGACACTGCTTGCACGGCGTCTGGCAACAGCCCCACCTCGCCCAGTTCATGCACGGCGACGCAAGAGCAGCCCAATCACCTCCTCAACATCTTGGAGAACGGCAACACCAACAACGCCTATGGCGGTAACGACGAGACCGGTCTCGATGTCGAGACGTCGCACGGCATGGCCCCGGGAGTCGCAGAGAAGTACTACTTGGGCGACTGCTCGGCCACGCCATCACCGGGAACGACCAACGGCGACAACTGCAACGGCAGCGACGTGGGGCTCGAAGACGCGATCGAAGATGCCGCCAACGACCCGACACTGCACTCGGTCTCGAACAGCTGGGGCTACGGCGGCGACACCGAGTGGGGCGCGCAGGATCCCTTCGAGCTCGCCACGAACAACAGCCTTGCCATCGCCGCAGCTGCAGGGACGACTTTCTACTTCTCTACCGGTGACGATGGGACCTACGAATCCGGCTACCCGGCGGACAGCCCCTACGTCGTTGCCGTAGGAGGCACCTCGCTCTTCTCTTCTCAGTCGTTGACCAGCACATCAGGAACAACAGCGACGCTCAGCACTGAAGACACCTGGGCCGCCGGCGGCAGCTGGTGCTCGAACGTCGAGCCCCGCCCCGCCTGGCAGAACGGTGCCGGCGTGACAGCCAACGCGACCTGCCCCGGCCGCGCCATTCCTGACATTTCGGCGATCGCCGACACGAACACGGCGGTCTACGAGGTGTACAGCACCGGGGCTAGCACTTACCGGACAGGTTCCGTGGGCGGGACGAGCGTCGCCGGACCAGTGATGAACGGCATGGAAGCCGATACGGAGAACTTTGTCGCCGACCAGCCGTATCCGGGTGGGACGGTTCCTGCGACCGGTTTCGAAGGCCCGATCATGTACGAAATGGGCAACAGCGGCGATTACTCGGACTACTTCCGTGACGTCCTGTGTGGCAACGACGCGGACCCATCAGGTGGTCCCGACGGTGAAGCGGCTCAGCCCGGATGGGACGAGGCCACGGGTTGGGGGGCCATCAACTGGTTGGATTACAGCACCGGCTATGCGATGACCCTCGGCGCAACCGGACTGACGACCCCTGCATCGAACAACCAGAACTACCAGTGGAGCTGTGCCAAAACGCCGGGTAACTCGACCGAGCACGGAATCTCGTTTCCGACCTCCTCTGTCGGATTCGCCGTCGGCACTGCATCAAGCTCTCCCTGGGAGAGCACCTACCTGCCCAGCAGGGCCTGGGGCGCTTCGAACACCTTCTACACGACCACAAACGGCGGAACGGACTGGGTCCCGTCGAACTCCGACATGCTCGCTGTCACCTGCACGAGCGTATCCACATGCATCGAGGTCGGTGATGGAGGAGTGATAAAGGTCACCACTGACGGGGGGGCCGTGTGGACGGCGGATGCGACGGAATTCAACCAGGCTCTGACCCAGGTGACCTGCCCGTCTAGTTCCGAGTGTTTCGCAGCGGGCGACCGCGGCACGGTTCTCGAGTCCACCAATGGCGGAATCACGTGGAGCTACTCCGCGAGCGTCGACGGCAACCCGATCTACGGTCTCAGCTGCCCGAGCACGAGCGATTGCTACGCGGTCGATAACTACGGACACGTCATGACCACCACGAACGGCGGTGCGTCTTGGACGCTCGAAAGCACTCCCGTTACGGCTCCGGGAGTGAACGTTCCCGGATCGGGCGGCCCCGTCCCTTACTCAGGGCTGTTCGGTGTGTCTTGCGCCACCGCGACCACCTGCGTCGCCGTCGGTGGCTACCCGCAGACCGGACAGACGGCGGCTCCCATCGTCACGACAACTGACGGAACCGACTGGACGCTTCAAAACTCCGGCGTGGCATCGGCCGACAACTTGATGGGGGTGAGCTGCGTGTCCGGCACGACCACCTGCTACGCGGTCGGTTTCGCCGGCACCATCGTCACCACCACAAACCTGACGACGTGGACGCCCATGACGTCGAACACCACCGAGCCGCTCATCGGAGTCACCTGCTTGTCGACCAGCTACTGCGTGGCGATCGGCGAAGCCGGCACGATCGATGTCCTGAGCGGCGGCACCTGGTCGATGACCAGCACGACCCTCGGCACCAGTGCGTTTCTTGCCGGCGTCACCTGTGCAACCGCTAACGACTGCTTCGCCGTGGGCAAGCAGGGCGTCACCTTGAACTTCGACTCCACGAACGTGGCCGGCACGGTCACCCAGCTCGCCGGTGGCGGAACCACTCAGACGATGGACGCCCTCAGTTGCACCAGCGCGAGCGACTGTGAAGCCGTCGGCGGTGCCGGGACGATCCTTGGCACGACGAACGGCGGCCAGACTTGGTTGCCACAGACCTCGGGTGTATCCACCAGCGTGACCCTCGAGGGAGTGTCCTGTTCGGGGAGCGACTGCGTTGCGGTCGGTACCTCGGGCACGATCATCGCCACCACAAACGGGGGCGCCACATGGGCCACCCAAACTTCGGGTGTCACGGTGACTCTCGAAGCCGTCTCATGCAGCTCGATGGGATGCGTCGTGGTCGGCAATGCGCCTACCAGTGGCACAGGCACAATTCTCACCTCTGCCAACGGTGGGGGTACCTGGACGGCTTCCGCGTCGGGTGTCACCGGCAACCTCGACGGTGTCACCTGCGTCTCCACAAGTTGCTGGGCGGTCGGCGCCATTCCGACAGGCTCAACCACTGCGGCGATCGTGGCGTCCACGAACAGTGGATCCACCTGGACCGTGCAAACATCGAACGCTCCTTTGGCACTGAGCTCTGTTGCATGCTTCGACGCACTCGACTGCTTCGCCGGCGGTTCAATCGGCACAGTGATGGCGACGAACAACGGCGGGTCCAACTGGTACCAGGAAGGCAACCCGATCAGTGGGCCGACGACGGCCCTAAATGCGGGTCCCACATCGATAACGGCCATCGACGGTGTGGCCTGCTCCAGCACTGCGTGCTTCATGGCAACAGGCAGTAGCGGGAACATCATGATGTCGCCGGTCTTGTCGGTGACGGTGGTCCTTTCTGGCCCATACGGGACGACTCCGGACGTGAGCGCCCTGACGGCGAACACGTCGGGTATCTCTTACAACCCATCCTCGGAAGCGGCTGACGTCACTGGTGGCCTCACCTGTTCCACGACAGCTACGGCCTCCTCCAACGTCGGGAGCTACCCGATTAGCGGTTGCTCGGGGCTTTTTGCGCCGGGATACAACGTCGTCTACAACTACGCAGCGAGCTCATACAACGTCACACAGGATTCGAACGTCATAACATTCGCGTCAATCCCGCCCCAGACCTACGGAAATCCGTCCTTCCAGATCGATCCGACGGCCAGTTCCGGTCTTCCGGTCTCGGTTGCATCCTCGGGCGATTGCTCCCTGGACTCGCCGACGGCACCGGCGGATGTCACGATCACCGGTGGAGGAAGCTGCTCGATCACAGCGACCCAGGGTGGCAATACCAACTACGCCCCGGCGACTCCGGTGTCACAGAACTTCTTGATCGCCACAGAGAGCCAGCAGATCGACTTCACGACGATCTCACCCCAAACCTATGGCGATCCAGCCTTCGAGATCGATCCGACGGCAACGTCGGGGCTACCGGTCTCCCTGTCGAGCACAGGACAATGCACGCTTTCGTCTGACACATCGCCGGCGAATGTGACGATGACCGGCGGAGGCCAATGCAGCATCACTGCGTCGCAGGGTGGAAACTCGGACTACTCGCCTGCCACGAACGTGACCGAGACCTTCTCGATCCTTCTTCAGCAGACGATCACTTTCGGCTCTCTGTCCGATGTCACCTACGGCGCGTCACCGATATCGCTGGACGCCAGTGCTTCTTCGGGCCTGCCGGTTACCTATTACTCGAGCGGCGACTGCACAGTCGACGGTTCGACCCTCACGATCACGGGGGCCGGTTCGTGTTCGGTGGTCGCGACCCAGTCAGGGAACTCGGAGTACAACCCCGCGCCGGATGTGGAGCAATCGTTCTCGATTGCCCAGGCGAACCAGACCATCACGTTCAATGGACTTACGGACCAGGAGTTCTCGGGGAACACTTTCATCCAGTTGACAGCGACGTCGGACTCGGGACTGCCGGTCAGCTACACGGTTGGCGCCAACGACCAATGCCTGGTCTCAGGTTCGACCCTTGAGATCACCGGCGCCGGCTCATGCAGCGTCACCGCGTCGCAAAGTGGAAACAACGACTACAACCCGGCGACCCCTGTGACCCAGGGCTTTAGCATCAGCCAGGGCACCCCGACCATCGAGGTGACGGCCACGCCCGCAGAGGCCACGGTCGGATCGGTGACCTACGACGTGTATGCCATGGGGGTGGCTACTTCGCCGCCGACCGGTTCGGTCACGGTCTCCGACGGGACAAATAGTTGCTCGATCCCTGCGCTGTCTGACGGGTCCGGTCAATGCGCAATCACCGAAGCAGCCGGTTCGTACACCGTTACAGCCGCGTACTCCGGTGATACCAACTACACGCCGGCGACCGGCGCCCTCGACGAGAACGTGGGTCAGGCGACACCAGCGCTGACCATCACCCCGCCGGCTGTGACGCCGACAATCGGACCGGTCAGTTACCGGGTGTCGGCGACAGGGGTAACGGGCTTCGCTCCGACGGGCAGCGTGACCGTTAGCGACGGATCCTCAAGCTGCAATATCTCCTCGTTCTCCCAGTCGGGTACGTGTTCGCTCACCGAGGGTGCCGGCACCTACACAGTGCAGGCGTTCTATTCGGGCGACTCGAATTACATTCCGGCGGAAGGGTCCACTTCGGAGACGGTGGACCAGGGCACGGCGACGGTGACGATCACGCCATCGGTGAATCCTGCCCCGACGCCTCAGGTGGTCGTCTACAAGGTGGTCGTTGCCGGTGTGGTTGGCTTTGCCCCGACCGGGAGCGTCACGGTCTCTGACGGCACCCGCATTTGTACGATCTCGACGTTGTCGGCCAAGAGTAAAGGCAACTGCCACATCGACGAGCCGAAGGGGAAGTACGTCGTAACGGCGACCTACAACGGGAACGTCAATTACGGAACTTCCTCAGGCTCCGTGAACGAGAAGATCAAGTAGAGCTAGAAGTCGATGCGCATGACCGCCCGGCGTTTCGTCGGGTGTGTCATCTGCGTCAATCCGGCGGCAGCAAATACGTTGCGGCTGCCCACATGGAGCTCGCCCCAGGTGATCTCCTCACCTGGATGGGTGATCATTGCGTAAGCCTCTACCGCACGGGCGCCATTTTGTCTGGCGTAGTCGACCGCCGCACCGGCCAGCACATAGGTAAGACCACGTCGCCTATGACCGACGCGGACGATGAAGCAGGTGATCGACCAGATGCCCGCATCACTCTTGTCCTCGTTGCGGCCCGCCCACGGGACACGTGATCCAAGGAGAGATGGATAGCCGGTGCGTGGTCCGACCCCGCACCAACCGACCGCCTCTTTCCCCAGGTAGGCGACCAGCCCGGATGTTGTAGTTGCCCGAGGATTTTCGCAGTTGGTTTGATCGCGCAGCATCGCAGCTCGACCTTCGTCTGTCACGGAGCGCCAATCCCTGGTTCGGATCCTGAAGCGCTGGCAGAAGCAGCGTGACTCGAAGCACACCGCTTGACCAAGCACCGCAGACAGGTCCTCCCACGATGCCTCGTTCGCAGGACTGACGACGATCTCCGGATCGGCTTTGGGCTTGACCATCTCCAATTGTCTCGCACCGTAGAACGGGGCGCCGGAACCGGATCAAGTTCCGTGCTGACCTGTCGTCTGTTGTAGGACGCGGGCCCGTTCGCTCAGGTCCAGGCGCTTGCGAAGGCCCACGAAGTACTCGGTCTCCGCCGCAGATGTAGGCACGTGTCCTAGTGGACCGATCTCGATGATGTAGTTCGTCGCGGCCAGAACTCCGCTCAAGAAGAGGTCGTCCTGTTGCTGCTTCGTGAGATCAAAGTCCGTGGTCGCCACTCCGCACGGATTGATGAAGATCGTCTGCGCCGCGTATTCCTGCTCGATGCTGTAGCGATCCCACTCGTTCATCATCGTCTTCAGGCAGGCCTTCGCCTCCGAAAAAGTCTTCTTACAGCTCTTCGTGGGTGGGTAACTCTCAGCAAAGCTCGAGAGTTTCAGCCCGATTGTCGGCCATCGGGGACTCTGTCCATCGATCCGGTCAAACGCGGTGATCGGGAAGTTCTCGAGCATGCCGCCGTCCACCCATGACACTGTGCCCTTGGCGTACACCTCGTTCGCCATCTGACCGTCCGGGCTCGAGGTGGGAACGCTTACGTCATCCGTCGTGACTTCAACCGGCTTGAAGAAGAAGGGAATCGACATCGAAGCCCTGACGGCGTCCACGATGGCCATGGACTCGGGCTTCTTGAAGTAGTAGCCGCCGTCCCAGGGCAACCTGACCAGCTGCCCACGGGTTATGTCGGAGGTGTGGACCACCAGGCGGTAGCGACGTTCGGGGGGAAGGCTGATGTCCGGATCGTCGTCGATACTGAGACTGGCAAAGTCGGTGATATTCAGGGGAGCCAACTTGGAGCCGAGCCACGTCTTCAGGTAGTCACCGCTGTACAGACCCGTGCTCCTCATCAGCTTGAGAGCCATCCAGGCATCGTTGCCCGGCCCGCGTCCGATCTTCATGAACAACCGATGGGCGAACGACATCGGCATGAATTCGGTGAAACTGACAGTGTCTATGGCTTTCCGCAGATAGGACATGTCCGGTTCAGTCCCGTCGACATGGGCCTTCTGAACGATCGAGGCGACGAGCGCAGCGGCGATGGCTCCGGCACTGGTCCCTGCCACCCTCTGGACCTGAAGGCCGGCCTCGTCGAGGACCATGATCGCTCCCACGAGGCCGATTCCCTTGACACCCCCGCCTTCGAGGGCCAAGTCGCAGCGCAGTTGGTTGTCAGCGAGGTTCTTCCATCGCGGCAGCACCGTCTGCGGCTGACCGTCCTTCAGGCTTTGAACCGCCTTGTCGAACAACGCTTGAGCTCGAGGATCCCGGGTGAATCCCTTGTCGTTGTTCGCGATGTGGACTTGCCCGATTGAGACCGGCGGACCACCAACTGCTGCGGATGAGCTCTCGGCATCCTGCGTCATCTGCTATTCCTCCAAGTCCCGTGCTTCGAAAATTGGAACAGCGACACAACACTTGAAGCGTACGACGGTGAATCCCGGCACTTTGGGGATCCGACTCACGACGGAAGCTACCACCGCACATCGAAACGGGTGCGGAATACCCAAGGACCAACCAGTCGACAACTAACCGAGCCTGACTGAGCTATCGCAAACGTCCAGGCCCTAAAGGCCGATCCTGGTCGGCTTCGCAGATGGTCCAAGGTGATAGTAGATCCAGATGAACCCGATCGATCTCACCCGGTAATGGATGTGATGCAACCCTAGGGCCCGACGAATGTCCCTGTTCGAGCCGTCAAGTGTGCTGCCGATGTAAACCGGATGCCTTCTGGCATCTACCTGGAGCTGTGTGGGCTTGAAACGTTCAGCGCCGAAGCACACTGCGACGTGAAGACGATTTCCGGCGAAGTACTGCAACGGCATCGCCGTCCAATACCCGCCGTAGACGTATGTCTCGTGATCGCTCACGAGAACCTGCGCCACGTGTTGCAAAGTCGAGTCTCTCGTCGCGGTTGTCGGAGTTGGTACGACGTTCACGAAGTAGCTGAAGGTCAAGGTGAGCCAAAGGGCCAATATCACAGCGACAATGGCTCCCAACTTTTTGGTCGGACGTCGGGGACATGCGGCCGCCAGTCCGATCATCAGGGCCGGATATGTCGACAGGATGTATCGCGGCTGGCCGATGAACCAGGTGCTGGATGAAAGTGCGAACGTCAACACCACCATGCCGAAGATCAGCAGCAGCATGTCGGCCGGGCTTCTGTTTTCGGTTCTGAACCTGAGGAGGTTCAGGATGCCGCGCCTGCGGCGGAAAAGGGCCAAACCCAGCACGCCGAAGAAGGAGAGCTCGATGAGCACCTGCAACCAGGTCGGCAGTCCGCCCCTCGCGTAGTTGTACGTGAGTCCCAGATATTCCCTGGTGATCGGCCCGAACAGATTGCTCAGACGTTCAGATACCGCGCTCGACCGATGAGGTTGTCCCGGAATTGGAACATGCCCCGAGGCGATCGAGCAGATCCATTGTGGAGCGCCTCCGATCGCAATTCCCGAAACTATGACTCCGGCACTTCGCGGTTTTCTTATTACGAGTGCAGCAACCCACAGAATCGCCGGTACCACCTCGACAACGCAGGTGAGGCTGGTCCAGATGGCGAGCCCGCAGGTGAGTCCGAAGATGAAGTTCCACTTGGCGTTGGTGCCGCCTGAATCCCCGACACGTAAAGCGAAGTACAACGCCGCGACTCCAAGCATCTGCGCCAGCACGTAAAAGCCGAGCGAGGTCGTGGTCCCGACAATGTTGTACCAGGGGAGGACGGCGAAAAGAACAGACGCCAGGGCCGCGCGCTGCGGACCGAGTAGACGCTTGGCGAACAGGTACACCAGGTAGCAGGTGACGACGGAGAGTGCGACCAACGGAAGCCGCAGGGTGAACGGGTTTTGAGGAAGTCGCAAAACCAGATACATCAGAGCTTCGAGGTATTGCTCCATCGTCCCGCCGTAGTTCTGCCCGGCATAAAAGACGTAGAAATGCCCGTGCAGAATTTGCCGCACCATGAGCCCGGTCGTCGCCTCGTCAGCGCTGAATAGAACCCGATTGCTCGCCAGGTAAACGAGCCTTGTTGTCGCTGTCAACACCAAGGCGGCGGCAAGGACGTACCGACTCGAGCTGAAAGCTTGACGCTTCTGAACGGGAGGAGGCGGAATGTCGAAATCAGTCAGCAGCGGGAGATCGACGGTCTCCTCGAGCAACGAGATTGTGCTCCGACTCATTGAGTAGTTTCTCCGGCGTGGGGGAGTGGCGCTTACATGAGACGACGCGCCGCCGGCGGCGACAATACTTGCTGGACTCCTTTGCCTTCAGGCAGCTCCCGTAGTTTTTTCAGACGGTTCTGAGGAACTCGATTACCGCTGAGTCCACCGCCTCCGCATTCTCGAACGGGCCTCCGTGTCCGATCCCGGGTATCTCCACGTACTTGCAGCCCGGTATGGATTGGGCCACCTCTTTACTGAGCTTTACCGGCGTCACCATGTCCCGCTCGAAGCCCAGAACCATGGTCGGGACCTGCACACCGGACAGGGCGGCGAGCCGGTCGTCATACGAGGCATCTGCCATGTGCTGACCGATGCGGCCTGGTCCTGACCATGAGGGGGCCATCTGGGTCATCTCGAGATAGAAGCCGATTGCTTCGTCGTCATCCAGGGCGTGGTGGGAGAATAGGTCGAACGCGCCGTTTACGGCCTCGTATCTCGTCGGCATCTCGAACCCCGTCTGGTCGAGCTCGACCCACGCGTTGAACAGGGCTTTTCTGAAGGTGTCGAGCCTACCCAGGGTTCCCATCATGACCCCCGCCCTCACCAGGTCGGGACGCGCCAGTGCCAATTCCTGGGTTGTGAAGGCGCCCAGCGAAAGGCCGGCCACCGGGCACGGTGCTATTCCGATGCCCTCTATTAGGCCGGCAGTATCTTCCGCCATGAGGCTTACCGAATACGGGCCGGGCGGGCATTCCGACGGAGGCATCCCCCGGTTGTCGTAAGTGACAACCTGATACCCCGCCTGAACGAGGGCCGGAGCGAGGAAGATGTCCCAGGTCGAGGCCTGCTGTCCGGTTCCGCAAATGAGCAGAACCGGTTCGCCGTCCCCCTGGACCTTGTATTCAAGTCCTACGCCGTTTACTTGGAGTCGAGGCATGGTGTCCAAATGATGCCCGAACAGCGCGAGGCGTCCGGTGTAGACGTCTTGTAACGCTCATTTTGTCGCTCAAAGTGATGGTCCCGCCTCTCGGCGCGGGTTGTGCCCCTTTTGTTCTCGGAGGGTGGCCGAAATCCCGATTTTTCCGCTCTTTGCATGTCAGGCTGAACGTTCACATGTCGCTCTTCATGCCCCCGGAGATGGGGAGCCTCGACGGGTCTGGGACCTCCGTGCTGGTGGTGGATGACGACCCCTCGCTCCGTCTCCTGATCGTCAGAACCCTCGAGCGTCAGAACTACGCCTGCACACAGGCACCCGATGCGGTCACCGCGCTCACGCTCGCAGCTGAGATCGACTTCGATCTTGCGGTCTGCGACGTGAGGATGCCCGAAGTGAGCGGTCTGGATCTGGTTCGACAACTACGTAACCTTCATCCCGAGACGGCCGTGCTGATGGTCAGCGGCCTCGACGATCTTCAGACCGCCGCAGCAGCGATGGAGCTCGGGGCCTATGGCTACATCATCAAGCCCTTCGAGCCGAACGAGATCGTCATCGCCACCGGCAACGCCTTGTATAGGCGACGCCAGGAGCTCGAGAGCCGTCACGATCGCGAGTCTCTGGAGCGGGAGGTCAACGAGAGAACTGCCGATCTCGCGTCCGCGATCGATCGTCTCTCAGTGACAGAACACGCGCTCCGCGAATCGGAGGAAGACGCGATCAAGCGCCTGGCCTATGCAGCCGAGTTCCACGACCCGACCACAGGTAGCCACATAAACCGGATGGGCCGCACGTGTGAGCTCATCGCGGTTCACGCCGGGCTCGGTCGTGAGAGGGCCGAAATGATCAGGATCGCGAGCCCCATGCACGACATCGGGAAGATCGGCGTACGCGACGAGATCCTCAGAAAGGCCGGCAAGTTGACGCCCGAAGAGATGGAGGAGATGCGCAGGCATCCCCTGATCGGCAGTGAGATCCTCGGCGGATTGGACGCGGCTCCTGAGCTGATGAATCTCGGGGCCGCGATCGCCTTGACCCACCATGAACGATGGGACGGCAACGGCTATCCCTACGGCCTTAAGAAGGAAGCAATTCTTCTCGAGGGAAGGATCGTGGCCATCGCCGACGTCTTCGATGCGCTCACCAGCGAGCGCTCGTACAAGCCTGCTTTCGAAGTTGATCACGCCTTGTCGATCATGTGTGAAGAGAGAGGGCGGCACTTCGATCCTGAGCTGCTCGACGTGTTCTTGGCGCTTCTGGACGAGGTAGCCGACCTGGCCTTGAGCGGGATGTAAGTCTCGAGGAAGATGCGTCGGTGACTGATCGACCATTCGCAGATCGAGCTGTTGACGCGATGAGCAAGTACGGCCACCTCGTTGTCGGTCTTGATCCTTCGGGTGACCTTCTCTCCGCATGGGGTCTCGGAGATACGCCCGACGGGCTGGACCGGTTCGTGGACATAGCCATAGAGGCATGTGTCGGAACCGTCGGGGTCGTAAAACCGCAAGCGGCCTTCTACGAGAGGCACGGGTGGCGCGGCATCAGGAGCCTGGCCACGCTGGCGCAATCGTGCCGGCAGGCGGGTTTGCTGGTACTCCTCGACGCCAAAAGAGGAGACGTCGGCTCTACCAACGTCGCTTACGCCGAGGCGTATCTGGGAGACGATGCAGGCATCCCGGTAGACGCGATCACCGTTACTCCGTATGTCGGATTCGAAGCGATGACCGCGCTGTTCGACAAGGCGATCGAAGCCAATGCTTCGGTTTTCGTCGTCACCCGTTCCACCAACACGGAGGGACGGTCACTTCAGACCGCTCTACATCCCGATGGCACGGCCGTCGAGCACCGGATACTTCTCCAAATCGAGGCGGTCAACGATCGGGTCGCCCCAGGCCGGCTCGGACCGATCGGTTCTGTTTTCGGCCCGACTCATGGCTATCCGGAAGGTATGGACCTCGACAAGATGAACGGTCTGTTCCTGGCCCCCGGGCTCGGTGCTCAGGGAGCCACTGCCGATCAGGTAGCGCAGTGCTTCAGGGATTGTCCCGATCGTGTCCTCGCTTCTGCTTCGCGTTCGATCCTGGCGCAAGGACCCGATCCGTCCGGGATCCGGAAAAGCGCGCAGACCCTTTCAGACCAGTTGGCAAGGGCGCTGCACTCCTAATCCGCGCCGGCGACAACCTCGAGAGTGACTTCGTCGGGAACCTCGAGCTCCACCACCCGAGCAGCTGGCCGCAGGAGCGACGTCGTTACTCCCGCGACCGCCGGCATGATGGCCCCGTACCACCACAGATGGTGGAAGTTCGAAAGGGCCTGAAGTTCGGAGTGGGGGGTACCGAGGATCACGACGAGGATGGCGACCCCGATCGCTCCGCCTACCTGTCGTGAGGTCTGGTTGACGGCGCTGCCGACGGCGAAGCGCTGAGGGTGCAGGCTCGAGACTGCTGCTGCGCTCAGCACCGGGAAGGTCATCCCGATCCCGAGACCCACGGTGAGCGATCCGGGTAGCCAGACGGTCAGGAATTCCGGGTGGGCTCCGACACGTACCGCGTACCAGATGAGGCCGGTGGCGAACACGCAGAACCCCGTCAACAGCACCTTGCGGAAACCGACTGATCCGGCCAGGCGTCCCGCAGGGCCGGAGACCGCAGCAACGACGAGTGGCCCCGGAGTAACGGAGAGGCCGGCTCGGAGGATCGAGTAGTGCCACACGCTCGTGAGAAACAGGATGTTCCCGAGCAGCATCGCGAAGAAGCCCATCGAATATAAGAACGTCGCGGCATTGGCGACGCTGAACGACCGTGCCTTGAACAGATTTAGATCGAGCACCGGTTCTGGGTGACGCGAGGAGCGAATGACAAAAACGGTCCCGAGGACGACAGCGGCCACGAAGGCGCCGATGATCGAGCCGCTCGGCCATCCCCAGGTCGGCCCCTCTGAGATTGCGAGGACGAGAGCAGCGAGAGCTGCCGAGACCAGAACGACCCCGATGTAGTCGGGCGCCGACTTTGAGCCGCTGGCAGGCGACGCCTTGAGAACCCGGCGACCCAACACGAACGCGACCAGGCCGACCGGAAGGTTCACATAAAAAGCCGATCGCCAACCGAACGCCGTTATCAGAACCGCTCCGAGCGAAGGCCCGGTTGCCACGGCCAACGCCCCGATACCGCCCCATAGCGACACCACCTGCGAGCGTTTCTCCTGGGGGAACGCTCCGAGCAGCAGTCCGAGTGACGAAGGCAGCATCGCCGCGGCCCCGCTTCCCTGGATGACCCGCCCGAGCACCAAAGTGCCGACCGACGGTGCTACTCCGCACAAGGCCGATCCGAGGCAGAACACCCCGAGGCCGAAGAAGAAGACGCGCCTGCTCCCGAGCCTGTCAGCGGTGCGGCCGGCGATCACGAGCAACGAACCGAACACGATGCTGTAGGCGGTGATCACCCAGGCCAGACTGGCCCTGGTGTCGTGGGAGAAGCTTCGTTCCAGGGCCGGGAACGCCACGTTCACGATCGACAGGTCGAGAGACGCCATGAACGCCCCGAGGGCGGTGACGAAGAAGATCGCGACCCGTGGCTCGGAGATCCTCAGACGAAGCTGCGACACCTGGGTAGATTCCGTCATTGAACCCATGCTAGCGGCCTGAGTTCTATGAAACAACCTATTCCTGGAGACGCGGCTCCATGCGCGGTGATGATCTGCGAGTGGACTGGTCCCGGACGGTCCCGGTTGAGTGCCGGAAGCTCCGCTAGTGGTCGGAGGGGCCGCTCAGTCCTCGACCAGGCTGCCCGCGCCGATTTCGGCGGAAGCCAGGTCCCCTACGTCGGCAAGCCCGATTCCGATCTCATCGATCACGGACTCTTCGGA
>JBAPRR010000129.1:0-2838 GCA_049281195.1 Acidimicrobiales bacterium
GAGCGGCATAACCGATCTGAACACCACGTCTGTGTCGCAGATCAACACCGCGAAGCAGAACCTCGAGGATCTGAAGACGCTTACGAACGTCCAGATAGACAACAACGACTACACCTACGTCCCCGACGGCCGGATCTGGATCCACCACGCGTGGTCCGGAGATATGGCAGCCGCCGAGTCGTACATGCCCACCGGAACCAACGTCGACGTGGTGGGTTACTGGTTCCCCTCTGACGGGAGGGGCCCGGTCGGAAACGACACGATGACCGTCCTCAAGAGCGGAAAGAATCCTGTCCTCGCACATCTGTTCTTGAATTACCTTCTCGACCTCAACACCGCCCTCACCAACATCAGTTTCAACGGCTACATGCAACCGCTCAATGGCGTCACCCCCCAGAAGTTGATTGCCGAGCAGATACTCCCGCCCAGCCTCGAGTCGACCGTCGTTCTTCCTTCCTACTTCCGCAGGGGAGTGAGCGAGCTGGAGCTGGCACCGGCAGTAGACGCCGAGTGGCAGAGAGCGTGGAACGAATTCTCGGGCGGTCTGTAGCGGCTGCGACCGACAACTGAGAACGAGCGATAACGCGAAGTGAACCTGCAGTGAGCCACCCAGTGAGAGCTCCACAGTGAGGTCCGCACAGTGAGGGCCAAGCAGGGGAATCGCAGGAGCCGTGCGCTCTGGCCGGGCCTCGCGGCACCCGGTGCGGTGTGGCTCCTTCTTCTGTTCGCGCTGCCCTTCTTCGTGGTGCTTGCGGTTGCCGCCGGCACGATCAATCCGATCTTCCGATCGCCGGTCCCGGTCTGGAACCCGCTCGAATGGTCGGGGGCCAACTTTGCGCAGGCGTGGCACGACATATTCGGTCAGGGCTCGTACATCGGGGGCCCACTGCTGCGCACGGTCGTCTACACGGCGATCGCCACCATCCTGTCTCTGGTCCTCGCTTATCCGGTTGCGTACTTCGTCACCCGCTTCGCCGGGAAGCGAAAGACCCTCTTCCTCGTGCTGCTCATAGCTCCGTTCTGGGTGAGCTACATGATGAGGATGCTGGCCTGGATCGACCTTTTGTCTCCCGGGGGCTACGTAGACCGCGTTTTCGGAGACCTCGGTCTTCCGCAGATCGATTGGCTCGGTGGACAGGCATCGGTGGTGATCCTCGGCCTCGTCTACGGCTATATCCCTTACCTGATCATCGTTTTGTACGCAGGGCTCGATCGCATCGACTCGCGTCTGCTCGAAGCGTCAAGGGACCTCGGGCTCGGCCGCATCCGCACCTTCTTCAGGGTGACGCTCCCGCTCTCGCGCCAACCGATCCTCGCCGGCATCTTCATCACCGCTTTACCGATGCTCGGGGACTACTTCACCAACCAGCTGCTGTCCGCTACTCCGAACACGACGATGATCGGCAACGTCATCGAGAGTCAACTGGAGACCGCTAGCCAGCAGGGGGAAGGTGCGGCGCTCTCGCTCATGTTCTTCATACTGCTGCTCATACCAATGATCTATTACGTGGTTTCGACCTCCCGCGCGAGCAGGCAGAACGCCTGATGTCGACCGTTCTCGCAGACCCACCCCCTGCTCCGGATCTCCCACGCGAGTCCACTCCTGTGGCCAAACGCTCAGCGGCGCGGTTCAGCGCTCGCCCGTGGAGACACGCGTGGTTCCTCGAGGGATTCACGTGGGTGTACGTGATCTGGTCGATCGTACCCATCGTCATCGCGGTCCTCTTCTCGTTCAACAAGGGCAAGTCACAGAGCTCGTGGCAGGGATTCAGCTGGCGCTGGTACGTGACCGATCCGGTGAACTCGGTGTGGCACAACCCTCAGTTGCACCAGGCAGTTCTCCAGACGCTGCGGCTGTCGCTTTTCACGACGCTCATCACCGTTCCGATCGGTGTCGGATTTGCGATCGGCATCGACCGGTGGAGGACGCGGACATCGTCGGGACTCAACTTCTTGATGATCTTCGCGTTCGTGGTGCCCGAGCTTCTCCTTGCGGTCGCCCTGATGTTCGTTTTCACCCAGCTGTTTACTTTTGTGAGCCTCGGTACCGTTGCAGAAGTCGGCGCCTTGGTGGTCTGGAACATCAGCTGGCCGGCCATCATCGTTCGTGCCCGGTTGCTGACCATCGGGAAGTCGTACGAGGAAGCCGCAGCGGATCTCGGTGCCACCAGGCTCGGTGCGATCAAGCGCGTGCTGCTCCCGATGCTCATGCCGGCGATCTTCGCCAGCGCGGTCCTGGTGTTCGCAAGCGTTATCGACGACTTCGTCATCGTCGAGCAGCTGTCTTCTTCCGCGGGCACGCAGCCCATGTCCGTTCTCATCTACTCGAATGTGCATGGCGGGCTTGCCGGACCGGCACTGAACGCACTGGCGACGCTGATGCTCGCCTTCTCGCTCATTGTCGCCGTCGTCGGATGGCTCGCCTACCGACTGATGACCCGCGGGGAGCGCGGCGGCGGTAGGGCCGCACTCGAGAGCATCGCCGGCATTTGAAAGCTGGCCTCAGGTGCTGGCCGCGCTCATATCTTTGTGGCCGTCGCTCGCCTGCGCTCCGTGCTCCGGAAGCTCGGTTGCAACACCGGGTCCGACCAGTTGAGCGTTCCTGAGCAGCTCATCTGCTTCATCTGAAACCTCTGGTCCACCTGCTGCGAGGACACGCAGAGCGTCGCACGGCAGGTGGACGCTGACGGGGGTTCCCTGCGACCAGGGAACCGGTTGGCCGTCGTTGTGGATGAGCACCTGCAGCAGCGATCCCGGTGCGAGACGCACGAAGACCTGCGTCGCCGATCCCAAAAACACCAGGCGTTCCACCATTGCGGGCACCCGGTTCTGGCCCCC
>JBAPRR010000130.1:0-2034 GCA_049281195.1 Acidimicrobiales bacterium
ACCGAAGAGGGCCAGAGAAAGTATCTCTGGTCCACGCCACATCAACCAAGGAATTGGGAGAAAACATGGATCGTTTTGCAATATCAGCCACACTGGAAGCACGACCGGGTAAAGAAGGTGAAGTCGAAGAGTTCCTGAAATCCGCGCAACCATTGGTTATGGAAGAAACAGGAACGACGACATGGTTTGCCTTTCGCATCGGACAGGCCACGTTCGGTATCTTCGATACATTCGCGAATGAAGCCGGACTGCAAGCGCATCTGAACGGCGCGATTGCCAAGTCACTCTTCGCCAAAGCTGAAGAATTATTTGCTAAATCACCGCAGATTCAGCAGGTAGAGATCTTTGCGGCCAAGCCGCTTTAGGTCGTTTGGACGATCACCACAGCGCATCAGATCGCGCCCCGTCTTCAAGATCATCGGGGCGATGAAACAGAATTCATGCACGAGCCTGTAACCTTTCCTCCCGTGGCCTCTCGAATAGCTGCGCACAAAGCGGATTGTGCTCCAGCGCTGCCTTCGCCGGCAGCGTCTGGATCTTTTTTGAGCGCAAATCCTCACCCTTCCAAGGAGTAGCAAATGTTGAAAGCAATTCGTGGCCTGTTGACCATCGCGCTCAGCGTTGGAGCAATTACCTCAACCATGTATGCCGCTGAGAACGTCGCCGGTTCCTCTTCAACCGTCTTCGTCATGACGAATGACACTGTCAAAAACGAGGTGCTCGCCTATCAGCGTCAACGGGATGGTACTTTCGCTTTGAGGGGGAGCTTTGCCACTGGGGGCCGCGGAAGCGGAGGTACCACTGATCCATTGCAGTCCCAAGGTTCGCTCACTCTCAGCGGTAATCACAACCTGCTGTTCGCTATCAACGCAGGCAGCGGCACCATCTCCAGCTTCCATCTCCTCGGCGGTCTGCCCATCCTCGTCGATCAGGAGACCACTGGCGGCGCCTTCCCCGTCGCGGTCGCAGAACACAACGGCACAGTCTACGTCCTCAATGCGGGGCGGAAATGGAGCCATCGTAGCCTTCCGCGCCGATGGGCTCGGTCACCTCTCCCAGATTTCCAACTCCACCGCGCTTCTCACTGCCACGAACTCTGGCGGCTCTTCCATCTCCGTTAGCCCGAACGGCCGGACACTCGTCGTCATCGAAAAGGCTCCCGAAAACATCGACATATTTCCCATCAACCCAGACGGAACCCTTGGGACAGTGGTCACCACTCACAGCGTAACCGCCGGTATCTTTGCTACCGTCTTCACACCGGGTGGCCAACTGATCGTCTCTGAAGACCAGCCTAACGGAACGGACGTTTCCAGCATCTCCTCCTACACCATCAACGCCAACGGCACCATTACCGCGATCAGCCAGAGCATTCCTTCTTTTGGTGACGGTAACTGCTGGAACGCCATCACTCCGAATGGCAAGTTCGTCTACGCTGACAACTCCGCCACTTCCACGATCGCTGGCTTTTCTGTCGGCTCCAACGGTGCCCTCACTCCGATCGGCGGAACGATTGTCGCTTCCTACCCCGCAGGCACTATTAATCTCGATATTGTCGTCAGCGGCGACGGCCACTACCTCTACACGCTCAACTCCGGCACAGGTTCTGTCGGCATCTACAGCATCAATTCCGATGGCACCCTCAGCAACCCAGGTGACATCGAAGGCTTACCAAAGACCGTAGGCTTCAACGGTATCGCTGCACTGTGATTGCAATGGGCTTAGGCCCGTTGGCGGCCCACGCAGGTAAGTTCCCTTGCCTGCGTGGGCTGCGTCTCCTCAACGAGCGTCTCCCTCGATATTTCTATAGCGCTCAGGAAGAATCATGTATCCGGACTGACACAATCGAGTCCCCGGAGTACAGGCGTTTTCGTTTACCTTCGGATGACTGCCCGAGCGTGCAACATCTGGCTAAGACAGGTTCCCGGATTACTTGATAGCACGTCAAGCGGCACTTCAGCTCACCCCCCATAGGGTAGTCCAGAGTTTTTATCACTATCGTGCCACTGGAGGAAATGATGGTTGCGATTGAGG
>JBAPRR010000131.1:0-8523 GCA_049281195.1 Acidimicrobiales bacterium
GCTCAACTTGTCGCCCTCGATGCTCACGGTGCCGCTCGACTGGCGCATGCGCCCGCCGGCAACCTTGAGGATCGTCGACTTACCCGCTCCGTTCGGCCCCAGGAGCACGAACACCCCTCCGGCGGGAACCGAAAGATCCACTCCCCGCAGTGCTTCGATCCGCCCATAGGACGCGTGAACATCATTGAACTCGAGCACCGGAACGGTCGCGTTCGAGGAGCTTCCGTTCAGGTGAGCGTCCGCCGCAGAGGCGGAAGGCGTGTTGATGGCGGGGTCGATAGTGGCGGGGTCGGTCATTTCGCGACCGGTTCCAGATCACCGAGGTAGGCGGAGCGGACCGCGGCCTGCTTCCTCACCTCGTCGGGAGTGCCCGATGCGATAACGACTCCGGCGTCGAGCACGCACACGGTGTCACTCACCTTCATGAGCAGTTCCATGTCGTGCTCGACCAGAAGGACAGCCATGCCGCTTTTCGCCAGGTCGGTCAACAGGTCGCCGAGTGTCTGAGACTCCTCGTCGTTGAGGCCCGAGCTCGGCTCGTCCAAGAGCAGGACCTTGGGAGAAGTGGCGAGCGCTCGAGCCAGTTCCACCAGGCGGGCCTGACCGGTCGGAAGAGAGCTCACCTGCACGCCTTTCAGGTCGCCCAGACCGACGCGCTCGAGAAGGGAGTGGGTCACCTCACGGCTTGTGGCTTCAGTCGGAGGCCTGTCGGTCTCGGTGATGCCCGTGACCTTCTTGGAGGGCCTCCACCACTGGAGCGTGGATTCGGCGCCCACCAGAACGTTCTCTTCCACGCTCAACGACCAGAACAACTCGAGGCGTTGGAATGTCCGCGCGATCCCGAGCCGGGCCCGCCGATGGGTTCCGAGGTGCGTTATATCTGAGCCGGCCAGCGTCACGCGTCCGGTGCTCGGTTTGCGTAGACCGGTCAACACGTCGAAGAACGTCGTCTTACCGGCGCCGTTCGGGCCGATCAGACCGGAGACCTTGCCGGCTTCGATCGGCATCGACACGCTCTGCAACGCCTGCACGCCGCCGAAGCGAACCGACACCTCGCTCGCCACCAAGACGGTGTCAGGCGGCATCGACACTTCCCACCGATACGGGTTCTCGCGTCCTGCTCGTCATGTCGATCACCTTGCGTACGGGAGATCCGCGGCCGAACCAGTCGATGCCGAGGACACCGTTCGGGAGCCAGCCGATCAACACGATCCCGATACCGACGAGGAAGTAGGCGCCCCCGTTCGACGGCAACAGCTCGAGAGCGGCGAGAGAGATCCCGGCCAACAGCGCTCCGGTCACGCTGCGCACACCGAAGATGACGAGGAGCATCAGGAGCTCGAGGCTGATGAACAACTGGAAGTCGTTCGAGTTCACGACCAGGTTGCCGTACAGGCAGCCGCCGAGCGCAGCCAGTCCGGCCGACATCGCGAACACCGCGAGGCGGGTGAACTTCACGTTGAGGCCGACCGTGGCGCAGGCAGCGGGTGAGTCCGACAGGCCGACCAGCCGTCTCCCGAAGGTGCTGCGCCTAATAGCGAGTACGAGAGCAGAAGCGATCGCGAAAAGGACTCCGTATATGACCAGCTGGCCACCGGCGGTCTTGACGTCGAGACCGAAGAACCCGAGGTCGCGGATGCGGATGCCGGTGAGGGCCGTCGAGTCCATGTACGGCGAGAAGAACGCAGCCACCGCGGCTTGAGCGAAGGCGAGCGTCGCGAGCGCCATATAAAGGCCCCGGAGCCTGAGGGTGGGCAACGCGATGATCGCCCCGCACGCCGCGCCGAGTCCAACGGCTGCCAGCACACCGAGCCACGATCCCCCACCGTAGACATGGCCCATGGCGAATGATCCGATGCCCACGAATGTGAGCTGGCACAAAGAAACCTGGCCCGCGTACCCGGTCAAAAGCACGAGGGACAGCGCTATCAGACCGAACACCAGACCGGTGGCAACGGTCGTCAACAACGTGCCGGAAAGCGCCACCGCGGCGAGGATGCTCAAGATGACGACGATGCCGCTTCCGGTGAGGGACCGTTTGAGCGGCACCACGCCCGGTGCCGCCGACACGGGGGGACGTCCGATCGCCCGGAGCCGGTCCTGGGGCAACAGGAGGAGCACCACGAACAGCAGGATCATCGGCAGGGACAGGTCCGCGTTTGCCAGCCACGACACGTGGACGTCGGTGCTCACGTAGCTGTACGCGATTCCGAGCACGATGGCCCCGAGGAACGTGAGCGGTAGTGAGCGCATCCGCCCGACCACCGCGGCCGCGAAACAGTTGACGAACACCAGCGTCAGGGTGTTCGGCGTGGTACCGCCGCCGGGAATGCACTCGACCACGAGGATCCCGCCGAGGCCGGCCAGCATGCAGCCGAGGATCCAACCGAGGCGCGAGATGCGGATGGGGCGGGCGCCCGCCATGGCCAGAAGCTCCGGATCATCGACGACCGCTCTCATCGCGATGCCGACGCGGAAGTGGCGGAAGAACCACCACAGCGCCCCGGCAATGACGATGGCCACGCCTACTGCGAGCAACTCGGCCTCGCTCACGTAGACGCCACCGATGTCGACGCGGAACGTCGGAGGCGTCACTGTGATCGTGTCGGTGCCCCAGATCTTCGTGCCGATACCGAGGAGTATCAAAAGGATGCCGAGGGTGACCATGAGCGAGCGAGCGGTCGTCGCGCCGTGGAGACGGCGCATGAACACCTTTTCGATGATGATCCCGAGCAACGGCGCTTCGACCAGCAAGACGAGCAGGAGAGCCACTAAAGGCGAGATCGTCGAGTGGTTCGTGTTGTAGGCGAGCTCCCAGTAGGTGCAGCAACACACCATCCCGATCGCGCCGTAAGAGAAGTTGAAAACTCCGGTTGTCGAGTATGTGACTACGAGACCAAGCGCGGGGATGGCGTAGATCGACCCGTAGACGATGCCGGCGACCAGTATTTCCCACAGATTGCTCATCGCCGTCGCCTTCGCGTCGCGGCTTTCGTGTCCAGCGTTGCTGCTCTTTTCGCCAGATCCCTCACACGACTACCCGTCCCCCTGATACCACACCGACCGTAGCTCGGCCGACCCTAGCTGGGTGGGTGGTAGTAGGGCTCGTTGCAGATGAAACCGGACTTGGGCGACGGCGGCACGCGGACGAACACCCCGTTGACTACGCGGGCGATTATCACGCACGATCCCGGAACCTTGCCTGAAGGATTCGCAGGCGCCATCAAACCGCCCGCGTTGAAGCTGGTGATGTTCTTGAGCGCCGACAGCACGCCGGCCTGGGTGATGTTCGGTCCCGCGGCCTTCATGGCCTGGACCAGCAGCATCGCCGAGGCCCAGCCGTAGAGCGTGTAGAGGTCTGCGGTGAATCCGGGGTGCACCTTCTGAACCCAGGAGAGGAATGTGTTCACCCCGGGAACGCTCTTTGCGTCACCGCCCAGGTACAGCACGGCCGCCTGGTCCAGCCAGATCCCGTTGGTCACCTGTGCACCACCGGCCAACTGGGTGAAGTTGTCGACGTAGATCGGTCCGGCGGATTCGATGACCTGTGGGTGGAAGCCCTGCTGGTACATCTCGGCGACGATGTCCTCCGCATTGGTGGCATCTGTCACAGAAAGGTCCACGAACTGCACGCCGGCGTTCTTCATGGCCAGGACCTCGGGCGTGAAGTTCGTCTCGAGCGGTCCGTACAGCTGGTCGTAGACCACGTCGTAACCGAGGTGGGTCATGGCGTCTTTCAGCCCTACAGCCGAAGCCTCGGCGGAAGACTCCTGCGCCACCAGCAACGCAGTGTGCTTGATCGCGGTCGGGAACTTGTTCTTGAAGAAGGTGAGACCGGTAAGGCCCCAGCCGTTCGACAGCGGGTTGACGCTGAACGTGTTCGCCAGGGAGTTCGTGTAAGCCGAAAGCGACACCGAAACGTTGGGGACGCCGGGGTGGGCGGCCAGGATCGCCCCGCCGTCCTGGTCCTGCAGGGAGAAGGAACCTGCGAACGCGACCACCTTGTTGATGAGCGCCTGGGTCTCAGAGGTGTTGCTCTGCCCGTTGAACTGATCGTCTTCGGAATCGAAGGCGATCATGTGACCGTCGACGCCGTGGTCGACACTGTCGATGTAGGACAGGTACGCGTCGGTTCCCACTTCGGCACCTTCGAACAGTCCGGGGACCGGTCCGCCGATCGTCGACACATTTCCGACCGCGACACATGTGGACGTCACCGCAGCGGCGCAGGTCTGGTCGATGGCGTTGACCGTCTTGACGTTCTTCGGCACGGTCGGGGCCGGACCACTCCCACCCCCCGCACTGGGCGCCTTGTGGCTGGTACAGGCGGCCAAAACCAGTGCGATCGCCATCAGTGTCGCAACGACACGCGTCCTTCTCACGCAGTCCCCTTTCCTAGATCCCCCTGGTTCTCCTGTGCCACTGCCGTAGGCGTTGGAGCCGGGTCCCCCGATCCGGTTCTGCAGGCTACGAAATTAGAGAACACGTTCTACTCGCCGTGCGATGGTACGTCAGGTCGCACCTCCGTGCCCAGGTCCTGTGGCCGATTCGAGCCGATCTTGGCCGCGGACCGGGCCCGTGGCCCCCCTAACCCCTTCGAGAAACCGCACCACCCCTGAGATGGCGTAGGCAGGACGAACCGAGGCCAGGACATCGAACGCGTGCTGCGTGCGGGGCAATTCGGCGTAGGCCACGGTGGCCTTGGAAACGTGGCGCAGGGCCTCAACGAAGTGGCGGGCCTCCGATACGGGCACCAGCGTGTCGTTCATTCCATGGATGACAAAGAACGGCGGTGCTTGTGCGTTCACCCGGTACAGAGGCGAAGCATTCTCGAAGATGGCGGGATTTTCCTTCAGGGTCGTCTTGAACACCCGCTGCTCGAGCATCTTCAGAAGGCCCTTGTTGTAGCTGGCCAGGTAGGAGGGATCTCCCGGCTTGCTGCGGCAAGTCATGTCGTACACGCCGTACACGGGAACGCAGGCGTCGACCGAGGTGTCCTTGGCCTCGAATCCGGGCTGGAAGTCGGGATCTCCCGGTGTGAGGGCGACGAGCGCGCTCAGGTGCCCGCCTGCTGAACCACCGGATATGGCGACGAAACGGGGGTCACCTCCGTATTGGGCGATGTTCTCCTTCACCCACGCGACAGCGCGCTTGCAGTCGACGATGTGGTCGGGCCAGGTGGCCTTCGGGTTCCGCTTGTAGCCCAGTCCCACCGGACTCAGCCGATAATTGATGGTCACGCAGACCCACCCGCGCCGGGCGAGCTCGAGCATCATCGGGAATCCCTGTTCGCGCTTGTCGCCGATGATCCAAGCTCCGCCGTGGACGTATACGAAGACCGGGGCGAGCCCGGAGCGAGCGATGTCCGGTGCGGGGTTCGCGACCTTCTGGGTCTTTCTCTTGATGATGTCGAGGCGGTGAGCAGCAAGACCGTCGCCCCAGTAATCGACGTTCTTGACGAAATCAAAGGTGCGGGTCCCCCGCGCCACGGGGTTCACCAGGCGCCTGCCCCGCCACATGGAGTCGCTCCACGGGAGCGAATCTGTCCATGAGGGTGCGTCGTTCGAAGAATCTGCATCGTTCGAAGAATCTGGGTCGTCGACGGTGACCTGTGACTGTGACAAGTCGGAGGCGGGGTCAGACAACTCGACCTCGGGCTGGACGAAATCCGCTCCCCCGGCGACCACAGGCGTTCCATATATATCGTCGAGCGCCCGCTCGAAAACGGTGTGCGACCTACGCCCGTCGCGGTACAGGCCGATCAGACCGACCCACGAAATGAGCGCTATTCCGAGCCCCAACCAACCGGGCCACCCGTCGAACGCCCCCAGAACGGCGAAAACCGCAGTGGCGGCGGCCTGCCACACGATGTTGTGAATCGGTAGTTCGCCGGTGAGCCAACCACTGAAGAAACTGAAGATGCTCGCCGGTCCCCGTCGCCATGGCCAATAGGCATTGACCACCAATGCGGCGCCGACGACACTTACTGCCAGATAAGCCCAAGCCCAAGCCACGCCGTAATCCTCGCCCACTTCTTCGAGGTTTGGAAGTTCACCCTAAAGGGGACTTCTGAGCGGGCTCGAGCATAAGGCTGCCTTGTAGTCCTCGTACGCGTAAGGAATCCGTGACACGGCGGATACGGAATTAGAGGAGGAGCCTCACTGATGGAGCGCCTGAGCGGGCTCGATGCCAGTTTCCTTTATATGGAGACGCCGAGTCTCCATATGCACGTCTCCATGGCCGCGGTATTCGACCCGTCGACCATGAAGGGCGGCTACTCGTACGAGAAGATCCGTGATCTGGTGGCAGGCCGGCTCCAGCAGACCTCAGTGTTCCGTCGCCGCCTGGTCGAGGTTCCTTTCAGGCTCGGCCATCCCTATTGGGTCGAAGATCCCGGGTTCGACATCGACTTCCATCTACGTCGGGCCGCACTGCCCGCCCCGGGCGGCCTGACCGAACTTTCGGAGTTCGTCGGTGACGTCTGCAGCCGGCAGCTGGACCGCTCAAAGCCGCTGTGGCAGATGTACATCGTCGAGGGGCTCGAGAACGGCAACTTCGCCCTGGTGACGAAGATCCACCATTCGACTATCGACGGGGTATCGGGAGCGGAGCTGCTCGGGAAGCTCTTCGACATAGCCCCGGATCCCGAGCCCGACGAGCCAGAGGAAGTGCGGCTCGCCCGAACCCGGGTCCCTTCCGACTTCGAACTGGTGGCGCAGGCTCTCGCCACGCGGCTCACCAAGCCGCCGAAGATCGCCCGGCTCGTGTGGCGCACCGCATTCGCAATGCTCGACGTGAGGAAGGTGCGCGGAAGCTCGGAGTCGAGTCGCAAGGCGCCACTTCCTCTGTCGGCGCCGCGCACCTCTTTCAACGCCGCGATCACTGCGCATCGCAAGGTGGCGTTCTCTTCGATCTCTCTCGACGACGTGAAGGCGCTCAAGAACCAGGAAGGGACCACGGTCAACGACGTGGTGCTGGCGATCTGCACGGGAGCGATACGCAAGTTCCTCCTCGAGCGCGATGAGCTTCCGGAAACACCGCTGGTGGCCTCGGTACCTGTGTCGGTACACGACACCGAAGGCATCAAAGGGTCCAACAAGGTCTCTGCGATGTTCGCCGGCCTGCCCACCCACATCGAGGATCCTCTGGAGCGCCTGCGTGTCATCAACCAGAGCACGCGCGGCGCGAAGGAGATGCACAAGGCCATCGGCGCGAGCGTGCTCTTGGACTGGACCGAGCACGCCACCCCCAACGTGTTCGCCGCGGCCGCGCGCACCTACAGCCGCCTGAAGCTGGCCGACCACCACCGTCCGATCCACAACTTGATCGTGTCGAACGTTCCCGGACCGGACTTCCCCATTTACTTCTCGGGGGCGAAACTGGTAGCCGGCTTTCCACTCGGTCCGGTCCTCGAGGGGGCGGGCATCAACATCACGGTGATGAGCTACCGGGGAGTTCTCAACTGGGGCCTCATAGCTTGCCGCGAGACCGTGGCCGGTCTCTGGGATATAGCGGACGCTATTGCCGCCGCTTTGGACGAGCTGCTCGAGGCCGCCGGACTTCCTACCGGGACACCGGTCGGCGTGGCGCCCAAACACGTTGAGGGTGGTACGGCGAAGGAAGAGTCCTCAGTCCCACATGAGGACAGGGGCGAGGGCAGGGTCAAAGTCAAGGCTTCGAAGAAGACAGCCAAGAAGACGACGAAAGCCCCCAAGGCGCCAAAGGCTCCCAAGGAATCACCAGAACAGTTCGCTCCAGTCGCTGAAGCCGTTGTCGAAACCGCTGTCGGTTCCGCACAACCGGATCGACCAGTTCCACCGTTTCAACCGATCCGAGCGCTCCAGAGCACAGAGCCCGAGCCTGCAACCGATCCCATAGCCACAGAGATCGGCACTATTCCCACAGAGTTGGCACACGTCTCCGAATCGGGAAGTTCCAACGGCAACGGATCGGGGTCGGTCAGCACCGCTTGACCCGACCAGTCTGGTAGATCTGGCGTTCCGAACGAATGCCAGAGGAAACAGTGCCGGAGCTTTCAGCGGTCCTACTCGGGACCGGCAATCCCTTGCCCGACGCACAGCGCGCCGGAGCTGCCACCCTGATCCGTGCAGGGGAGAAGCGCTTTCTGGTCGACGCCGGCCGCGGTGTGTGCATGCGGTTGGTGGCGGCCGGAACGCTTCCCGTCATGTTGAGCGGCGTGCTTCTCACGCACCTCCACAGCGATCACGTGTGCGACCTGAACGACGTGATCACCACTCACTGGATCATGAGCCAGCAGCCGAGCGAACTGGAGATCATCGGCCCCGAGGGAACCGCGGATGTGGTGGATGGCGCCCTCAAGATGCTCCACTCGGACATCGCATACCGGCGCGCGCACCACCGGGATCTGACCTGGAGTCCGCAGATCAAAGTGCGACACGTGGCCGGCTCAGAAGTAACCGAAATCGCAGATGTGGTGATCCGGACCGCCTACACCGATCACCGGCCGGTGGAACCCTCTGTCGGATACAGGTTCGAGTACTC
>JBAPRR010000132.1:0-4875 GCA_049281195.1 Acidimicrobiales bacterium
ACAGCCCCGGATCGAAGCGCTCCGTGGCCCGGTCGATGAATATCAGGGCCGTCTTCAGGTCCCCGACCAGATCATCGATCATCACCTAGGTATAGAAGATCATGAAATGACATGTCAAGGGGTAAAGCCGGCTAGTCGCAGACACCAGACCGCGGGCCGCGGGCCGCGGGCCGCGAGCCTCAGACAAGCTCGTGATGACTCAGTTGGCGATCACCGCGAATCTCGGAGCGACTCCGATGGCTCTTTCGATGGGGGGCAACTGAGACTTCTCGGCCCACTCGATATCGCGCAGCCGGGTCAACCGCGGAACACGCCATCCCTGTTCGGTCGCCATCTCGATCAGCTTCGAAGGCGCTGTACCGCCGGCAAGCGGGAGCGAATCACGGACAGTGTCGGAATAGCTGGCGTGGTGGTCGGGCGGATCGCCGCGGAAGTTTCGGAACGCGTGCAGGACCTTCGAGCGAAGGATCTCGAAGGAATCGACCTTCCCCCAGAGACTCTCGACCAGAACCAACCTTCCGTTCGGAGCTGACCTTCGCCAAGAGGCGAGGGCCTTCCCCGGATCCGGAAGCGTCCACAACACGTGGCGCTCCATGACTGCGTCGAACTCCTCGTGATCGGGTGGTCGATCGGCGCTTCCGATAAGGATCTCGATATCGAGGTTCTCGCGCTTCGCCGCCTCTTCCAGCCTGGCGAGCATCTGCGCCGAAAGATCGATCGACGTGACCTTGTGCCCCAATCGCGCCGCAATGAGACTGAGAAACCCTGTCCCCGCTCCGACGTCGAGCACGCGCGAAGGCACCGCAGGAAGAAGGCGCTCCATCGAGGCCGCCCAAGCTGCGAGAACTGCCGCGCTTGTCGGACTGTGGCCGCGAGCGTTGTTGTAGGTGGCCGCATCTTCGTCCCAATAACGGCGGATCTCCTCGAGGAGAGGGCCAGCCGTCGAAGATACGGCGGAAGTTGCTGTCGAAGGTCCGGCTGCCGAAGGTGCGGAGGAAGGTGCAGTCGGTTCGCTGTGTCCGTTGGCGCTGTGATCCATGACCACGATTCTGCCTGCTGGCCGCTCGCTCCGGACGGCCGGTCCGTACGCCTGGTCCGTACGGCTGGTCCGTACGGCTGGTCCGTACGGCTGGTCCGTACGACGGTCCGCACGGCCGGTCCGCACGGCCGGTCCGCATGCCGGCGGTTCCGACCTGGAAACTCAGGCGTCGAGAAGCACCATCGAATGGTCGACCTTGTTGAGAGACTCGCAACCGTCGTCGGTGACCACGACGATGTCCTCGAGCCGCATCCCGAAACGCCCAGGAATGTAAATCCCGGGCTCGACTGAAAACGCGTGCCCCTTCTCGAGGATGACCCTGTTTCCCGAGATGATGTAGGGGTCCTCGTGCTCCTCGATCCCGATCCCGTGACCGGTGCGGTGGATGAACCTGTCACCGAGTCCCGCGTCGTCGATGACCTTGCGAGCGGCGGCATCGACCGACTCCGCAGTCACACCGGGCCGCACCGCGTCGACTCCGGCCTTCTGCGCTCGCTTCAGCACCTCGTAGCACTTGGCGACTTCGGGATCCGATGCTTCACCCATACAGACCGTACGGGTGATGTCAGAGCAGTACCCGACGTCCCCACCGACGGAAAGCGAACCGCCGAAGTCGCACACGACGGCTTCGCCCCGGCTGATCCGCCGCTCGCTCGCGTGATGGTGTGGGCTCGCCGCGTTCGGCCCGCTTCCGACGATCGCGAAGTTGACATGATCGTGGCCTTCTGCGACCAGCCGCGCCGAGATGTCGTCCGACACCTCCGCTTCGGTTCTTCCCACCATCGCTATCTCGCCGCCCTGCAGTTCGATCGCAACACGATCTGCCGCCGCGGAGGCCGCGCGGAGACTCTCCACCTCGAAGTCGTCCTTCACCGCTCGCAGAGCCGAAGTGACCTCCGATGCCGGACGCCAATTGACGTCGGGGAGCTTTGTCTGAAACGTCAGAAGGGAGCTCGCCCAGGCCCGATCGGAGATGCCCACTGTCTTCAGAGCAGCACCACCGGCGATGCGCGCTGCGATCTCGAAGGGATCGTCGCCTTCCTTCCACGGACGCAACTCGAACAGGTCGGGAGCCGGCGCAACCCGTGGAGCCTCGAGCTCGGGCACGATCAGTACCGACTCACCGTCCCGGCGCAAGACGTGCACGGTCAACCTCTCGAGGGGCATAGCCAGATAGCCCGTGAGCCAAGGCAAGTCCGCACCGAGAGACAGCAACAGCACGTCGAATCCCTGCTCGTCCATGCGCCGGAGGACACCGTCGATCCGGGATTTTCTCGATTTGATCGAGTCAGCGGATAGGGGCTCTGTCATGAGTCCAGCCTCTCACGCTCGCGAGGCGTTCTGAGATGCGGATGCGGAATGCGGATGCGGATATCAGGCCCCTCGGCGCACGACGAACTCGACCGGAACCGCAGATTGCCCCCCGACGCCGTTCGCAGACTCCATCGCGGCCTTCGCGTGATAGCTCGAACGCGTAAGAGGAGAGGACTCCACGTGATCGAATCCGAGATTCCGACCGAACTCTCCCAGCTCCTCGAATTCTTCCGGCGTAACCCAGCGGGCGACCGGGATGTGCTTGGCGCTCGGTCTCAGGTACTGACCGATCGTCACGATCGACACCCCCACGGCCCGGAGATCAACGAGCGCGGCCCTCACTTCCCCGGTGGTCTCGCCCATCCCGAGGATGATCCCCGACTTCACGACGAGACCGGCCTTGGCCGCACGGGCGAGCACTGCGAGGCTGCGGGCGTAGCCGGCGGACGGTCTGACCGCGCGTTGCAAACGTGCCACCGTCTCGAGGTTGTGGTTGAGCACCTCGGGCCGTTCGGCGAAGATCAGGTCGAGAGCCTCCCCGTTCCCCTTGCAATCCGGGATCAGTACCTCGACCGAGGTACCGGGACAGCGTTCGCGGATGGCCCGGATCGTTGCCGCGAACGCCTCGGCACCGCCGTCGGGCATGTCGTCGCGCGCGACTGCGGTCACCACCGCATAGGCGAGACCCATCTTCTCGACCGCTTCTGCCACCTTGACCGGCTCTTCGGGATCGATCGGCATGGGATGGCGGGTATCGACGAGGCAGAACCCGCATGCACGCGTGCACCGCTCGCCGTTGATCATGAACGTGGCCGTTCCGTCCGCCCAGCACTCGTAGATGTTGGGGCAGCCGGCCTCCTCGCAAACAGTTACGAGGCCCAGGTCCCGCATCGTTCTTCCCAGATTCCTGAACCGATCCCCCATCACCACCGGCGCCCTCAGCCACTGAGGCTTGCGCTCGCGCATGGGAACCCCGGCGTCCGGATCCACGCCGGCCTGGCGGAGGCGAATCTTCGCCGAAGCTCCGGGGGCGGGAGACACGACATCAGGAGCTGCGACAGCGCGAGCCGCGACATCAGGAGACACGAAAGCGGGAGCCATGATCAAGGGTGAGGGGACGGGATGGAGCCCGGCAACATCTTGGCGGTCGTACTCGCCGTCGGGCGCCCATGCCGAAACGGCCTGCGTGGCGATGGCATCGGCCACTTCGGCCATCGAGCAGTTCACGCCCTCGAGCGCAAGCGACGTGACCCCCTTGTCCGTTATCCCGCAGGGAACGATCCGCGAGAACCACTCCATGTCCGGGCTCACGTTCAGGGCGATCCCATGCATCGACCGGCCCCGGCTCACCCGGATCCCGATGGCACAGATCTTCTTCGGATCGGGACCGTGCGGATCAACCCACACGCCGGGATAATCGGCGAGACGTCCGACCCGGCCGGCGAACCCGGCGAGCCCGGCATCGCGCCCGAGCTGACCGATGGCGTCGATCACGATCTGCTCCACCTGGTGCACGAAGCACGGGATCGACCGGGGACCCTTCGGCACGTCGACGATCGGATAGACCACCATCTGCCCGGGACCGTGGTAGGTGACGTCTCCCCCTCGATCCGTGCGAACGACCTTCCCCCCGAGCGATCCGATGGTCGCCGGATCGGCAAGCACGTGCGACATGTCGCCACGCAAACCAACAGTTACTACATGAGGATGCTCGAGCATCAGCACATAACCGTCGCGAGGCTGGTCGGCATCGCGCAGCGCGCGCTGCAACTCATGTGCCTCTTCGTAGGGCACCCTGCCGAGCCATCTGAGTCTCAACACGGGAATTCTCGCGACCGGACTGCTGCGTGCACTTGAGCCCGAGCTTTAGAGCTCGGCGTCCCAGTCGTGCGTGCCCAATATCTCGACCACTCTCGCCACGAAGGCTGCCGCGTACGCACCATCGACAGCACGGTGGTCCCAAGAAAGGCACAGAAGACCCATCGAATGGATGCCGATCGACTCCGAACCGTCATCTGCGGTGATCACCACCGGGCGCCGTTTGACACCGTCGGTAGACAGGATCCCGACCTGCGGCTGGTTGATGATCGGCGCAGTCAAAAAGGTGCCGAACGGACCGGCGTTGGTCATCGAGAACGTCCCGCCGCTTATGTCGTCGGCGTTCAGCTGTTTGGTGCGGGCGCGGGTGGAGAGGTCGCGGATCCGACGCGCCATCCCGCGCAACGTCAACTCCTCCGCGCCATGGATCACCGGGACGATCAGTCCCTTGTTGTCGAGGTCGACCGCAATGCCGAGATTGATCCGGTGATGAACGATCAGCTCGTCGTCGCCCACCGAAGAGTTCAGATTGGGCCATTCGTGCAGCGCCTCGACCGTGGCTCGCGCGATGAAAGGCAGATACGTGAGGGAGAACCCCTCTTCGGTCCGGAACGCCTTGCCGTGGGACCGGCGGGTCTTCTCCACGCCTTCGTAGTCCGCTTCGAGCACGACCAGTGTGTGCGGGGACGTCGCCTTCGAGCGCA
>JBAPRR010000133.1:0-35410 GCA_049281195.1 Acidimicrobiales bacterium
GCCAGGTACTGCTCCTCTGGTGATTGCGAGGTGACCCGGTGGCTGCCACGCACTTCGCGCAACGAGGCCAGCAGCTTGTCCCTGCTCACCCCGATCAGATCGGACATGGCGAGCAGCACATGCTCGATCGACAGGTACTCGTCGGACATGTCGGAACGCAGAGCGTCGGCTGCTTCGAACAGGTCGCGGCTCTCGCGCGACAGGGTCGGTTCGCTGGTGCCGTAGGCCTTGGGGACATTCGCCAAGCGATTGGAGATGCGGGTCGACACCTCGCGGGTGTCCACCCCCGCGCGTGCGAGCAGCGGGACGGCGATGCCTTCGGGCTGAGACAGGACCGCGGAGAGCAGATGCTCAGGCATCACCTCGGCGTGACTCAGAGAGCGCGCCTCGCTGGCGGCTTCATTCACCGCCTGCTGTGTTTTTAGTGTCCAGCGATTGGGGTCAAGAACCATTCTTTTCCTCGATTATCAGCGTGCTGATTTCTTACCGGCGGGGCTTGCGCGCTCCCCACCCGGGGGCGGGCAGCTGGCGTAGGGGCACGAGATCGCGCCTGTACTGACGGTGGGTGTTGGCGAGTGCTTCGCGCATCTCGTTTCGCAATTCCTCTACTTCGCCCTGAAGGCGTTCCACCTCGGACTCGAGCATCAACACCCGGCGTACGCCCTCGAGATTCAGCCCCTCCGCGGTCAGATCCTGAATGTGGCGCAGACGCGCCAGGTCGCGTTCGGAGTAACGGCGCGAGCCGCCCCCGGTGCGCAGCGGATCAACGAGTCCACGCCTCTCGTAGACGCGGAGAGTCTGAGGGTGGACACCCGCAAGCTCCGCCGCGACGGAAATGACGTAGACGGCTCTATTGGTCGGGTCTCCATCAAACTTTTTCATCTTCATCAACCTCTAATTCAGACCTATTTACTCAAACTCCGAGAAACGAGCGCGGGCTGTCCTCGTCGGACGCGGCCGCCAACTGCTCCACCGCGGCGCGCTGCTCGTCAGTCAACTTCTCCGGTACGGAGACCACGACGGTCACGAGCAGGTCACCCGCGGCGCCGCGCTTTCCTGCGGGCACTCCCCGCCCTTTCACCCTGAATGTCTTTCCACTGGGCGTGCCGGCGGGAATCTTCAAGGTCACCGGATCGTCGAGTGTGGGCACCTTCACCGTCGAGCCCAGCACGGCCTCAGGGAACGTGACGGGGACCTCGAGCGTGAGGTTCCTGCCGCGTCTACCGAACAGCGAATGGTTCTCGACCGCCACATCCACATACAGATCGCCGGCGGGACCGTTGTTACGTCCGGCCTCCCCGCGGCCTTTGACGCGAATCGTCTGACCGTCCTCGACGCCGGGCGGGATCCTGACCTTCACCTCGCGACCACGCTTGGTCACCCCGGTGCCATGGCAAGTGGGGCACGGCTTGTCGATCGTCGTGCCTCGACCACCGCACTGCGGGCACACGCGGCTCAGGCTGAACAATCCCTGGTTCTCGTCGAGCACTCCCCGCCCGTGGCACCGGGTGCAGGTGACCGGGGAGCTTCCCGGAGCCGCGCCTGATCCCTTACAGGTCTCGCATCGTGCTTCACCGTCGACATGCACGGCCGTGGTGACCCCGCGGATCGCATCTTCGAATGAGAGATGCAGGCGCGCGTGCACGTCTTGACCGCGCTGCGGACCGCCGGTCTGGTTCCGCTGCCGGCGCGAACGCCCGAAACCTCCGAGCCCGCCGAGCAGGTCGCCCAGATCGCCGAGGTCGTCGAGGCGGAACGTGGCGTTCTGCCCCTGCCCACCGCCGAAACCGCCGCCTCCCCCGAAACCTCCGGGGAACTGACCGGCCATCGGACCGAGCTTTCTGACCTCGTCGTACTCCTTGCGCTTGTCCGGATCGCCGACGACGTCATAAGCGGCCGAGATCTCCTTGAACTTGTCCTCGGATCCCGGGTTGGTGTCCGGGTGGTACTGCTTGGCGAGCTTTCTGTAGGCGCGCGTGAGCTCCTTCTCTGTGGCCGTCTCTGACACACCGAGAACCGAGTAGTAGTCCTTTTCGAACCATTCACGCTGCGGGGCCACTTAATTCCTTCCGTTCTTCTCTCACCCGCGAATCATCAACCGCGAACTATCAACCGCGAACTCTGACCATGGCCGGACGGATGACCCGGCCCTTCCACACGTAACCCGGACGGAACACGGCGTCCACCGTGGGACCGGCATGGGAGCCACCTGCGTCAGATGTCTCAGACACATCGGGCCCGTCGCCGACGATCTCACCCTCGGCGATGTCCGACTCAGAACCAGCACCGTCAGCCGACACATTGCCGGCCGACACATTGCCGGCCGACACGTGATCGGCAGCTACATGATCGGCAGCTACATGATCGACCGCCTCGTGCGACGAAGGATCGAACGGAACACCTTCTGCGACGATCCGCTCCAGACCTTCTTTCTGCAGTGCGCTCTCGAATAGCGAAGCGGCCTGCAGAAGAGCCTTGGTCTCCGGCGATGCGTCCGAGTCGCTCAGATGCGCACGGGCCATCCCGAACGCATCGAGAGCGGGAAGAAGCGCTTCGACCAGACGCTCGTTGGCGCGGTCACGCAATTCCTGTGACTGGCGCTCCACGCGCTTTTTGTAATTCTCGAAGTCGGCCTGAAGGTGCCGGAGCGTGTCGAGGACCTCGTCACGCTCCTTGGCCAGTCTGACGATCTCTTCAGGACCGTCCTCTCCGACGGTCAGGTCGGGGGACAATCCCTCGAAGACGTTCGGGATACCGGCTCCGGTTGCCCCGTGTTCCGGAGCGAGGGCCTCACCCTCGCCCCGGTCACGATTACCGGAGTTCGCGCCGGACCCGGAACCGCCGGCACTACCCAGCGCGTCGTCTTGGTGACGCGATCCATTGGAAGGCATGCTCACGCACCCGGCTCGTCCACGATCTCGGCGTCCACGACCTCGTCATCGGAGGACGTGTCAGCGTCATCGTTCGAAGGGCCGTTGGAGCCGCCCCCGCCCGCCGCGGCCGACGATGCGGTCGCCTGGGCGTACAGCCTCTCCGAGAAGCTGTGGCTCGCCGACATCAACGCTTCGGTCGCAGTCTTGATGTGCTCCACGTCGGTGCCACCGAGGGCCTCTTTCAAGCTGGCCAGGGCCTGCTCGACCTTCTCCTTCTCGTCACCCTCGAACTTGTCGCCCTGATCACGCAGGAGCCGTTCGGTCTGGTACACGAGAGTGTCGGACTGGTTGCGGACGTCGGCCTCCTCGCGGCGACGACGGTCGTCGTCTGCATGCGACTCGGCGTCGCGGACCATCCGGTTGATCTCGTCCTTAGCGAGAGAGGACTGACCGGTGATGGTCATCGACTGCTCCTTGGAGGTCGCCAGGTCCTTGGCCGACACGTGCACGATGCCGTTGGCGTCGATGTCGAAAGCGACCTCGATCTGCGGCACGCCGCGCGGTGCGGGCGGAAGGTCGACCAGCTGGAACTTGCCGAGCGTCTTGTTGTACATCGCCATCTCGCGCTCGCCCTGGAGCACGTGCACCTCGACAGAGGGCTGGTTGTCCTCTGCGGTGGTGAACACCTCGGAGCGTTTGGTGGGGATGGTGGTGTTGCGCTCGATAAGCCTGTGCATCACGCCACCCTTGGTCTCGATACCGAGGGAGAGAGGAGTGACGTCCAACAACAGGATGTCCTTCACCTCACCCTTGAGCACGCCGGCCTGGACGGCAGCACCGACGGCGACCACCTCGTCAGGGTTGACACCCTTGTGGGGCTCCTTGCCTGTCAGGTTCTGCACCAGGTCCTGGATCGCCGGCATACGCGTCGACCCACCGACCAGAATCACGTGGTCGACCTGTGACTTATCCAGCCCAGCGTCACGGATGGCCTGCTCGAACGGCCCTTTGCAGGCGTCCGTCAGATCCTGGGTGAGCTCATTGAATTTGGCGCGAGTCAATTTCTCGTCCAGGTGCTTCGGACCATCGGAAGTGGCCGTGATGAACGGGAGGTTGATCTGCGTCTCCTGAACGGAGGACAGCTCGATCTTCGCCTTCTCCGATGCTTCCTTCAGGCGCTGCAGTGCCATCTTGTCGTTCGAAAGATCGACACCCTCTTTGTCCTTGAAGGTCTTGACCAACCAGTCGATGACACGCTGGTCCCAGTCATCGCCACCGAGATGTGTGTTTCCCGATGTCGACTTCACCTCGAACACGCCGTCGCCGATCTCGAGGACCGACACGTCGAACGTTCCTCCACCGAGGTCGAAGACCAGAACCGTCTGATCTGCAGACTCTTTGTCGAGGCCGTATGCGAGCGCGGCCGCGGTGGGCTCGTTGATGATCCGCAGGACCTCGAGGCCCGCGATCTTCCCTGCTTCCTGTGTCGCGGTGCGCTGCGCGTCGTCGAAGTAAGCAGGCACCGTGATGACGGCCTGGTTGACCGTGTCACCCAGGTAGCTTTCGGCGTCGCGCTTCAGCTTCTGCAAGATGCGCGCTGATATTTCCTGCGGTGTGTACTTCTTCCCGTCGATGTCGATCGTCCACGAAGTGCCCATGTGGCGCTTCACGGAGCGGATCGTGCGATCGGGGTTGGTGATGGCCTGCCTTTTGGCGACCTCCCCCACCAGGACTTCGCCCGACTTCGAGAATCCGACCACGGACGGTGTCGTCCGGTTCCCCTCGGCGTTGGGTATGACCACGGGCTCGCCGGCCTCGAGCACACTCACCACCGAGTTCGTCGTTCCCAAGTCGATTCCGACTGCCTTGGGCATTTCTCCTCCGTTCTCCTCTGTTGGTATTGCTGTAGTTCTCTAGTTCCCTGCTTGCTTGGTTCTTTGCTGGGAAGGCACTCACGCGCCCGCCTGTTTCGATCCTAAGGCGGCTGTCCCGCCTCTGACTCAATCAAGACTAGCAAACTTGAGTGTCTGTATATCAAGTCTGTTGCGCCCTTTATTCCCCTTCTGGGGGAAATCGGGGGATCTCCCGGATGGACAGGGCGGCAGCGGGCGCGGAAAGGACCTGCTCAGGGCCTAGACAGGCTCAGGAGGGCCGGATGACGAGGGTCGGAGGACCCGGCTACTCCTCCATCTTTGGCTTCGTCAAGCGTTGCCGGGATCGGTACGCTCGGGATCGTGCCCGACCTGGTCCTCGTCCGTCACGGACAGTCCGAATGGAACGAGCTGAACCTCTTCACCGGCTGGGTGGACGTCGGTCTCACCGACCGGGGCCGAGCAGAGGCCGCCGAAGCCGGCCGGTTGCTGAAAGAGGTCGGTGATCTGGACCTGTGGGTGCTGCACACGTCGGTGTTGAAGCGGGCCATCCAGACCGCCAACCTGCTGCTCCAGGAGCTCGATCGCGAGTGGCTACCGGTCCGGCGGCACTGGAGGCTCAACGAGCGTCACTACGGGGCTCTCCAGGGGCTGGACAAGAAAGAGACTGCAGCGAAGTTCGGGGCGGATCAGGTGAAGGTGTGGCGCCGGAGCTACGACACGCCTCCCCCGCCCCTCGATGAGTCGAGCGACATGAACCCGGCGCGCGATCCCCGCTACCGCGACGTGCCCGCGGAAGAGCTTCCCTTGAGCGAATGCCTGGCTGATGTGGTGGAGCGGATGGTGCCGTATTGGGCCGACGCCATCGCAATGGATCTGAAGACGGTCGGTGGTGTTCTGGTGGTGGCGCACGGCAACTCGATCCGGGCGTTGCGGAAGCACCTTCAGAACATCTCGGATTCAGACATCGTCGACCTCGAGATCCCGACCGGAGTGCCCCAGTGGTTCAGGCTGAACGACGACCTTTCCGTGGCGGAGTACCGCGAGCTCGGGGATCCCGAAGCGATCGCCGCCGCTGCTGAGGCGGTAAGGCGTCAAGCGGGCTGAGTCGAGACGCGGTAACGGCCGCCCCCGAAAGGGCGACCGTTACCAGTGCACAGCAGACTCGTCTTTCCCGGAGTGCGGTGCGGACGCGTATCTCGGGGTGACGCCCAGGAGCGGGGCGCCGCCCGGAGATCAGAGTGCGTCCGACCCGCGCTCTCCGGTTCGAACCCGGACGACCGTGTCGAGAGGGACGACCCAGACCTTCCCGTCGCCGATCTTTCCGGTTTTAGCGGAATTCACGATTGCATTCACAACCTCGTCGGTCTGCGAGTCTTCGACGATGACCTCGACCTTCAGCTTCGGGACGAAGTCGACCTCGTACTCGGCACCTCGATAGACCTCCGTGTGGCCGCGTTGGCGGCCGTAGCCCTGGGATTCGCTCAGCGTCATGCCTTGCACACCGAGCCCCTTCAAGGCCTCCTTCACATCGTCGAGCTTGAAGGGCTTCAGGACGGCGACGATCAATTTCATGATTGATTTCCTCCTCTCGTCCTGATTTCCCTACGACCGTTCACCAGATGGCGGCTGACCCGGGGGCGGATCAGAATCCGTCGGTGTCGGTGGTGTCAGTGAACCCACCTCGATCCCGGCCATTGCGAACGCCCCTCCGGATCGTACCGAGAATGCCGGCTCCGGGTAGGCCTCCTCGTCATGGATGGCCACGTCTCCGATTTCGAGGATGTCCTCTGAGTATCTGGCGCCACCAGGCAGGATCAGGTTGATCAGCTTCATCAGTATGAAGGTGATGAGTGCAGACCAGAAGATCACGAATATGGCCGCTCTGAACTGTTGCCACACCTGACCCCACGACCCTGTGTACATCAGCCCGTGCACAGAGAACGGTGAACAACCGCCGCCTCCATTGTTATAGAGAGCGTTCGACGTATGCACCACCTGCCCGTTGGCGTCGAGGTGGCCACAGCCGTACTCGGTCTCGCCCGGGTCGCCGAATACACCGAGCAACAGACCACCGAAGAAACCGGCGATGCCGTGGGTGTAGATGACACCGAGTGCGTCGTCAACCTTGCTGAACGGACGGACCTTGCTCAAGTAGTTCCAGCAGGTCCACACGACGATCGTGCAGATACCACCCACTGCTATGGCACCCCAACCGTCGACCCAGCCGGCACACGGTGTGATCCCGACCAGGCCGCAGATCATTCCGTTCACGCCGCCGAGGAAAGTCGGTTTCTTCGACTTCGACAGCCAGGCGTCCATGCCCATCCACACCACGACGCCGACGGCTGTGGCCAGGTTGGTGTTCACGACCGCGGCGGCCATGCTGGCGCCCGCGTAGTACGGGTCACCACCGTTGAACCCGTTCCAACCGAGCCACAGGATTCCTGCTCCCACCGCTGCGATCAACAGGTTGTTCGGAACGAAGTGGTCCCGATCTCGTTTGAGCCGGGGCCCGAGAACCCATGCCGCTACGAAGCCGGAGACACCGGCGGACATGTGGATGACGAATCCACCGGAGAAGTCAAGTGCACCCTCCTGTGCGAAGTAACCGCCACCCCACAGCAGGAACGCGTCCACGCCGTAGACGATCGTCGACCAGAACACGATCAGGATGCACCACGCGCTGAATTTGATGCGACCGAGAACGCTGCCGAGAAACAGAAGCGGCGTGATCGCAGCGAAGACGAACTGGAAGTAAGCGAGCGTGTCAGTCGGGAAATGGAACGGTATTGCGGTGTTGGCCGCGGAAACGGCCTGACCCTGTTCCTGCACGCTGTTCGTGATCGTTCCCGGCCGGCCGACGAAGTTGTCGAAGAAGTGCGCCCAGGTTCCCACCTTCGTATTTCCGAACTGGGTTTGTACGCCATTCACGACTCCGTGACCCAACGACGTGGCTCCGAAGCCCAAGTTGTAGGTCCACAGCACCCATGCGATCAGCACGAGCGAAAAGCCGGCAAACATCATCGCCAGCACGTTGACCGCCCATTTCTTCGGGACCACCGCCGCATAAAGGACGGCCAACCCAGGGAGGCTCATCAGCCCGACAAACGTGGCAGCAGTGATCTGCCACGTGTTGTCTCCCGTATTCAGCCAGCTCGGATATGGCACCGGCTTTATAGCGGCTAGCACAGTTAGCAGCTGCACATGCACTGGTGGAGCGCTCCTCTCGTACGGTCGACACGAGTCAGGGCGCGCGTCAACAGACGGGCGTCACACGACTCTGGGTGCGCCAAGACTTGAACAGACGTTTGCCCTGCCGCCCCAAGGATGGAGGTAGGTCGTTTCGGCTCTGTCACGTGTTTGTTACCGGAATATGAACTGACACCCAGTCAGATCGGAAGAGACCCGAGGACACTTCGCAGATACCATCGGGACATCTCGAACGAACCTCTCACCACACTGCGCGGTGCACGCGTCGAAGCGGATCCACGCCGCATCGGCCAGGCGATTCTTGTTATCTGCCTGGTTTCTCTTGCTGTCTCTGTCGTGGCCCTCTATGTCGCCGGCGTACACCAGAACGATCAGATCGCCGCGCTGAAGACTCAAGGGGTGAGGGTCACAGAGACCGTTACCGGGTGCCAGGGACTGCTGGGCGGAAGCGGGAGCAACCCGGTTGGTTACGACTGTGAAGGCACCTTCACCTTCAACGGGCACACCTATAACGATCCGGTACCTGGATCGCAAGCACACGATGTGGGCGCAAAGGTTGTGGTCGTAGCCGACCGCAACAATCCCGGTCTGGTGTCGAGCGTCTCCCAGGTGAACGGCGAGCACACGTCAGTGTCGGTATACGTGATTCCGACGCTGCTGTTGATCGCGCTTGTGCTCGCGCTCGGGATCGTGATTACGCGTTGGCGGCGCAGTGCCTCCAAAAACCCCCGGAAATTTGGGGTTTTTGCCGATCCCGAAGGGTCAGACGGCCCTCTTCTGATTCACGGGCCGACCCTTGAGGGCACGGTTGGAAGTTGAAGCTCGCGGCGTGTAGCGCTTGCTCGGGCTCGGCGTCGGAGTCGTCCGGCTGGCCTTCGCCGCGTTCTCTCTGGCCGCGTACCTCGAGACTTCGCCCGTCGCTTCGCGAAGCGCCCTCTGCAGCCTGAAGGTCCTTACCAGGTACCACGCCCCCATCAAGATAAACGGAATACCGAAGCCCCAGTAGTGCATGTTGAAGATCGCCAGGCCGAACATGGCGGCGAAGATCCCTATGAAAAGACGCTTGCGCAAAAGCGATGAGACGAGAATGCCCATCGCCAAGACGAGCGTGACCAAAAACACGTCGTCGTATGTCGAAGGGTTGACGTAATGGCTGTTGACCAGCCCATCCTTCAGGTAGTGCGCCGGGTCGTTCTCGACCAACACGTGAGCTACGGCGAATGAGATGGCGGCGCCGATCGGAGCAGCAAGCAAGCCCCAAGCCCGCTCTTTATTGTTCGCGTACTTGACGAGGTCCTCGAGCTCCTCGACACCGTCGGGAATCTCCTCGGCCTTGGGTTTCCGATCGGGATCTTCCGGCTTCATAAAGTTCCGCCGGGCCCAGTCGCTGATAGGCGTTTTGGGCTCTGAGCTCCGCTTAACCCTCGGAATCCGCAGGAGTAGGCGCTGCCCGGCATTCAACTTTGGAGGAGCGTCACCCTCCCAGTTCTCGGGACCGCCCTCGGCGCGCATCCGGGGGATGGTAGCGCGACAACCAGCATTGGCGCCCCTCGGGTAGGTAGCCTCCGGGTATGGCGACCAAATCGAAGGGGATTGATCTCGGGGAGATCTGGCTCTTTTCGGCATGCCCGGCCAACCAGCTGCGCATGATCCGTAAAGCGGTCGAGGAGGTCGAAGTCCCCGCGGGCGTGGTGCTGTGCGAAGAAGGAACCGTCGGGCGCGAGTTCTTCTACATCGTGGAAGGGACCGCGACCATAAAGCGCGGAGGCCGCCGGGTGACGAGCCTCGGACCCGGTCGTTACTTCGGAGAGCTCTCTCTATTGGACCGGCTGCCGCGATCGGCGACCATCGTGTCCGACACGCCGATGAAGTTGCTCGTGCTCGAGCAGCGACAGTTCAACGGGTTGCTGGACTCGATGCCCGGCATGGCGCGCAAGTTGCTCGTGGCCATGTCGGAGCGTCTGCGCGAAGCGGACAAGCGCTCCTTCACCTGACGCTCGACTTTCTGCCTGTCAGCTTTGTGACGGTCAGCTTTTCCGGCTGTTCGCCTCCGTCATGGAGGCTTCCATCACCTGGGAGATGTCGAGCACCTTCACGTCGTCTTCCCTCTGACGTGTGCGCACCGCGTCGTCGAGCATGATTAGACAGTAGGGACAGGCCGTCGATACGACGTCGGCCCCTGTCGACAACGCTTCGTCCGTGCGGTGAAGGTTCACCCTCTCGCCGATGTCCTCCTCCATCCACATGCGCGCACCGCCGGCGCCGCAGCAGAAGCTCTTCTCGCGGCAGCGCCGCATCTCGATCTGCTCGACACCGTCAATCGAGCTGAGCACGTCGCGCGGCTCGTCGAACACGCGGTTGTGCCGCCCGAGGTAGCACGGGTCGTGGTAGGTGACGCTGGCTTCGTAGGTACCGGGGGTGAGCTTGCTGTCCGCGACGAGCTGAGCCAACAGTTGGCTGTGGTGGATCACCTCGTAGTTGCCGCCGAGCGCGGGGTACTCGCGGCCGATCGAATTGAAGCAGTGAGGGCATGAGGCGATGATGTTGTACGCCTTCACCTCGTTGAGCGTCTCGATGTTCGCCTTGGCGACCTCCTGGTAGAGGTACTCGTTTCCGAGGCGCCGGGCGGGGTCCCCGGTGCACGACTCCCGTGGACCGAGGATGGCGAACTTCACCCCGGCCTGATGCAGCAACCGGGCCGTTGCTTGAGTGGACCGGCGGGCGCGCTCATCGAGTGCTCCGGCGCAGCCCACCCAATAGAGATAGTCGATGTCGTCGGGGATCTCGTCGGTGACCACCGGGATCTCGAAGTCAAGCGCTTTGGTCCAGTCGGTGCGCTTGGATGCGCCGAGACCCCACGGGTCTCCCTGGTTCTCGAGGTTGCGGAGCATGAGCCCGGCCTCTGACGGGAACTCGGACTCCATCAGAACCTGGTAGCGGCGCATGTCGACAATGGTGTCGACGTGCTCGATGTCGACGGGGCACTGCTCGACGCACGCGCCGCAGGTGAGGCATGACCACAGCACGTCGGGCGTGATGGTGTTCGGGACCAGCTTCTGGTCGTCGGGCTTGGTGGCAGTGGCGGTTGCACCGGCGCCTTCTGCGGATCCGTTCGCATGCTTGTGCCCGAAGGGAAGGGTCGTCGGCAACAGGCGGGAGGAATTCTCGAAGAGATTGTCGCGAAGTCCCATGATCAGGAGCTTGGGTGAGAGCGGCTTGCCGGTGGTCCAAGCGGGGCAGGCGTCCTGACAGCGACCGCACTCCGTACAGCTGTAGAGGTCCAGTATGTGCTTCCAGCTGAGGTCCTCGATGTGCCCTGCTCCGAAGACCGTGTCCTCATCGACGTTCTCCATGTCCATGTCCGGCGTGGAATACAGAGGACCGAGAGCGACCGGCTTTCTGCTGGTGAGGACGTTCAGGGGGGCGACGAAGATGTGAAGGTGCTTCGAGTAGGCGATGAAGACCAGGAAACCCATGATCAGAGCGATGTTCGCCACCAGAAGGATGGTCTCCAGGTGCCCGTTCGTGGCACGGCCGAAGTGAGAAAAGGCCGCACCCAAAGCCCTTGACGCGAAAGGCCACCACGATCGGCCGTAGGGAAAATCACCGGTGTTCTCCTGCGCGGCCCGGTAGCCGAGAAGCGTGATCATCACGAGGGCGATCATCCCGAGAACGGCCCAGGCGGCGCCGGTGTGCGATCCATAGAAGCGGCTCTTTCGCTCGCGACGCGCGGGTGACTGGACAACCCGGATCACTGCGAAGACGATCAGGCCGAGCAGAACGGCTACGGCGAAGAAGTCCTCGAAGAAGCCGAGCGCCCTGCCGCGCCCGATGGCGGGTACGAAGAAGTTCTTGTCGAACAGGTCCCCGTAGGCCTCGAGGATGGTGAAGAGCAGGACGGTGAAGCCCCAGAAGACGAAGGCGTGGGCAAGCCCGGGGATCGTCCGCTTAAAGAGCTTGCGCTGAGCGCCGACGTCGGTCAGCTCAGCATCGACGTTCAGATGCTGAAACCGGGCCGGGTCGGGCTGGCCCGCTGCCGCCAGACGGTAGAGCTGGAAGAAACGGCGAGATGCCACGGCGACCGCCACGACTGTGACGGCTACTCCGATGGCGTACCGGACTGGCAAGGAAAGGTCCTCCTATGTGGCGGGGTCGTCAAACAGGGTCGGATCGCCGGCTCGATGGCCGGACCGGCGCGTTGGCGGAGCGGGCTCCGTTTGGGTCGGCTACGAAAGCGGTGTGCCCATTGTCTGCGTCAATTGCGGAAGTTCTCGAAGTAGCGGCTCTGAGTTGGACCTCGCTGACCTTGGTATTTCGATCCGAGCCCTTCCGACCCGTACGGGCGGTCGGCGGCGGTGGTCATCTGGAGAAAGCTGATCTGTCCGATCTTCATACCCGGATAAACGGTGATGGGCAGGTTTGCGACGTTCGAGAGCTCAAGGGTCAGGTGCCCGTCCCAGCCGGCATCGACGAAACCGGCGGTGGAGTGAATTAAGAGGCCGAGCCTTCCGAGGGAGGACTTGCCTTCGAGGCGGGCTACCAGGTCGGCCGGAAGCTTGACCCGCTCCGAGGTCGATCCGAGCACGAATTCTCCCGGATGCAGGATCAGGGCGTCGCCCTCAGGGATTTCGACCAGCTCCGTCAGGTCCTCGAGGTCCTCTCTCACGTCGATGACCCGCATCGTGTGGTTACGGAAGAGCCGGAAGTAGCGATCTACGTGGAGGTCAACCGAGGACGGCTGGACACAACCCTCCCCCAACGGTTCGATGACGATTTGGCCTGATTTCAGACTTTCCCGAATGGACCGGTCAGAGAGCACCATCGGGGCAGCACGATAGTGTTGCGCCAGCTAGCGGGCGTAGTTCAGCGGTAGAACATCAGCTTCCCAAGCTGAGAACGCGGGTTCGATTCCCGCCGCCCGCTCTCGAGAGATCCCAGGTCAGAGGGTTGGATGCTCGGCTTCCGGCCGTCATCCGTCTGTTCCACGCCGCATTCATGGCACATCTGATGTGCCATGAGCCCAGTGCGCGCTCTCTCAGGTCGTTGGTCGACGTGATGGCTGAAGGGGACGTGGGCTCCGAGAGCCAACCGACGACTTCCTCGATGAGTTGGTCATGGAGGCCGAGGCTGGCGACGAACTGAGCAAGGCGAAGGCGCGGAGGGCACGCACAGGGCCGCGACGATTCGCCGAGCCCTTCGCGCCTGCCTGAAGCCATTCGGTGAGTAGGGAGCTGGACAGGCTTGCGAGGTCGGGCTGAATAGCAGCTCGGGGCGTCGAGAATCGGGGGTCGCTTAAGCTTTTTCCACGGCGACGCTGGCATTCCTTTTCACGGACATCGAAGGATCGACGGCGCTCCTAGGGCGCGTCGGAGAGGATTCCTATTCTCTAATCCTGGCCGATCACCATCAGCTCATCAGGTCCGCTCTGTCTGCGCACCGAGGTAACGAGGTTGATACCGCGGGAGACGGCTTCTTCTGTGTGTTCGATTCGTCGAGGGACTGTGCGGCCTCGGTCATCGAAATGCAGCGTTCTCTAACCTCACATGTCTGGCCCGGTGGAGAGCACGTTCGTGTCCGCATGGGCGTACACGCGGGCGAAGCACGGCAACGTTCCACGGGCCTCGTCGGTTTCGACGTACACAAAGCGGCGCGGGTCGCATCGGCAGCTCACGGTGGCCAGATCCTCCTGTCAGAGACTGCGGCTTCCCTCGTTCGCGACTTTCTGCCAGGCGGTGCGTCGCTCCGAGATCTGGGTCTCCATCGGCTCAAAGACCTGGGGCGGCCCGAGCAAATCTTCCAGCTCGACATCGAAGGCCTCCCTCACGAGTTTCCACGAATCCGGTCTCTGGACAATCCGGAGCTCGAGAACAACCTGCCGGCCCAGCTATCGAGCTTCATAGGAAGGGGGGACGAACTTATCCAGATTCACGAAGCGGTCGGGACATCGCGCCTTGTCACCCTGACCGGTCCCGGCGGATCGGGCAAAACCCGGCTTGCTCTTCAAGTCGCAGCAGAGCTGTTGGATGGATCCGGCGACGGGGTCTGGCTCATCGAGCTTGCAGCGATCGCAGATCCCGCTTCAGTGGCGAACGAAGTGGCAAAGGTTTTGAGGGTGCGCGAGGCACCAACCGCTTCGATGCTCGAGACCCTGGTGAGTGTTCTCAGAAGTCGCAACATGCTTCTGGTGCTCGACAACTGCGAACACGTCATCGCATCCGTCGCTGACCTCGCCGAGACCGTCCTTCGGTCATGCCCGGAGGTACACATTCTCGCTACCAGCCGCGAAGCGCTCGCCATCCCGGGAGAGAAGGTCATCCGGATTGCTCCCATGTCCACGCCTCCTGTCGAGATCGAGGAATCTGAGGACCTGAGAAGGTTCGAATCGGTAAGTCTCTTCGAAGACAGAGGGATCTCGCATCATCCATCTTTCCAACTCGACTCATCGAGCGCCCCGCATGTGGCGTCGATTTGTAGACACCTGGATGGGATCCCGCTGGCAATTGAACTGGCTGCCGCGCGTTTGCCTTCGCTTTCCGTCGCAGACATCGAAGAGCGCTTGGAACACCGGTTCCGCCTCCTCACCAGTGGGAGCCGAACGGCGCTTCCTCGTCAGCAGACCCTGCTCGCCGCTGTGGACTGGTCTTATGACCTTTTGACCGATGACGAGAAGTCAGCTTTCAACCGACTTTCCGTATTCATCGGCGGGTGGGACCTGCGCAGCGCAGAAGCTGTGTGTGACCCGAGCGACAGCGGAACCCGTGAGTTCGCCGATGTCCTCAGCTCGTTGGTGGAGAAGAGCTTGGTACAGAGCGAGGCTGCCGCCGGCGGCGCCATGCGCTACAGGCAGCTGGAGACGATCCGGGACTATGCAGACAGCAGGCTCAGAGAAGAGGACAGTTCCTCGCTGTCTTCTACCCAAGATGCTCACGCGGCGGTATTTCTCGCATTGACCGAGACGGCCGCCACTCACCTGACCGGTCCTGACCAATCGCATTGGTTAGCGAGACTCGAGGTAGAACACGAGAACGTGGTGGGGGCGCTCTCGCACTTTGTCGAAACCGGGGACTCTGCCCGTGCCCTTCGATTCGCGATCAGCATGCGCGAGTTCTGGATAGCGCGCGGCTACTACCACGAAGGGATCGGGATTCTCGAGTCAACGTTGGACCTCGCGAACGAACCGGCCGCGCTCGGATTACGCGCCGAAGGGGTCGTCGCCTGCGGCATACTGCGCCAGGCGCAGGGCGATACAGAACGAGCCAGAGCCAACCTTGAAGAAGGGCTCGCCCTAGCTCATCGGCTCGACGTACCGCACCTGATGGCCGATGCGCTTTGCGAGCTCGCGTGGCTCGAATACGGGGAAGACAACAACGACCTGGCATTGCACGTAGCGGACGAAGCAATCTCCACATCGCGTCGGGTGGGAGATCTCAATCTCATCGGGTTCGCCATGAGCATCCGGGCAAGTGCGGTCTTCCCACTGGACCCGGCCCAAGGTCGTGCCGATTTCGATGAAGCGATCAGATGCTTCCGCTCCACGAAGAACAACGAGCGACTCAGCAGTGCCCTGTGCCGTCTGGCGATCCACGAGCTCGAAGACGGGAACCTCGATGTGGCCCGCGCTCATCTGGCGACAGTTCTCGATATCTCCTCAGACCTTCATAACGACGGACTCTTTCCACACGTCTATGCCGCACTTGGAAAGTGCGAGATGCTCGATTCCGATCATATCGCTGCCAGAGAAAGATTCAGAGATTGCATGGGCCACGCCCGACGTGTCGACGACGGCAGGGTTGTGGCCTATGCCACCTTTGGTCTGGCGTATTGCGCTACTGCCGCCGGAGAGAGTGATGCCGCCAAGCTCCACGGCGCCGCGGACGGACTTCTGGAGTTCTACGGTGAGAAACTCGAGCCGACCGAAATGCTGCTGCGGGAACACGATCACCTACTTCTAAGCCAAGCGCTCGGATCAGAGGTGTTCAACTCCACTTACACAGAGGGCAGAGAACTCGCACCGGACGACGCAATCGCCTTTGCGTGCAGGTACTTGATGCGAGCTCCAGTCGGGCGATAAGCCTAAGAGGGGACCGCGCAAGACCTCGGGCGGCGAAACTTCAGGAGCTCGTTTCGATGAGGGTCTGAGGCACCTCGTTGCCCGACAGGTAATAGCCGACCCCGACGCAGAAGGTGGCCGTGGAGCACGCGACACCTGCGAAACCGTTGTCGCTCGTTCCTATGTCGGGACTCGAGACGATGGACCAACTCCCGTCGAAGGATTCCGCGAGTGTCTGGTTGATAGAGCTCGACTCCCCTTGTTGGAGTGCGTAGAAACCGACGGCAACACAATCGGTAGAACTGGTACACGAGACGGCATTCAATTCGTTGGACAGAGACCCTTGGTTCGGACCTTCGCCGCCGGACCAACCAGAGCCGCTCCACGTCTGCCAATAGGTTTCGGGCGTTGTACCCCCTTCGCCGACTGCGTAGCCCACCGCCTCGCAAAAGTCGGTGTTGACGCAGGAAACAGCGTTCAAGGCATCGCCCTCCGCCGAGCCGGTGGTACCGAGGGTGACCAACCATTTCGTCCCGTTGAAGGTCTCCGCAAGGTTGTCGGGCCCAGTTCCTTCATCCCCGGACTGTTGGTAGTAACCGACTGCCTGGCAGAACGTCGAGCTGACGCAGGAGACACCTAGGAGAAGACTCGCTTCTTTTCCTTCGTTGGGACTCGAGTTGATCGACCAACTGGTCCCGTTGAACGTCTCGATGAGCGTTTGGTACAAATCGTCAGAATCAGATTCAAAGCCCGCTGCCGCGCAGAACGTGGAACTGGGGCATGAAACCGATTGCAACACGTTGCTGACCTCGGACTTCGAGGGACTCGACGTGATCGACCAACTCGTCCCGTTGAATGTCTCAACGAGAGTCTGTGTCAAGTTGGAACTGTTGTCGTAGAAGCCCACCGCTTCACAGAATGTTGAGCTGAAACACGACACCGCTTCCAGTTCGTCGTAGGTGCCTTCATTGGGGCTGGAGACGATTGTCCAGTTCGTTCCGTTGAATGCCTCCACGAGAGTCTGCAGAACGTCCGAAGAGTTCTCGTAATAGCCCACTGCGACGCAGAACGAGGAGCCGACGCACGATACGGCCGAGTTGACGTTGTAGCCCTCGTTGGGAGTCGGAGCGACGGTCCACGTCTTCCCGTTGTTGAAGTTCTCGTCCATGGTCTGGGCGACCGAGGTGCTTTGTGGCTTTACCTGGCCCATCCGTCCTTGTGATTGCGCCGCTCCCCCGAAATAACCGACCAACTGGTGGATTCTGGGCTTCGGGCAGTTAACAGATTCGTCGACGTTGTTGCCGGTTCCCTCGTTGCCACTGGGCGTTACCGACCAGGTGCCGTCGTAGGTCTCGACCAGGGATTGATCCGTCGATCCGTTCGAGTAGTAGCCAACGGCCACGCACGACGTCGAACTCGAGCAGGAGACTCCAAGCAAGGCGTTGGCGCTCGTCCCGGGGCTCGGGCTCGAGCTGGTCGTCCAAGCCTTGCCGTTCCACGATTCGACAAGAGTCTCCAACACGTCCGATGAGCTGGAGTAGTAACCCACCGCCTGACAGTTCGCGGGGTTCGCGCACGACACCGCGTCGAGATAGCTGTCATTGGCCGGGTCCGTGCTCGAGTCGACCGACCAGGTAGCCCCGTTCCAAGCTTCGATCACGGTCTGCGTATCGTGCGGGTTCGCCGTATACCCGGCCACCACACAGTTGGTCGTGCTCGTGCACGACACACCGTCGAGGAAGGTGTCGTCGGTCACGTCGGGGGTGGGGGTGATCGACCACGACGTGCCGTTCCACACCTCGGCCAGGGAATCGACGAAGCCCCCATCGGAGTGGTGGCCGACTGCCATGCAGAACGTCGAATTGGTGCACGACACGCCGCTCAATGCGTTGCCCAAGGCACCGCTGCTGTTGCGGCTCGGTTGGATGGACCAATCCGTGCCATTCCAAACCTCGACAAGGGTCTTCGAGCCACCGTTTGTCTTCGTATCGCGGTAGCCGACCGCCACGCACAGGTTCACCTCGGAACACGAGACCCCGTTCAGGGCGTTGTTGCCGGTGCCTTTGTCGGGCGTGGTCAGGATGGACCAACTCGACCCGTTGAACGTCTCCGCCAGCGTCTGGTCGACGCTCCCAACCAGGTAATAGCCGACCGCCATGCACGAGGAGGCACTGGTGCATGACACACCGTCGAGAACATTGCTGCTCTGCGACGCGACGGGTCCCGGAGCGGTCGTCCAGCTAGTGGGTTGTGCTTGTGCCACTGCGGCGGGCAGGGCGACACTGCCGACCGATCCGATTGCACCCACGAGCACCACCAACACGGAGATCCGGGTCACGAGCGGAAGCCGCCCACGATAGCTGTACCCCTCGAGAGGCTTGCACGGTGCCGGTCTCGCCTCCTGAGCATCGAAACTCATGGCCGTGCCCCCGTCTCCGATCGAAAGAGCCTGGCCTCCGGAGCTGATGAGCCCGTTTGACCACACGCCGTGACCGAACTTTAGGTTGCCCAGGGGACCGACGCTCTGAAGGCGCGCTCCGGCTCCGGCCTAGGAGATCGTCACGAGGCGATTTACGGCCCTGCGCCCGGTTAGATCCTCGGGCCGGTCAGATCCTCGGAGGAGCCCTTAGCGACCCGGAACCGGACTCACTCACGTCAAGATCAACCGGCGGGGGGCCGTTGCTGACAGCCCCGCCGGTCACGTCTTCTTTATCGGAGACGGCCTGACCCACCAGGGCAAGGGGGAAGACTCAGAACTTCGAAGATTCAGAACTTCATCGTTCCTAGCGGCGCGACCGATCTTAACCTCGGCTTCTGCGACGCTCCCGACGGACGTGGCCCGCCGGGCGCATACCAGGACAATTCGGGGTCCCTGAACGGGACCGTTAACTTCACGACGTAGAGAGTCCCGAAGTCCCCTACCGCCACCACCACCGGACCAGGCGAGTACGCCTTGTCCGGTGATGGCGACGAACTTGGGATACCTATTGAGCAGAGGTGTTGTTGACGATGGCTTGGTACGACCGGCACGGCTCGTTGCGCAGACTCGGGCACGCCGGCAGAGCCGTCGGTACCTGAACGCCGGGAACCACGGGAAGGACCAGCCTCGAAGGCTTGGTCGGCGAGAACTCAACCGATACCGTCGACGTCCCGCTCGGAACGGTCTGGCCGAAGGACCATACGGGCTGGGTGCCGTTCGGCGCAGAGATCGTCACACGGATCTGCGAACCCGCACGGTAGACGTGGCCCTCGTAGTACAACGGAATGGCGACCTCAACGAATTTGCCCGCCGGCATGGGCGAAGCATCGGCTTTGGTGTAACTGGGGATCGGATCCAGCAACGTACTCGGCGTGTCGAACTCGTTATCCGTACCGGTGGACAGCTTGCGCTCGCTTGCTTGTATCCAGCCGTTTTGGACAAACGTTTCGTTGCCGGCCGGCGTGACCTCGCTGACTGTCGCCTGAAGGTCCACGTCCGGAGTCGATGACTTGACCCAGACGTAGACCGCTCCACCCCCGATGACGGTGGTGTTGGTCGCCAACGGGGCCGACACGTAAGAGACCGCGGTACCCGACGGGTTCTGCTCCCAGTCCCACGTCCACTGTGATGCGTTGCCCCACAAGCCACCGGCCTCGACCTCGGTTCCGGTGAAGTCGTTCAGAGGCAGTGCATTCGCATTGGACGTATACCAGTCGACCTCGGAACTAGTCGGCGTGGTGGAGGTGAGTGTTCCGTTCGGTCCGAGGTACAGGCTTTCTGCCGTCGTCCCGGGAATAGGGAACGTCGAGAAGTCCTGTTCGAAGCCTGGGTACGGGTCGCCGGCGCTCGAGGTGTCGGTGGGAGACTCACCGGCACCATTGTCGAAGAGAACGCGGATCTCAGGCAGCTGTTTGAATGCCTTCAGTGCAGCTTTGTAGGTCGGGATCAGCTGGATCGGGTCGGCCGGCAGGGTGATCGGATCCGTATCCGGAATCCCCATGGCGTCCTCGTAGATCACAGGAGCTGCGGCATGGATCACGGCGGAATTGATGATTGGTGCCTGATGCGCGACGAATAATTCTAAGAAGTCGTACCACCGGTCGAATGTGGCCGGATCGAGCGAGTCGATGTGGGCGCCGTTGGTGAAGGTGAACCACTTCTCTTTGGTTCCGGTGAAATGCGAAACCAGTTCCGGACAGTGTCCCCCCGTCTGCTCGTCTTCAAATTGGCAAGCCATGAATACCGGCACATCGATCTTGTTTACGAAAGTGTCCGGGTCCAACGGGTTGGCGAACGATGGGTTGTAGTACTGGTTGGCGTTGATCTCGGCCATCAGATCGGATGCTTCGCCGTGCAGGACTTGGTTGGCGGCACAGGTGGTGTCACCGTCCTGGATCTGCGTGTATGCCCAGGCCTGCCCGCTGTTTGGTCCTGCCGGTTCTGCGTTCTGCTGCCGCTGCTCGGCCCACGCCACGGCGAACCCCGTGTTGAGGATGCCGCCCGGGTACAGGGTCGAAGCTGTCGCATCGATGGTGGACAGCGGCGAGATCGCCTCTAGGTCCGGCGGATCGAGCTGAGCGGCGAACAGCTGGCTGATCGCCCCGTATGAGATCCCCATCATCCCGACCTTGTGATCGAGCACCCAGGGCTGGTTGGCAATGGTCTCTATGACGTCGTAGGCATCGAGGTTCTGCAATGGCTCGAAGAAGTTGAAGGCCCCACCCGAGCAGCCGGTCCCTCTCATATTGACGTCTACAACTGCGAATCCCATCAGGTTGGCAAGGATGGCGATTCCGTTCTCCGGCCCCGCCGGGTCCGCATACCCGTAACCGGAGTACTCGATCAGCGTGGGGTACGGAGGTGTGTAGTCAGTGCCGCCCGTCGGCAAAGGTGTTCCGGGCGGCAATCCAGGTTCTCCAGCCGGACTCGTCGGCGGGTGGACATCGATTGCGAGCTGCGTCCCGTCCCTGGTGGTGAGGTACTGATAACCGTTGTCCGAGATCTTCTGGTCGTAGATGCTCGGGTCCCACGGTGCCGCGGCATCTGTGTGCACTGTGATCGGCCCCGACTCTGAGTCATCTGAGCTCAGGACCACGCGGTAGCCGCTGCCTGGTGTGACGTTTTGGAACAGCAGCCCACCGAGCGAGTCGGCTGCCTGGGTGTAGATGGTCTTTCCCTGGGAATTGATCAACGACGCCTGAGCCGAGGGGGCCAAACCCGTCACGTAAACCTGCTCGGCGCTGCCGACGGCATCGAAACTGGCCTTTGCCGGTGCCGACGCCGCGCTGTCTGTGACGGCCAGCAGGCTGACCCCCAGCCAGACGCTGATCATGATTATTGCAACAGGCATCTTGCGTCCTGTTGCTGCAAAGCCTTTCCCCTTATTCCCGCGAGATTTGAGCATCGCCCTGCCCTACCCCCATTGGCCAGGCTCTTAACCTCACTCGCAAGGCATGGGCATCGAATGTGGTGTGCGTCAGAAAGGTGAGACCCACCCTGGCGGATGCCAATCCCGGCGCGCCACCGATCGCCGTCTTTCTGAGACCGGCAGATCCGGATAATCCAGGGACATACCGCCGTAACGCGTCGTAGTAGCAACCTGGCAGTCAGAAGCAGCGCCTCAGCGCGTTGAGAGACACTCGATCGGCCCAACCACAAGTGTGCCATCAGGTGTCGTTAACCCGCCTTCTGTTCCTACGCCGGGAAGAGCTCGCTGGCTTTGCATACCGCCTAGCAGAGCGCTGCTGCGGCAGTGTCGCTACGACCCTTGCGACGCAAGCCCTCCGGACCACCTCGTGCGATTCGGGCAAGTAGACGGCGACATACCGTCCTGTGCTCGGTGATCCACTACTGGCGGAAGACCCGTCTGCGGTCTGAATGTCCTTCGTGTTCTCATAAATGGAACAGACCAAATGGTTGCATTCCGGTAACAAGAGCCACAGGTTTTATAAAGGCACTGCAAAGCAATGCGCCCCCTAACACGATGGCATCATGCGTTTTCTCATTCTTTTCCCGGCATCTTCGGCGTCGCCACAGATCGACACTCTTCGAGATAATCGGCCAATGCTGCTTCAAACTAGCGCTGGTGGGTATTACAAACTCCGGCCCGCGACAGCCGGGCAAGCACAGGGCGAAAACGCCTTGTGCATCACACAGTTGAAGTTCAACTCAAACAAACCGAGGGGGTTTGTGAATGTTCCGAACAAAGATGGCCAAGGCACTGCTCGTTCCTGCGGCCATGATGATTCCGGTTTCGGGGGCGGTACTGGCGTTCGCGTCACCATCTAGTGCAGCTTCTCCCGCTTCCAGTACCACTCCGGTGAAGTGCACGGCTCTGTCGGGCACGGTCGGTGGTTCCGGGTCACTCTCCGGATGCAGCGACACAGCCGCTACGGGTGGATCGGGAACGTTCCCACTTACGCCGACGAACTCAGCCACGATCACGTGGGCGAGCGGTGGATCAACTACCGGGAGCGTCACCTATGGATCGGCCGGCACGAACACTTGTGCCTCAGGCGACTCTGAAGAGGCCGTGACCGGAACGGTGACCAAGAGCAAAGGGGCCGCCAAGTCCATCGCCAAAGGCGACAAGATCAAGGGTGACGTTTGCGTGAGCGGCACTGGCGCAGTCAGCCTCGCTCCGGGGACGAAGTTCAAGATCTGACAGTTCGTCCTCCTCATCGCCTAGCGGTGATGAGAGCTTATTGTTAGAAGCAAGGGAAACGCTCCGGGTCCAACCCGGAGCGTTTCTTTTTCGTGGACGCATGTGTACTTGGCGCTCAGGACTTGTACTTGAACTTCACACCCGCGCTCGTTCCACCCGGTGTCGTCACGGTCACCAGGACTTTGCCGACGTTGCCCGCCGGAGAGACCGCTTGAATCTCGGTTCCTCCCGTAAATACTTGGAAGCTGGCCGCCGGAGTGGAGCCGAACATGACCGCCGTCGCCCCCTGAAAGTCCGTTCCTGTGATTGTCACGGTGGTCTCACCACCAGGGGGCCCCTTAGTTGGGCTCAAGCTCGTGATCGACGGCGGAAGATAGACGAACTCGTCGGAGGAAATCTGAGTGCTGACCTGATCGTCTGCATTCACCAGGGTCACGTCGACTGTCCCGCTTCCCGGTGGCGAGATCGTCGTCAACTTCGTACCTCGCGCATTCACCTCGAAGTTCTCTGCCGGCACCGTTCCGAACAGCACGTACTCCGTGCCCTGAAAGTTCGTCCCTTTGATCTTGATGACTGAATTGCCCGCACCAGGGCCTGAGCTCGGGGCAACCTTCGTAATGTCGACGCTGGACGGAGACGTGAATGAGACCGTCCCGGAGTAGGTCGCTCCGTCGACCCCGATGGTGAAGCTGTCGCCTGACTCGAGGGAGAAGTCCCCCGCTGTCAAAAAGCTTCCGAGGGTGTAGATGGCTTCTGTGCCCGTCAGGCTCACAATGTTGACACCTACGCAATCCGCGGGCACTCCGGCTCCCCAGCCGCCGCTCGTATCCGCAAGGTAGAGGTTCCCGTACCTGTAGTCAGATCCCGTGTAACCGGGACTGCAGGTCGTTTCGTCGGTCACCAGCGGATAAACAGGAGGCGAGGTGTTGAATCCCCTTCCTGTGACGAACACAACTGGATCAGTGGGCGTTCCTCCGAAAGTCACACTGCCGATGGCAGCCGTGGGCGCGGTGAGCTCGTCGACGGAGTCGAGCAGTTGATCGGCGATGTAGATGTTCCCGTCGTACGAAGTACTACCGAGATCCCCGAACAGTCCGGTGGCCACCTGCGTGAAGGTGTCTGCGTCAACACTCGTACCGTCGACCGTTCCCGTGCCGTCGGACAGCACTCCCACATTGCCCTTGTAATCGACGTACAGGTTCCCGGCGTTGTCGAATGCGAGGCCAGCCGCAACATCCAGTCCGGACACGAGTGCTTGTGGAGAATCCGCGGTCACGGACTGCCCGAAGATGCTCCCTGTGGACTGCGGCAGCACGTTGACAGAAGCAGCTCCCTGCTCTGAGTTGCCGATATCCGTGTAGTAGAGATTCTGCGACGAATCGATCGCAAGGAATCCGCCCTCGGTCAGACCCGATACCAGTGTCTCGGGCACATCCGCCGAAACAGACTGTCCGAAGATGGTTTCGGAGTCTGCCGGCAATACCGAAATGTCGTTCTGGGTGGCGTAATAGAGGTTCCCCTCGGAATCGAATGCGAGGCCGATCGGATTGTCGAGCCCGGAAAGAACGGTACTAAGGGTGTCCGCGGTGACGTCCTGGCCGAAGATCGTGCCTGACTCGGCAGGCAGCACAGAGATCGAGCCTCCGGTCGGTCCATCGTCATTGGCCATGAAGAGGTCGCCTTGTGCATCGAATGCGATCCCCGGCACGTTGTTCAAGGTAGCCAGGGTGTTTGCCTGACCGGCCGTCACCGTTTGACCGAAGAGCACCCCACTCGAGACGGGCCACACGTTGACGTTCCCGCTCGCTTCGCTCTCGTACAGGTTCCCTGCCGAATCGAAGGCCACGTCCACCATGTTCGCCTCAGAAGTGACCTTCTGACTCAACTCCCCGGCGCTGGCAGGCCCCGCAACGAGGAGTGGCGTGGCGCAGGCCGCGGCGAGAAACAACCCTGCAGAAAGCGGCCTGAACACCCGCGACCGAAGCCGGAGCTTGAATGCCATTACCCGTTCCCCCGCCTAGTCGAAGCGAACCTCGCCTGTGGACAGCATTTTTACATCAACTGGGAGGTGGCAGGCCCAGGTCGGTTCTGACCTGTTCTGAGTACTCCTGACCGAGCACCTCATCGTGGAGGACCTGAAGCTCGGCGTCGGTGGTTCCCCCGTCAGACGCCACCTGCTCTACGTCGCTCTCGAGCTGCTGATTGGCTGATAGAAGTGGCTGCAGGTCGCTTTCGACCCGTGTCGGCCAATGTTGCCTATGGATGGCACTGCTGAACTGACCAAGAGCGCCGGCAAACAATTGGGCATCCGAAACCACTTTCGCCATACCTGATCTGCCGTGTTGCTGGTTGACCGCGGCCGTGTAGATCGTCAAGGAATAGTCGTACACGGCGACATCCGACAGGTACTGCCTGGCGAATCCGGTGGCCGGAATTACATCGAAACTGTCCCCCGAGAATCTCGTGGGGAGAAGGAGCGGCCCATCCTCCACATACATGGCCTGGCGATTGTCACTTCCCATTTGCGGCACCAGTTGGTCGACCTTCAAATGAGAGAACGAAACCGTGGTTGTGGCCGGGTACGGAAGATTCTGGAAGGGGTCGGCGGAAGACACCGGATCCTCCTGGATCCATTCTGCGAAGTCGTAGATGTCACTGGCTCCGTAATCACTCGAGATGCTTTGCACCCGGCCAGTCGTGATGTCGTCTATCACCAGCTTCCATCCGGTCGGTTCGAGGATCATCCGGAGCGATATGAAGTCTCCGGGCTGCACCTGGAAGAGCGGATCCGGGTGGAAGTCCTTTTGAGTATCGCTCCAGAACCCGTTGTAGTACGGCTGGCCGAGTTCGTCTTGAAACTGCGGGCGCTGTTCGTATTCGGTCACGCCTATTTGGATGAAGGACCCTTGAGCATTCTGTGCTCCGATCCATGTGGATGCGGTGGCGTACGGCGCATTGTGTGGGATCGACGTGATCGAGGGAACGATGAGGTCGGCGGACACTTGCTGAACAGATCCGACGTAGTTGTAACCGGCGAACCCCGACGGCGACGCCACCAGCGAACCGGAACCGGTGATCCCGAACGTGCTGACCGTTGGCTTGATGTACGCGGACGCCGTAGCAGCGATCACGCTGAATACCACCAACACAAGCAGGGACAACCACGAAACAACGCGTCCCCTGCGCACCGAAGCCCACAATACCTGTAGGGGTTCCGACTCCCGACCGTCAACCGAGCGCGAAAATCGGACGCCGGTCACACCGCGCGGCGTCTACAGCCCTCCGAAACCGCGCTCAGGGCGTGACGACCGAGAAGGTCCCCACGTCGTCGGTCGATCCATTGCCTTTGTCCTTGGTTGCCATGGTCCTTGGTTCCCGTCGTCTCAGGGTGGCCGCGGGAGAACTTGGCCTTCTCTGCCGAGTACATAGAGCGGGGAGCCGTTGTAGATCACCTGTGTGCCCACTCCCGGGACCGTGATCCCCCGAGTGACGAAACCGATCCGCTCCCGACCGCCGACGGTCGACATCAGTGAGCACCGGGTCCAGGTGGGCGAACAGGCGGAGTAAGCGTTTCCGCCCGCTGACGAGAAGGGGTAGGGGGTTATGGCCACTCCGCTGCCAACCACGCTGTTGTACTCCTCAGGCACAACGACGGTGTCGCTGTTCAACCACTCGCATACCTAGCCCCCTCGGGAAGCGGTGGGTAAGCACGCGACATGCGTCACGTTCGCAACACCTACATCTCGTTACAACGGGAACGAATCCGTTCGAGCGATCAATCACTGAACGCGCTTTGAATCGCGCTCCTCGTCGATCCTTCCTTGGTCAATTTGCTGGATCTTCGATGCATCCGATGCAGTTACCCGCAGGTGATTTCGTCAGGAAACCTAGAAGTAACACGCTCGGTCGTTTTTTCTACGAAAACAGGAGTTATCCGCGCACCCATTGGGTATTCCCACGCCGTCCTAGACCCAGATGCAAAGTGGTGGGAACAATGTTTGCGAGCAGGTTCAGACTGTTCTTCGCGCGCGGCCAATTTCGGGTTCTGCCCGAAACGAAGTTTGGGGCCGATCTCAAATGGCTATAGCCGTTCCTCAGCTTCAATCTCCCGAATCCGTTGTTGCCGACCCTTCTTCTGGGCTCAGTAACAGTGACCGCGGATTCGAGCATTCACCGCACCGTCACGACGGAGATTCCCTCAAGATCGCGATGATGGGCACCAGGGGCATCCCTGCTCGCTATGGAGGATTCGAGACCGCCGTCGAGGAGATCGGGAAGCGCTTGGTCCAGTGGGGCCATCAGGTCACGGTCTATTGCCGCAATCTCGGCTCGCTCAACGGTCCACCCGAGTCCGAACACCTGGGAATGCGGCTGGTCACGCTTCCTTTCCTGCCGGTGAAGCAACTCGAGACGTTGAGCCACACCTACCTGTCGATCCGTCACCAGGTCCGGTCCACCGAGCGCGACGACGTCGTGTTGATCTTCAATGCGGCCAACGGCTTTCTCCTCCCCTTCCTCCGCCACGCCGGTATCCCTGTCGCGGTGAACACCGACGGGCTCGAGTGGATGCGCGGCAAATGGGGACCGGCAGGCCGCCGCTACTACCGGTTCGCCGAAGGCGCCTGCGTGCGATACGCCAATCAGCTGATCTCCGACTCGCGAGGGATACAGGACTACTACATCGGAAGGTACGGTCGCCGGCCGGAATTCATTCCTTATGGAGCGAAGATCCTCGAGGATCGCAGTAGTTCCCGTCTCGACGATCTGGGCCTCGAGCCGTTCGGTTATCACCTGGTCGTCGCGCGTTTGGAGCCAGAAAACAACGTCGACATGATCGTGGAGGGCTACGTCCAGAGCCCCTCGCGGCTTCCTCTCGTGATCGTCGGCGGAAACGCGTACGACCCGACGATCGAGCAGAGGCTCCGCCGGGTCGCCGACGCCGATCCCCGGGTGATGCCGCTCGGACCGGTGTGGGACCAACAGGTGCTCGACCAGCTGTACCTCAACTCGGCGAGCTACATCCATGGGCACTCGGTCGGGGGCACCAACCCCTCTCTCCTGCGTGCCATGGGGGCAGGGACCAGGGTCCTGGCCTTCGACTCGCGCTTCAACCGTGAGGTGCTCGTCGAGCTCGGCGCTTACTTCGCCAGCCCTGAGCATCTGGGAGGGCTTCTGAAAGAGGTCGAGACTCCGGATGAGGGCGGTCCTACCGTGGCGCTCAAGCGGGCCGCCGCTATGAGGAACCGGATCGCGGTCGCCTACAACTGGGACGCGGTCGCAGAGGGCTACCTAGATGTGTGCCGGAAGTTGGCACCGGCCAAAGCCAATGCTTTAGTGGCGGTCCATTGATGGATCAGGGAGTGACAACCAAGCATTGAGCCGAGTGGCTTTCGTCCATGTGACGGAGCCCGGATTCGAATCAGGTGGTGCGGAGCTGCGGACAAGGCAGCTCTTCGGGGCGCTCCACAAACAGTGGGACGAGGCAAGCCTGAGTCTGGTGCCGGGCGTCCGTCGCCCTCCTTGGGCACTTCCGCGCCTCGGTGCCTCGATGCGGGGGATTCCTCCGCGTCTGACGCAGCTATACGACCCGGCGGTGGTCAGGTCGGTAAACGCTCTGGCCGACGGATCCGATCTGACGGTCGCTTCGGCGTCCTTTACGGCTGCCCTTCTGACCCGGGCACACCTGAAGCACGTCGTTCTCGACGCGCACAACCTGGAATGGCGAGTCAACAGCCAGCTCGCAGCTACCGCCGATGGGATCATAAGGAGGGTGGCGTACCAGGCGACGACCCGATGGATGAGCCACTTCGAGACAAGTCTGGCCAGATCTGTGGCCGGCGTTTGGGCGGTGTCGGCGGAAGAAGCGACCTGGTTCGAACGCCTCGGCATCTGCGTGTGGGTCGTCCCGAACGGCGTCGACGTACCTTCTGATGCGCAGCCATTGCCCGACTCCCACGAAATGCTCTTCGTCGGCTCCCTCAACTCTGTGTTCAACCGGCATGGACTGGAGTGGTTCTTCTCCCACGTCTGGCCGGCTCTCAGACGGAACGTCCCTGACGTCCGGATGACCATCGTCGGCGGCGGGCGCCCCCTCGACGCACCCGTTGGAATCGAGCAGCTCGGATTCGTCGAAGACCTGGTTCCGATCTACGAAAAAGCCCGCGTCTGCATAGCGCCCCTTCTCGGCGGTGCCGGCACGCGCTTGAAAGTCCTCGAGGCAATGGCGCGCGCCCGGCCGGTCGTAGCGACCCCCGTCGGCGCGGAAGGAATCGATGTTTCAGAGGCCGAAGGGGTCTTCATCCGAGCAGACCCTGTGGCGTTCGCCGATGCATGCGCAGCACTTCTCACCGACTACGACGCAGCCTCGGAGAGCGGGGCGCAGGGCCGATCCCGCGCCACCGACTTCAGCTGGGACAGGGTCGCATCGGTGGCGGCACAGAGCCTGACGGACTTGAGCAGAACTTGAGAATCGGGATCGACGCGGACCCCGTCGGACGCGATGGATCGGGAAACGAGACCTACCTTCGTGGATTGATCGGTGCGATGGACGGGATCGCCGAGTCATCTGATCGTTTCGTCCTGTTCGGCAGCAACACTGAAGCACTGGCTGGTCTGACCGCTCGGCAAACGGAGATAGTTGGAACGCCGAGGGGGTTGCGTGGAGAGCTGGGCCTCGGGCTCAAGATGCAAAAACGGAAGCTCGACGTCGCGATCGCGCACTACAACCTTCCGCTCGGGCTGAAAGCCCCGGTCGCGACCATCGTGCACGACGTCGCGTTCCTGAAAGTCCCCGACACGTTCAAGACGCTCGAGGCGGCGCGACTCCGTCTGTCGATCAAAAGGAGCGTTTCATGCTCCGCCGCCACGGTGACGGTCTCCGAGTTCTCCAAATCCGAGCTGCTCGAGGCCTATCCCCGTCTGAGCGCGGACCGCGTGGTGGTGGCACCGAACGCTGCTGGATCGCAGTACTTCGATCGAGTCGGACCGGAAGATTTGGCGGACATCCGACGTAGGTACGGGTTGCCCGATCGATTCGTCCTTGCGGTCGGGAACATCCAGCCACGCAAAAACCTCGCCAGAACCGCACTCGCTGTGGGGCGTTGCGGGATTCCTCTCGTGGTCGTGGGCCGGCGACACGGTAAGGCGCTCGAGGGTCCGATCGCTTCGGCTCAGTGGTTGGGCTACGTGCCGGGTTACGACCTGCCGGGCATTTATCAGTTGTGCACGGTCTTCTGCTATGTGAGCCTGTACGAGGGATTCGGGCTACCCGTGGTCGAGGCTCTGGCCTCGGGGGCCGTGGTTGTGACCTCCTCTACATCTGCACTCCCGGAGGTTGCGGGCCCTGCTGGCATTCTGGCTGATCCGAACTCGGTGGAGTCGATTGCCGGCGCGATCGATCAAGCTCTTTCTGATGAGGCGGAAAGGACCCGCCTCCAACACCAGGGACCTGTGCAAGCTCACCGTTTCTCCTGGGAATCAAGTGGACGACTAGTGCTCGAACGTCTGCGGAGCATCGCCCCGTGAGCATCGTCTTGGACTTCCGGCCGCTACAGGGTGGCGACTCCGGTCGCGGAATCGGTTCGACCGTTCGTGGTCTGGCGGGCTGCTTTCCTGAGTTGAAGGTCTTGCTCTGGAGCAGAAAACCGCGGCCCACAGAGGCCATGGGTCGCGACGTCGTCCTTGTACACGGACCGGCGCGTCGAAGCAGGATGTCGTGGTCCGTCGACGCGGGCTCGAGCCGGATCAGCCACTCACGATCGCGGCACTCGGTCTGGCATCTGCTGAGCGCCGATGTCGCCTATGACGGGGGCGGCCCGTGCATAGTGACGGTGAACGACACCGTCCCGTGGCGCTTTCCCGACCTCTACCCGATGGGACCCACGGGGAAGGCTTGGATGAGGTTCACGGCACGTGCCTCACGGCAGGCATCTCACGTCGTCGTCCCGAGCCATACGAGCGCCCGGGACGTGGTCCGTTTTTTCGGGGTGGCCGAAGACAAGGTGAGAGTCGTTCCTTGGGCCGCCGATCCCGATCTCGTCATTCCATCAGCTGAGGACCGCGACAGATTGAAGGGGGTGTACTCACTTCCTGGTAGGTACTTCGTCATGGCCGGCGGGTTCGCGCATCAAGACCCCAGGAAGCGCTACGTCGACGCGGTGAACGCCCTACGGCGCGTTGACGACGACGTACACCTGTACGTGACTGGTGGAGCAGGTCCGGCCGCCGCGGAACTCGCTCGGACCGTGGAGCAGTCAGGCCTGAGCAGTCGTGTTCACCTGACCGGTTTCCTCGACGCTTCGGTGATGGCCTCCCTTTATGCCGGTGCGAGCGCGTTCGTGTTCCCGAGCCTGTGGGAAGGCTTCGGCCTACCGGTGTTGAACGCATTCGCCCTCGGGGTACCGGCCGTCGTCTCAGACGGAGGATCCCTGCCCGAAGTCGCAGGTGGCGCCGCTCTCGTATATCCCGCAGGGGACGCCGACGCGCTCGGACAACAGCTCGAACGCCTACTGGGTGACCCCGCGTTGGCATCCGGTCTCATCGAGAAAGGCCGTAAGCGGAACCTGGCGTTCACTTGGAAAGCCACCGGCGCTCTGTACGGCGCCGTTTACACAGAAGCCGGCTCCCCGTCGTGAGCACGCCTGCCTTGGTGACCGCCGTGATCGTCACCTACAACAGCTCGGCGATAATCGATGACTGTCTCTCCGCGATCTGTGGCGACCCCCGTGTGCAGGTGCTGGTCGTCGACAGCGGATCCACCGACGACACCGTGGATCGTGCCTCGGCCCACCGCCACGTGGAGGTCCTGGCTCAGCCCTCGAACCTGGGCTGGTCGGCTTGCAGCAACATCGGGGCCAGATCGGCGTCTGCTCCTGCCATCGCTTTCGTCAATCCGGACACCCGGGTCACCTCAGATCAGATCGTCACCCTGGCCTCGCATCTCGGCGGGAAGGTGGCCGCTGTCTCTCCCCGTTTCGTCGATCAGGCCGGGCGGGACCAGTACTTCTACTTTCGGCTACCTTCACCGGTCACCGGTCCGTTTCTCTATTTGAATTCGGGCCAGCGATTGGACGCAAAGGCAGGTAGGCCGATCATCAGGCGGCACCTCTACGGGGAAAGGTTGCCGGTCAAAAGGGCGGCCCACGCGGGTGCCGCGTGCATGCTGATCGACGCGCCCGTCTTTCACCGTCTCGGAGGCTTCGACGAGCGCATGTGGGTCTTCTTCTCCGACATGGACTTCTCGCGCCGCCTGTCGCTCGCGACCAGGGAGTTGCTGGTGGACTGGGACGTGGCGGTCACCCACATCGGAGGCGGATCGGTGAGGGCGCTCGACCTTGACCGCCTGCAGATCATCATGCAGCGCGACTACGCCGCGTACAGCAGAGTGGCATTCGGTCCGTCTGGTCGTGCCGTGACGGTGTTGGCGGTGTTGATGTTCTCCGGGTTCATCCCCGCCCTCATGGCGCTAGCCGGGCGCGACCCAAAAAGGGCACGCGCATGCATCGGGCGCTGTCTCGACGTGCTGGCGAGATGACGACGATCAAGGTCGACGGGAGCGTGCTCGGCTGGGGATCGGGCGGCATTTCGCGCTACCTGGAAAACGTGCTGCGTCATCTGGTCGAAGAACCGGACATCAAGATCGAGCTGTTTGCGAACTCGCACAGGCGGGTCATCGACCTTCCCCAGATCACTGAACACGACATCAGGGTAAAAGGCGGTCCGGTGTGGCGGGCTTCTGTCCTGTCATACGAGCTTTGGAGGCGGCCGCCCGACGTCTATTGGCTCCCCACCGCCTCTCCCCCGCCTTTCATGTCGCGGCCCTACGTCGTCACGGTCCACGACATCGCGCCCATCCTGTTCCCCGGGAGCAAGAGAGCCCTGGGCACATTCGCGTTCGGCACGGCATACCGCAGAGCCGTCACCCGCGCCGACCATGTGCTCGCCGTCTCCGAATCGACTGCCGACGACATCATGAGGTACTGGGCGATCCCCGAAGAGCGGATAACTGTGACTCCGCTCGGCGTATCTGAAAGGTTCACCCCCGGAGACCATGAAGAATCGAGGACGGTCGTCGAGAAACGATGGGGGCTGAAGGGACCGTTCGCTCTGGTGGTCGGGACTCTCGAAGAACGAAAGGGCCTTGATCTGGCAATCGACATCGCGGCAGCCGACCACGATCTCAAGCTCGTCTTCGTGGGGCGCAACGGGTTCGGTTCTGAGACGATTGTCGAAAGAGGCCGGCGACTCGGAGCGGTGTTCCTCGGAGAGATCGAAGACACTGAGCTGGTCGACCTTTACAGGTCTGCTGACATCCTCCTCGCCCCTTCCATCTACGAAGGATTCGGCCTGACCCCGCTCGAGGCGATGGCTTGCGGTTGTCCCGTCGTCATCGCCGGTGGATCGGGCTCCCTTCACCAGATTTACGAGGGGGCCGCGAAGATCGTGTCCAAACGGTCGCCCGATACCTGGATCCCTGCCATGCGACAGGTGGCAGGCGAGCGCGGCAAATGGGTCGAAGCGGGCTCGCAGCTGGCTCGGCGCTACACCTGGGCGAAGACCGCGTTCGTTACCGCTCAGGTTCTGAGACGAGTAGCCGCCGGAGAGCTCAGAAATAACGCATGATGTCCGGACCTCCCGCCGTCACCCTGTCCACCAAATGCTGGGAAGGCGACTACCGGACCCTGCTCACGCCCGCGGGAATCGACGAACTGTTCGGACCTTTCGGACCTGCCAGGGAACATCAGATCGTCCTCAACCGCATCGAAGACGTTGCCAGTGCCGAGGCCATGGCTCAAGTCCTCGTCGAAAGCGGAAAGATCGACCGTTGGATCTGGGCGGAGCAGCGGTGGCCCCAGATAGCCAAGCGGATGGGGCTGTCCGAAGATTGGTTCGGGGCGGCTTGGCCTTACTCGGTGCCCGAGATCTGCGAGCTCGACGCGGCGACATCCGCATTCGTGATGCACATCGCAGGCGACGTGCGATTCAACGCTCCCGACGGTTGGCTACGGCGTGCAGTGGGCGCTTTCGATATCAGGGGCGCCACGGTCGTTACTGCAACTCCGCCCGCAGGAGTCGAGTGGGTGCTCGAGCAGGGTACGCAGGCACCCGACGGATGGGCGGAGACGCAGCTCTTCTCCGATCAGCTGTTCCTGGCGCGCCCGTCGCAACTGGTAGATCCCGTCGTCATGCGTGCGGAGCACAGGGTCGCTTCGAAGTACCCGAAACCTGGAGGGGCACTCACTTTCGAGGCGAGGATCGGTGCGTGGCTCGCGATCGGAGGATTGTTCACACTCGTCGATATCAGATCCTCATACCTGCACCCGGTTACCGGACGTGAAGGGGACTCCTACCAACGAAGTCCCATGTCTCCGACGTTGCGTCCTGCTCCTGAGATGGGTCCGCGCTACCCCGAAGCGCGCTCGAGCAGAGCAACGGGTCTGGTGATCTCTGACAATGATCCACAGACAGTCGGCGCCGCGGTGTCATCGCTCAGGTGGTGCTCGAGGGTCATTGCAGTCGACATTGCGGGATCCACGGATTCTGAGCAGGCCGCCCGCAATGCCGGCGCCGAGATCAGATCCTGGGAGGGACCGCGGCTCCCCGAGATCGCCCGGCGTCAGCTCCTGTCCGACATTGCCGGATGGGTGGTCGACCTGGAGGGGGACCAGATCTGCACCGGCGCCCTGGCCCGGAAGCTCAGTTCGGTCATTAGCGACGGCCGTGTCCACGGGATCGAAGTTTCGTGTCGCTCCTGGGTCGGACGACACCGGCCTCCGCGGATGTTCCTCGGGGCACCGCGACGAATGGTGGCCTATAGAACCGACGGTCTCACATTTGGAGAACCACTGGACGGTTACCCACTCCGGCCCGGTGGCCGTGTAGAACGAATTCGCCCCAAAAACGGGGACTTTCTGCTGAACCAACGCTGCGTCGACATCGCCAGGCTTATCGAAGAGTCGAACCTCCGTTCATCGTGGAAAGCGGAAAACCTGGTACTCGAAAGGACGCCGAGCATCCGCATGCCGCTTACGCGTCTCATCCGCAGTTACTTCGGCGGTTCATGGCGATACGGCAAGATCGGTCCGCAGATAGCGCTGATAGACGCTTTCGAGGAATGGTCGATGATCCAGAAATGGCGCGAGAACGTGACCGGTGGAGCCGTCGCTGCCGCTTCGGAGTTCGAGGCGACAGCCACAGAAGAGATCACCGGCAGCGACTGATCCCTCTCAACTCTCTGCCAGAACGGCCGCCACGGGCTCCTCGTCGGCTCTTAGCGCCACTGCTCTCAGGCGTTCCAGCTTGAATCCGGCTTCTCCAACCCCTGTCGCTACTCCGATGATGAGCCATACCGCGATCAAGGGAGCATCGCGAACGAGTGTGTCCACCGTCGCCGCACAGACGACGAATGCCGCAAGCGACCCGAGCGCCGCGGCGTAGAGGGGCGAACGGCGCTTCTTCCACCAACCGAACCCGAGCACTCCGAGCCCGGCGACCAAGAGGAGTGCACCGGGGTACCCGACCTCGATCAGCTCGGTGGTGAACGTGTCGTCGTCCACGAGGGGTGTCTCGGTTCCATTGATCGGGTACAGGACGCGCTCCACGACGAAGGTTCCCGGACCCGAGCCGAGGATCTTGTGGTTGTCGGCGTAGTCGACCGATGCCGGGATAAGTGCCAGTCTCAGCTCCTGCTCGGCGAGCGAGGAACCTGTCGGGTGAAGGCGCGCTTCGATGAGCTGGCTGGCCGGGCCGATGACTCCGATC
>JBAPRR010000134.1:0-5153 GCA_049281195.1 Acidimicrobiales bacterium
CGGTCCCACCACCGCCAGACGGGTCCCCGGCTCCGGGGCAAGGTCGATGCCTTTCAGCACATCGTTTCCCGGACGGTACGAGTAGCGCAGGTCTTCTGCCAGAAGTCGTTCGTCGACCGGCACCGAATCGGTGACCGGCGACGGCGGCACCTCACTTACCCCGACGACCCTCGACAAAGAGGCCGACGCCAACTGCACCTCGTCCTGCCACGCGAGCAGGGTATCGATCGGCACCACCAGCTGTTGGGCGTACAGCGCGGCGGCGGCCACGGCGCCCGCAGACAGCCGACCGTCGATGTGGAGAAGTCCGCCGATGATCATGCACAGAACGAGCGGCATCACGTAGCTGACCTCGCTCGAACCGAAGAACACCGTGCGCAACCACAGGGTCCGCCGTTCCCAGCCGATCCAATCCCTGATGTCCTCGTCGGTGTGTTCGATCCGCTCCTCGCCCAGACGGAAAGCCTCGATGGTCCGCCCCGCAGCCACCGTCTCCTGCATGCCCGCATTCACCCGGGCGTATCCGGCCGCCTCGTGCTGATATGCGGGGCGGGCACGCTTCAGGTACCAGCGGGTTCCGACTGCCAGAATCGGGATCGAGGGAACGAGCGCGACGGCGAGAACCGGGGCGGTGAATATCAACGCGATCGTGGCCAGGACTGCGGTGACAGCCGCCACCAAAAGTTGGGGGAGCCCGGCGCGCACCGCGTTCGACAGGTCGTCGACGTCGGTCGACGCGCGGGTCAGAAGGTCGCCGGTGCCCGCTCTTTCCACCAGACCCAGGGGCAGATTGAGAACCGAGACGACCAGGTTCTCCCGTAGGCGCGCGAGCAGGCGCTCGCCCAGGACTGCTCCCAGGCCTCGGGTCGCTCCGGTCAGGATGGTCTGCACCACGAGCGCAAGGGCGAAGAGCACCGCGGCAACGTCGACGGTGTGTATTCCGCGGTGAGGGCCGACTTCGTCGATCATCACCTCGAGAATGTGCGGACCTACCAGTCCGGCGGCGCTCGCGATCACCTGCAGTCCGATCACCAGCGAAAAAAATGAGCGCTCCTGGCGGATAAGGACCTTTACGTGCTCCCACGAGGCGCGGGAGGACGCAACCGGCAAGATGTGGCGTTCCGCAGCTACTTCGACCGTGGTCATGCCGCACCTCTGGTGACGACGTGCCTGTAGCCCTCGTCGGTGGCGAGCAGGCTGTGATGGTTGCCCTCGGCGCGCACCTTTCCGTCGATGAACACCACGTTGTCGGCCTGCTCCAACAGGAGCGGGCTCGTGGTGAAGACGACGGTGGTCCTGCCCTTTCTGATCGACTTCATTCGTTGTGCGATCAGGGCTTCCGTGTGGGCGTCGACCGCACTGGTCGGCTCGTCCAGAACGAGCACGTCGGGATCGGCCCGTAGCGCAGCGGCGAGGATGACCCTTTGGCGCTGCCCCCCGGACAAGCTCCTCCCGCGTTCGGGAATCTCGGTCGCGAGACCGTCTTCGAGCCCGGCGAGGATGTCGCCCGCCGCGGCGGCCTCGAGGGCTTCTGCGACCGTTGGTCTGACTTCGGCTTCGTTTCCTCTGAAACTCGGTGAGTCGATGGCTTCACCGAATGTACCGGCGAGGATCTGCGGCTCACGGTCCACCACCAATATGTGCTTGCGAACGTCATTGATGTCGAACTCGTCGACCGGCACACCCGATATCGAGACAGTGTCCCCGGCGGGTGGATCCGAGTGGCGCCCGAGACGCGCGGCGACCTCACTGGACTCATCGGGATCAGGGGACACGACCGCGGTCAACTGTCCCGGAGCGACGGTGAGGCCCGTGACGCTGTCGAATACCGGACCAGACAAGGTGGAGGTCCGCGGTGAATCGGTGCTGGGTAGATCGGGTTCGCGTCTCAGGACTGACAGGACGCGCCCTGCCGCGACGGTTGCTGCCGACCACCTTGTGGCTCCCTCGATCAATGTCTGGACCGGCAGGAGGAGGAACGCCGCGTATGCGTAGTACGCGACGAGATGTCCGGGAGAGATCCTCCCCTGGACAACCAGGCGTGCCCCCAAAAAGGTGACGATCACGAGGATCGCGCCAGGGAACAGGACCTGGAACGAGTCGAGGATCGATTGCGCCAGTGCGGTCCTCACCGTGGCGCGCCTTACAGACTGGGACGCACCTACATAGCGCTCGGCGAATCTCTCTTCACCTCCGAGCCCGCGTAGCACGCGGAGGCCGACGACCGTGTCGGCCGCGATCGAAGAGGCTTCAGATCTTCTTTCGCGTTCGGCGCTCTGCCTTCGCTCCAGCGGGCGCATGACGGGAAGCACCGCGATCGTGGCCACCGGAGCGCTGATCAAAAGGACGAGGCCGAGCGTCGGCGAAGACAGAAGAAGGATGATCGCCACGATCACGTACGAGACCACCGCGCCGGTTGCGCGGGCCGATACGTCGAGTATGCGTCCGATGCGCTGAACGTCGGTCGTGCCGAGGCTTGCAACTTCTCCGGCATCGACGTGACGTGGCAAGGCCGCCCCGAGGTGGACGGCGTGACGCGTCACGAGCTGCTGAATCCTGACCGCGGCGATCAGAAAATTGGTGACTGCGCGCCTGTGGCGCAGCACTCCGGCGACCGCCTGTACGACACCGAGCCCGAGCACGACCATCGACCAGGCGATCAATCCGCCCTTGTGGTGGTCGATGGTCGCGTCGATCGCGGCCCCGATCGCGGCAGGAATTAGTCCTTGGGCCCCCATCCAGACCGCGCCGAAGAATCCTCCTGCTGCGACCGTCGACGCCTGGGAGCGTGCAATCCACAAGAGGAATCTGACCGGTGAACGGAGGTCCGGATCGCCGGGATGAGGAGGGGGGAGTCTCGATAACAAAGCCGATCAGATTACATCCGCGCGGGCACGGCCCGAACCGGAGAAGATCCGGGCGTACCATCGGTTGCGTGAGTGCCCGTTTTCGCAGCCCAATGATCCGATTCGCTCTTGTGGTCGCGGCAGGCGCACTGGCCTGCGCATGCGGTTCCGGATCGGCGGCACCAAAAGCGGCCACGAGTGGTTCGGCCACCTCATCTACGACGACCTCATCTACGACGACCACACCCACGACGGCTGCGCCGAGTGGCCCGACCGCGGCGCAGATGACCGCCGAGGCGAACGGCGCCACCTCTGCGGACACAGACCCGGCCGGTGTCGAATGGCTCTGCCGTCCCAACCAGTCGTTCGATCCGTGCGACGACAGCCTGACTGCCACCGTTGTCCCGCAGTCCCTCAATACCTCGGTGCAGAACGCGTCGGACGCGACAAATCCGCCGATCGACTGCTTCTACGTCTACCCCACGGTCAGCTCGCAACAGACGATCCTCGCCAACCTCCACATCGATCCGGCAGAGATCGCGACCGCGAAGGCGCAGGCTTCGCGCTTCAGCGAGGACTGCAGGGTGTTCGCACCGATGTACGAGCAGCTGACGCTGCACGCGATCTTCGATACCGGCGCCATCACCGCGCAGGACGAGCTGACCGCTTACAACAGCGTGCTCGCGGCGTGGAACGACTACCTCGCGCATTACAACGACGGCAGGGGAGTTGTTCTGATCGGACACTCTCAGGGCTCGGCGCTGCTCATCACGTTGATGAGAGACCACATCGACGACAACCCGAGCGTCCGTCGCCGGCTCGTCTCGGCCGTCATCCTCGGAGGCAACGTCGAGGTCCCGATCGGAAAGAACGTCGGCGGCACGTTCCAGAACATCCCGGCGTGCCGTTCCACCACTCAGATCGGTTGCGTCGTCGCCTACTCGTCGTTCGACACCGAGCCTCCCTCCGACAGCCTGTTCGGCAGAGCCGGGAAGGCGCTTTTGTCCAATTCAGGACCCACCCTTCCGCCGTCTGAGCTTCAGGTCCTGTGTGTCAACCCGGCCTCGCCGTCGGGTGGATCGGCGACTCTCGATCCGTACTTTCCAACGACGGCGGGGATCATCGGCGGGACACAGGTGCCAGGAACCTCAACCGCGGTTTCGACGCCGTGGGTCACAGAGCCGGATCTCTACACGGGTCAGTGCATGTACGAAGACGGCGCCAGCTGGCTTCAGATAAGCGGGCCGATCAACGCCGGCGACCCACGTCCGTTGGTCAAAGAGTCGCTCGGGCCGACGTGGGGGTTGCACCTGGTCGACGTGAACATCGCTCTCGGAAACCTGGTGGCCCTGGTGAAGCAACAGGCTCAGGCGTACAAATCGAGCCAGTAGAGATAGAGCCAGCAGAGATAGAGCTGATTGGAAGAAGAAGGAAGCTCGGCGACTTGGGCCTGGGGGAAGGAGGGCGAAGCCGCCCCCGAGGTTTGCCCTCCCATCCCCCTAGCCCGAAGGGCCCCCTCAACCGGATGCACATCCACCTTGCGCTTCCGGACTCGGGGTCCTGTGGTGCCGGATTCAGAAGCGACTGCCAATGACCGCTTCTGTACGTAAGCCACCTGGTAAAAACTGAACTGCACTAAATGATCTGAGTTCGATGATTTACTATCAACAACAATATTGGATCAATGGGTCGCCAATAACAGACCAATTGATGCTGCGTTGTTCCTCCAGAGCTTGCTACCCGGGCCCCTAGCCACCCCGGCCCGTAGCCCGTAGCCCGTAGCCCGTAGCCCGTAGCCCGTAGCTGCCCTGTGGACTCAGTTGGCCCCGGCCCTCAGCTGCCCTCGCCGCCCGACGCTGTACATGCCCGCGGGTCGAACGGTGCCAGGGGTTGGTCGTTGGAGGAGGGTGGGTCGATCTGGGAAGACGCCGACGACGAAGGGCTAGTGACTGAAGTGGTCGGGGGCGCGGTCGTCGCCTGTGTGGTGGACGAACCTGGCGCGGTGGCCGTGGTCGTGGTCGTTGCTGGAGGGAGCACCGCAAAGTAGCTGCCGGTCACCACTGTCACATCCGCGCCATCGGTGGTCGGGCCCAAGCCCATCACGACGTCTCCGGACATCGACTGAGCCACCTTCTCCGCGGCAGCTTCGTCCTGCGGGTGTGCGTAGTAGACGTACGTCTCTGAGATGGGACCGACCGGATTGGTGTCGCCCAATCCGACCACGTGGAAGCCGAGCGCCTGCAGAGAGTCACCGGTATCGGTGGCCTGGTTGGTTGCGCCGGTCCCGTTCTCTACCGACACGGTGAC
>JBAPRR010000135.1:0-17715 GCA_049281195.1 Acidimicrobiales bacterium
AGCAAGGTCGGTGCGGATCCGGAGATGACGATCGAAACCAGTGGCGCCACCGTCAGCGCTTACCGCAACACCCGCGAGTTCGTTGATCTGTGTCGAGGTCCGCACGTCCCTTCCACCGGCTATCTCGGTCACTTCAAGCTTCAACGCGTCGCCGGCGCCTACTGGCGGGGCGACGAGCACCGCGAGCAGTTGCAGCGGATCTACGGCACCGCCTGGGAGTCCGACAAGGCCCTAAAAGAGCATCTTTTGCGCCTGGAGGAAGCGGAGCGGCGGGATCACCGCAAGCTCGGCTTGGAGCTCGACCTGTTCTCGTTTCCGCCCGAGATCGGTTCCGGCCTGGCCGTGTTCCACCCGAAGGGTGGTGTGATCCGTCGCGAGATGGAGCACTACTCGAGACGCCGTCACGAAGAAGCGGACTACCAGTTCGTGAACACCCCCCACGTCTCGAAGGCAGACCTGTTCGAGATCTCGGGCCACCTCGACTGGTACGCGGACAGCATGTACCCGCCCATGGAGCTCGACGGCGGGCACCGGTACTACGTGAAGCCGATGAACTGCCCGTTCCACATCCTCATCTATCGCAGCAGGCAGCGTTCTTACCGCGAGCTGCCGATGAGGCTCTTCGAATTCGGGACCGTCTACCGCTACGAAAAGTCCGGCGTCGTGCACGGACTGACCCGGGTCAGGGGAATGACTCAAGACGACGCGCACATCTTCTGCACCAGAGAGCAGATGGCCACCGAGCTCGAGTCGTTGCTCACCTTCGTTCTCGAACTGCTCAGGGACTACGGACTCGACGACTTCTACCTGGAGCTGTCGACCAAGCCGGAGTCAAAGGCCGTCGGCGCAGACGAAGACTGGGACGAAGCCATAGAGGCTCTACGCCTGGCCGCCACCGCCATGGGCCTCGAGCTGACCATGGATGAGGGGGGAGGAGCCTTCTACGGACCGAAGATCTCGGTGCAGGCTCGTGATGCCATCGGGCGTCACTGGCAGGTGTCGACCATCCAGCTCGACTTTCAGCTCCCACAGCGGTTCGGCCTCGAGTATGTGGGTTCTGACAACACCAGGCACCGCCCGGTGATGATCCACCGCGCTTTGTTCGGATCTGTCGAGCGGTTCTTCGCCATCCTGCTCGAGCACTATGCCGGGGCCATGCCCACCTGGCTATCTCCTGTGCAGGTGGCAGTGCTGCCCGTGGCCGAGGCACACGACGCCTATGCCAGAAACGTTCTCGCAAGTTGTCGCGATGCCGGGCTGCGCGTGGAGCTGGACGAGGCTGTCGAGAATCTTGGCGCACGCATCAGGAACCAAAGACTCCAAAAGGTGCCTTACATCCTCGTCGTAGGAGACGAGGACATCGAAGCTGAGACCGTAGGGGTCAACCGCAGGGGAACGAAAACTCCCGAGCGCGGAGTGGACGTGGTGAGCTTCATCGAGGAGATCTCGAGAGAGATCGCAGAGCGTGGATCACCCGAGAAGAGCGGCTCGGTACAACCAAGCACAAGCCGGGGGTCTCGTTGACCCTCGATCAACTGTGGGCCGGATGGCGTCAGGCGTACGTAGTCCAGGCCTCTGACGCGCACAGAAGCGGCAAGGGACATACGGACACCGACGACTGCGTCTTCTGCCGCATCATCGCCACGGGCGCCCCCTCAGAGGACAACGGCATCGTCTACCGCGGAGACCTCGCGTGCGCCATGCTGAACGCCTATCCCTACGCCACTGGCCATCTGCTCGTGATGCCGATCCGACACGTGGGGGACTTGCCGGAGCTCACACCGCAAGAAAGCGGCGCCGTATGGGAGACGGCGCGCACGGCGGTCCAGGTGTTGACGGACGCCTACGTCCCTGACGGTGCCAACCTTGGCGCCAATCTCGGAAGGGCCGCCGGCGCCGGAATACCGAGCCACCTGCATCTGCACGTGCTACCCCGTTGGTCGGGGGACACCAACTTCATGACGAGCATCGCCGGAGTGCGTGTGATGCCCGAGTCCCTGACGGACACCTGGGTGAAGGTCCACGCAGCCTGGGAGAAGCGCGCGGTTTAGGCCCATTCCTACTTCCAGCGGAAGTGCACGAAGATCCGGCCCCAGTTCTTCGAGTCCTTCTCCACACGGTGGTAGAGCGGCTTTATGTCCTTCTCGTCCAAAAAACGAAGGACGCGCTTCTTCAACTGGCCCGAGCCTTTGCCCGGAATGATTTCCACCAGGCTGGCCTTTTTCTGAACGGCCTCGTCCATCACGTCGCGAAGCGCCTTGTCGATGTCGTGGCCCTTGTTGTAGATCTCGTGGAGGTCGAGCTTCAGCTTCAATCGGTCTTAGCCGCTTTCACCAGGCGGTCGGCGACGTTGGCGGGAACCGTGTCGTAGTGATCGTGCATCGCGCTGAATCGGCCGCGCCCACCTGTCATAGAACGCAGATCGATTGCATAGCGCTGGATCTCCGCTGTCGGGACCAGAGCCGATATGCGTTGCTCGCCGCTTTCGAGAGAATCGGTACCCTGCACCCGCCCGCGCCTCGAGTTGAGATCTCCGAGGATGTCACCCTGCATGCTTGGCTGAACCGTGATCTGGATGAGGCTGATGGGCTCGAGCAGAACGGGAGCGGCCTTGGCCATCGCCTCTCGAAACGCGAGCGAACCGGCCATCTTGAAGCTCATCTCCGAGGAGTCGACGCTGTGGTACTTGCCGTCGTAACAGGCCACCTCCACATCTACGACCGGATAGCCGTACACCCCACCCATGCTCATCGCCTCGGCGATGCCCTTCTCGACCGCGGGCAGATATTGACGGGGGATCGCGCCACCGACCACTTGATCGACGAAACGGAATCCCTCCCCCCGTTCGAGCGGGGATATGCGCACGTTTGCTACGCCGTACTGTCCGTGACCGCCGGTCTGCTTCTTGTACTTGCCTTCTGCGTCGGCTTCCTTCGAAATCGTCTCGCGGTAGGCGATGCGCACATCTTCTGTGTCGACGTCGACGCCGAACTTTCGGTGCAGCCGTTCGCACGCCACGGCCAGGTGCGTTTCGCCGGTACCGGAGAGCAGGGTCTGGTGGGTCTCATCGTTTCGCACCACCGCCAGCGACGGATCTTCCTCGCGCAGCTTGTTCAGACCGGTCATCAGCTTGTCCTCATCGCCTTTGGAACGCGGCTTGATCGCAAGCGTCAGCACAGCCGGCTCAGGTTCAGGGCCCGGGACGATCACCGGTGTTCCCTTCGGAGCAAGCGTGTCTCCGGTCGTGGTATCGCCGAGCTTCGGAACCGACACGATGTCACCGGCCTGTGCCTCGGATATGGCCTCGGACTCCTTACCTCGGAGAACCTGCAGCACGTGGAGTTTTTCGTCGCCATGACTGCGCGGATTGATGAGAACGGTGTCAGGACGGATCGTCCCTGAGATCACGCGCAGCAGAGAGATGTGCCCGACATACGGATCGGAGATCGTCTTGAAAACCCGCGCCAGAGGCTGCCCGTTCGGGTCGCAGGCCACCTCGCGGGTGGTGTCCCCGGCTTTCACGACCACAGGTTCACGCCCCGGAGGCGGCGCCAGCTCAGCCAAAAGTGTGGCCAGCCTGTCGATCCCCACCCCCGTCACCGCAGAGCCGCACACGACCGGGAACACGACGCCGTTAGCCACACCGGCGGCGAGCGCGTTCTCGAGCTCTTCTGCAGAGGGGACGTCTCCGTCCAGGTAGCGCTCCATCAATTCATCGTCCCCGACGACGATTCCTTCGACCAGCTGCTCGCGCACCTGGTGCTCGAGGTCTGCCAAGTTGTCAGGGATCGGGCCTGTGGTCGCCTTGCCGCCGTCGTAGTTGATGGCCGTGTCGGTCAAAAGGTCGGCGATCCCGCTGAACGCGGACTCTTCGCCTATCGGCAACTCGAGGGGAGCGATACCTGTTCCGAACTTCTCCTGCACGTCGGCGAGGGTGCGGTCGAACGATGCTCTTTCACGGTCCAGTTTGTTGATGAACACCAGCCTCGAAAGCCCGAGCTCGCCGGCGAGCCGCCAGGCCGCGACAGTCTGGGCCTCTACGCCTTCGACGGCTGAGACCACGACGACCACCAGGTCGACGACGGAGCACGCCGCTCTCACTTCGCCGAAGAAGTCGGCATATCCGGGGGTGTCGATCAAGTTGACCTTGACGTCCGCCACGTTGAACGGCGCCATGGACAGGGAGACGGATAGGTGTCGCTTCACCTCTTCTGGCTCGAAGTCCGAAACGGTGTTTCCGTCTTCCACCCGGCCCTGGCGCTGGATAGCACCGGTCTTTGCCAAAAGCGCCTCCGCCAGAGTGGTCTTTCCCGCTCCGTTGTGACCTACCAAGGCCACGTTGCGAAGTAGTGATGGCGGGTGACTCGGCACTGTGCACCTCCCTGGGTCAGCGACCTCCCCAAGCCGCTAGTCGCCGGAGCCTACCGGCACATCCCCGTTGTCGTCAGGGGGTCTCCGGCAGATTTATCGTCCTGGCCAGGACACATTGGTCCGGGCTGAGAACGAGGAATCGGAGACCACCGGTATACCGAGAACCGGTCCGGCAAAGGCCCGATGGTAGGCTGACCTGGGAAAGAGGGCAGAAGGAGCCTTAATGTTCGATGGCCGCTGGCGGCATGCCGTGGACCGCGGCACGCAGCCCGTCGGCAGGGCGCTTGTCCGGGCCCACGTAACAGCCGACGTGATGACCGGGATCGGCCTTGCCATGTCGGTGGTTCTGGCTGTCGTGGTCGGGTTGGGCCACCTGCAGATCGGCATCGGACTTCTTTTCGCAGTCGGACTCCCCGACCTGTTCGACGGGCCTATAGCCAAGGCCTCTGGATCCGCCTCCAAAAGGGGGGCGTTCTTCGATTCCGTCGCTGACCGCGTTTCGGACGCGTTCATGTTGGGCGGAGTGGCCTGGTACCTCGAGGCCCATCATCACGGCCAGGCCGTGCTTCTCCCCTTCGCCATACTCGGCGTAACGGCCCTCATCTCGTACCAGCGTGCCAAGGCCGAGCTTCTGGGGATCACTGCCCGCGGTGGACTGATGGAGCGGGCCGAACGTTTCATACTCCTCGGTTTCTGCTTCATCGCCGGGTCGATATCGGTGTCGGCTTTCGTTCCTTCGCTCGCGGTATTCCTCGGCCTGGTGTTAGTGACTGCGATCGGCCGCTTCGTCAGGGTTATGAAGATTGCAGAGGGCCCGGTGGTCAACCTGGCCGCAGAGAGGGAACGCCTTCGTGGCCTGGCGGCCAAAAGCTCCGACCCCGAAGAGACACACTCCGGTCATCTGGCGGAATCTTCGCGGCGCGCTCTTGCCAGATGGCGTGAAGGCCGAATCGATTCGCGCTGGCGGGCATGGCGCGAGTCGCGCGCACAACGCGAGAACGCAGTACCGAAGGCGGGTTGGACCCGACGCTCGAATGACCCACAGACGAAGCGTTGGTCGCCGAGGCGCGACGAAGACGCTTCGCCCAAGAACAGTTCACCTCAACCCCGTAGGACCACCCGCCCGCGGTGATCGCGGAGCAAGCCGAACCCGATCGTCGGCCGGGCAAGGCCACGTATCTCGCTTACCGCTGGTTGGCCGCAGGCATGCAGGCGTTGCCCGAACCAGCCGCAAACGCCGCTGCACGGATCGTTGCACTTCTTTTGACCACTTCACGCGCAGATTCCCGCCAGATGTACGGACGGCATCTCAGAAGGGTGCTCGGCTCCGACCTCTCCGAGTCGGAGGTACGCACTTGGACCAGGCGCGCGTTCCTGGAGTACTCGCGCTATTGGATGGAAGGGGCGAGGCTTCCTGCGGTCCCACCCGAACAGATCCTGGCCCGGTTCATGCGGCCGCAGGGCATGGAACATCTCGTGAGAGGGATGGAAGCAAAAAAAGGGGTGGTCATGGCGCTCCCGCACGTGGGCACCTGGGAGTGGGGCGGAGCGTGGCTCGCTCTGCAGGGCTACCCGATGACTAGCGTCGCGGAACCTGTCGAACCGCCCGAGCTCTACGAGTGGTTCGTCGATCAACGCGAACAGATGGGTCTTCGCATCATCAAGATGGGACCCGGCACCGGCGCGGCGTTGTTGAAAACGCTTCGTGAAGGGAACCTGGTGGGCCTGTTGTGCGACCGCGACATATTGGGCAACGGCGTCGAGGTCGAGTTCTTCGGGGAAAAAACGACTTTCCCCTCCGGCCCGGCGACGCTCGCATTGCGAAGTGGTGCTGCGCTTTTGCCGACCGTCGTGTACAGCGGCCCGGGCTCTGACCACAGTACGTTGATCCGACCTCCACTCGATACCACGCGCACGACGACGTTTCGCAAGGACGTCGTGAGGGTCACTCAGGATCTGGCGTACGAGCTCGAAGGTTTCGTACGTCGCGCACCCGACCAGTGGCACCTCTTCCAACCGAACTGGCCGAGTGACGAACCACAGTCGATCGAACGGGCTCAGCACAACGGTCGTCGACAAGGCGCAGCCTGAGGATCGTTTGCACGTCGCCCTTCTGTGCCCCTACAGCCTGAGCATCCCCGGTGGGGTTCAGGGTCAGGTAGTCGGTCTGGCCGCTGAGCTCGGACGTCTCGGACACGATGTCACGGTTCTCGCTCCGGGCTCCTACACCGCGGGCGACTTTCGATTCCAGACTCTAGGTCGCTCGATCGCCCTACCGGCGAATGGTTCGGTCGCCCCCGTCGCCCTCGGACCGCGGGCTTCGGTTCTGGCCCTGCGCGCCCTTAGGAAGGGTCGCTTCGACGTGTTGCACATGCACGAGCCGTTCGCCCTCGGCGCTTCTTATGCTTGCCTGCTGTTCAGCCGTCAGGCCCTGGTTGGCACATTCCACCGGAGTGGCGGTAGCGCTCTGTACACGGTGCTCCGGCCCCTTACGCGACCGCTGGCGAAGCGGATGCGGGTGCTCTGCGCGGTGTCGCCGCAGGCACTGGAGACGGCGGCGCGCGCACTGGGCGGCACCTACGAGCTGATCCCGAACGGGGTCGACGTCAGACGGTTCATGAATGCTGATCCGTGGCCGACCACCGCTCCGACGATCATGTTCGTCGGCCGTCACGAAGAACGTAAGGGTCTTGCCATCCTTCTCGAGGCTTTCTCCAAATTGAACAACCGGCGCGCGGTTCTGTGGGTCGCGGGCCTCGGTCCTGACACTGACCGGCTGAGAGAGATGTATCCGCCGACCGAGACGATTCAATGGCTCGGTCGGATCGGAGACGGCGAGCTGGCTCGGCGCTTGCGCGGCGCGGACGTTGCGTGCTTTCCTTCGATCGCAGGCGAATCCTTCGGCGTGGTGCTACTCGAAGCGATGGCAGCGCGCTGCTCTGTGGTCGCCAGCGACATCCCGGGCTACAGAGCCGTGGCGCAACGAGTGGCCCGCCTGTTCACTCCCGGGGACGCATCAGAGCTCGCTCGGTTACTCGCCGATGCAGTCGCGGATTCTGAATCAAGCACAGGCGCATCTTCTGAGGAGGCCCTCGATCGGGGCACGGCTGTAGCCGAGTCGTTCTCCATGGAGAAGATGGCCCGCAGATACGTGACGGTGTACGAGGCGGCGCTCGGTTACTCAGCTCTTTGAGTACCCGCGCTTTAGGAGATCAGAGCCGCGCAGGACCCTGCCGTACACTCCGAAGGTGCCAAACGAGCCTCGGGGCAAGCCTTCAGGCGGATCCAAACCGTCCAACCAGGGTTCGCGCCAGCAGGGACGGCGACCGAACCGTTCGACGGGCAGGCCGCAGCAGAGGAATCAGAGACCTCGTCAGCGGTCCGCCGGAAGCCAGAACGTCCGTTCGGGAACCTCGCCGGCCAGGGCGAAAGATCTCGCAGCACCGCCCAAACCCCAGGTCACCATCCCGGTCCGGCCCGTGGAGCACACGGGCAACCCGGGGATCGGTAAGGCCGTGGCGATCGCTCTTGTTCCCGCCCTCGTCGTCGGGATCGTTCTGTTGGTCATCTTGATCGCGCTCGGAGCAGTGGTGATCGGCGTGATTGCGGCATTGGTGGTGGGCGCCGGTCTCTTCCTGACGGTGTGGTTCGGATCAGAGCGCTTCTTGGTCTCGCGTCTCGGCGGATCGCCGATCGACGACGTGGACGCACCAAGGGCCTCAAACCTGGTGGACGGCTTGTGCGCCACCATGGGGCTTCCCCTTCCCGAGATGGTCCTTCTTCAAGATCAGTTCCGCGGAGCCCTCGTCCTAGGCCGCAATGAGCACAGGGCCACACTCGTTCTCACGTCCGGGCTTCTTTGGGCGCTCGATCCGGTGGAGCTGGAGGGAGTGCTCGCCCACGAGCTCTCGCACATCAAGTCAGGAGATGTCGCCGCGGCCACGATAGCGGCTGCGGTGCTGCTGCCGATCGCACCGATCTTCCCCGGTACTTCCGGGTTGGTCCTGAAGCTCGCCGGTAACGGACGCGAGCTCCATGCGGACCTACAGGCATCGTCGGTTACCCGCTACCCACCTGGTCTTCGTGACGCGCTGGCAAAGATGGCAGGCGGTCCCGCCGCCGCGAGCCCGTCACCTATTGCCAGTCGCGGGGTGGGCAGGGTGCTGAGATGGCTTTGGACCGTCGTCCCGGAGCTGGAAGCGCCCCGGTCCAATGTGGGGCTCTTGGATTCCGCTTCCACCCGGGTCGCCGCCCTGGACGAGGCTTGATCAGCCATTAGCCCACTTAGCGGCCTATTTAACAGGGTAAGTCGTCCATAGGCCCCGGGTTAGACTGACCGCATGGCGCAGGAATCAAAGCGAACCGGCACGTTCACGGTAAAGCGCGGCCTTGCAGACATGCTTCGCGGCGGCGTGATCATGGACGTCGTAACCCCCGAGCAAGCTCGCATCGCCGAGGATGCCGGCGCCGTCTCCGTCATGGCATTGGAGCGGGTTCCTGCAGATATTCGGGCTCAAGGTGGCGTGGCGCGGATGAGCGACCCGGCCTTGATCCAGGCCATCAAGGACACCGTCACCATCCCGGTGATGGCCAAGGCGCGCATCGGGCATTTCGCGGAAGCGCAGGTTCTTCAGGCCCTCGAGGTCGACTACATCGACGAGAGCGAGGTCCTCACCCCGGCCGACGAGGCCAACCACATAGACAAATGGTTGTTCGACGTGCCCTTCGTCTGTGGTGCCACCAACCTCGGCGAGGCTTTGCGGCGGATTGCAGAGGGGGCCGCTCTCATCCGCTCGAAGGGTGAAGCAGGAACGGGCAATATCGTCGAAGCAGTTCGCCACATCCGTTCGATCCGCGCCGACCTCAAAGCTCTCACTCAAGCCGACTCGGCTGAGCTGTACGCATTGGCGAAGCACCACGCGGCACCCGTGGATCTGGTCATCGAGATAGCGGAGACCGGTGAGTTGCCTGTGCCGCTGTTTTGCGCCGGCGGGATCGCCACACCCGCGGACGCAGCATTGGTGATGCAGCTCGGCGCGCAGTCAGTGTTCGTCGGCTCCGGCATCTTCAAAAGTGAGGACCCGGCGCGCCGGGCGCGGGCCATCGTCGAAGCCACCACCCACTACGAGGACGCGCAAATAGTGGCCAAGGTGTCAGCCGGGCTCGGAGATGCGATGCCCGGTCTCGAGATGCGCGGCCTCGACCACAAGATGGCGGAGCGGGGCTGGTGAACATGAGCGCTTCGCAGAATGCCGCGGTGCCCCCAGGTGGAAGTCGGCATCCTCGCCCTTCAAGGGGACTTCAAAGAGCACGCTGAGGCTGTCTCGGACGCCGGTGCGACACCGCGACTGGTCAAACGTCCCGAACATCTCGAAGGCATCGCCGGCCTGGTCCTTCCGGGAGGGGAGTCGACCACCCTCGGCATGCTCCTCGACTCGTCGGAGCTTCGCCAGCCCATAGGCAAGCTTCTCTTCAGTGGGCTCCCCGCCTTCGCCACGTGCGCCGGGATGATCCTGCTCGCCGATTCCGTCACAGACGGCAGACCGGATCAGGAGACGTTTGGCACCCTCGACATCGCCGTAAGGCGAAACGGTTTCGGTCGCCAGTTGCACAGCTTTGAGGCCGAGCTGCAGGTGGTCGGACTCGACTCACCTCTTCCCGCAGTGTTCATCCGCGCACCATTGGTCGAGCGGACCGGCCCGTTCGTCGAGGTTCTCGCCACGGTGACGGTGACCGACCAGCCGGTTCCGGCGCTCGTCCGCCAAGGCGCCACGCTCGCCGCTGCATTCCATCCGGAGCTGACCGCCGACCGCAGGCTTCACCGCATGTTCGTCGACCTCATCGAGAAGAAGGGACCGTAGAGATGTCAGGGCACTCCAAGTGGGCAACCACCAAGCACCGCAAAGCCGCCGTCGACAAGGTCAGAGCAAAAGTCTTCGCCAAGCTGATCCGTCAATTGGAGGTCGCGGCACGCGAAGGAGGATCCGACCTCGATACGAATCCGACGCTGCGTACCATGTTCGACAAGGCGCGCGCCGCTTCGGTGCCCATTGACACGATCGACAGGGCCATAAAGCGCGCCACGGGCGAGCTCGAAGGTGTGCGCTACGAACCGGTCACCTACGAGGGATATGGACCCTCGGGCGTGGCGATACTCGTCGAGTGTCTCACCGATAACCGAAACCGCACGGGCGCGGAGGTCCGCAACCTCTTCTCGAAGAACGGCGGTTCAACCGCAGAACCCGGTGCGGTCGCGTGGCAGTTCGGTCGAAAAGGTCTGATCGAGCTTTCACGCAAGATCGACGAGGACACGATCATGGAAGCAGTCCTCGACCAAGCCGAGAACCTTTCCGACGAGGGCGACCGCTGGGAGCTCGTGACCGCTCCCACCGAGCTCGCCGCAGCACTCAAAGCACTGGCCGACGCCGGCATCGAAGTGCTCTCCGACGAGTTCGCAATGGTCCCGAACCAAACGGTCCCGATCGAGGATCTTGCCGACGCGCGGAAGGTCCTGCGAATTCTGGAGGCCCTGGACGAGCATGACGACGTGCAGAATGTGTGGTCCAACTTCGACATCCCTGAAGACATTCTGGCGGCAGCCGCAGAATGACCGTACCGACGACTGGAGGGGGGCCCTCGGTGGGAGAGGAACTCAACATTCCGCAACAGGTCGCAGATGCGATCCGCTGTCCGGTATGCGCGAGGACGATGACGGTCATGTCGGTTCCTTCGCCCGGCTTCACGTGTTCCGAGGGCCACGTGATCACCGAGCACGACGGGTATTTGGACGCGTCTGTCAACCAGAAAGCTGATGGAAATACGAGCCGGACCTTCGAGAGCTTCGGATACGAGTGGACCACCTTCGACGACGTCCGCCCGGAGGACGTGGAATTCTCGAAGGTGTATTTCAAAGACCTCGATATGAGCTCGCTGAACGGCAAGATCGGTCTCGATGCCGGATGTGGGAAAGGTCGCTACACCCGTTTTCTCGCTCCCAACCTCGGTGCCCTGGTGGCGCTCGACGGTTCAGACGCCGTCTTGTCGGCGGTGAAGAACCTGTCGCAGTTCGACAACGTGACCGTGGTGAGATCCGACCTGCGCCACGCCCCTTTTGCTCCGCGGAGCTTCGGTTTCATAAGCAGCCTCGGAGTCCTTCATCATCTGGACGATCCCGAAGCGGGTTTCAGGGGGCTGGTCAGCCTGCTCGCACCGGGAGGATCGATCCTGGTGTACCTCTACAGCAGGCCGTCTGACTTCGGGGTGAGACGGATCGCACTCTCCATGTCGGCGGCGGTCAGGCGCGCCACGGTGCGGATGCCGCACAACGTGCTGAAACCGGTCAGCTACCTGATCGCGATCCTGCTCAAGCTCACAATGGTGGGACCTGGCGAGCTCGGGGACCGCAAGAAGATCGGCTTTCTCTCAGGGCTTCCGATGTCGGCCTACAGAAGAAAGCCGTTTCGGAGCCTGGAGCTGGACACGTTCGACAGGCTGAGCGCACCGGTGGAGAACCGTTACGTCTGGAACGACCTGAAGCCCTGGTTCCAGTCAGCCGGCCTGGTCGTCGACGCCGCCCGCGACGAGGCCGGGTGGTTCGTGCTGGCACACCTGCCCCGAATTGATCCAACTCAGAACTGATCCACCTGCGGGTGGACAGCCCGCGATAGTTTCGAACACGTGTTCGTCTTGGGGATCGATCCAGGACTCTCCTCCTGTGGTTACGGCGCTGTGAGGCGCGACAACAGATCCAAGCTCCACGCCGTGGCGGGCGGAGTCATCTCCACGCCACCACAGACCGACCTCCCGGAGAGGTTGAACACTCTCCTTACAGAGCTGGAGGAGCTGATATCCGAGTTGAAGCCTGAGGTGGTCGTCGTCGAGCACGTCTTTTTTCAGACGAATGCACGGACGGCGATGTCCGTCGGTCAGGCGAGCGGCCTCGCTATGGTCGCAGCGTCACGCGCCGGGTGTGACGTCATCAGGTACACATCCAACGAGGTGAAGCAGGCGGTCGTCGGTTATGGCGCAGCGACCAAGCTGCAGGTCCAACGCATGGTGGCGTCGTTGCTCGGGCTGGCCGAGCCGCCCAAGCCGCCTGACGTGGCCGACGCACTCGCATTGGCGGTGTGCCACTTGAGTGCCCTTCCTCTTCGCAAAGCGATCGAGCAGGCGATCGGGGCGGGCAAGATCGGAGCGGTCTCATGATCGGCTGGCTGCGCGGCTCACTTCTTTCCAGGGGTTCCGACGGCGAGGTGCTCATAGATGTGGGAGGCGTCGGTTACCGGGTCTCCGTTCCCACGAACCTTCTGTCTGCGCTTTCTGACCCCGGCGAAACGGTCGAGGTGTTCGTCCACACCCACGTACGCGAGGACGCGATCATCCTCTACGGGTTCGCTACCGTGATGGAACGCCGTTGTTTCGAGGCACTTCTCGGCGCGCACGGGGTCGGCCCTTCACTGGCCCTTGCGGTGATGTCCTCTCTGCGACCGGATTCTCTCGTACGCGCTGTCATGGACAACGATCTCGATCTTCTGTGCGCCGTTCCCGGCATCGGGAAGAAGACCGCCGCCCGCCTGGTGATCGACCTCAAATCGAAGCTCGACATCCCCGGCGACGACGCGTACGAGCTGCCCGGTAGGGGCGCGGGCTCAGAGCGCGAGGACATCCGGGGCGCCCTCACCGAGCTCGGCTACGCACCCGACGAGATCCGCCACGCACTTGGCAGCCTGCCCGAATCCGGTTCGGTCGAAGAGCTCCTGCGCCACGCTTTGCGCGAGCTTGCCCTCGAGGGGACCCGCAGGTGAGCCCGGGCGCCCGTCGCGAGATCATCGGCGACCATTCCCCGGCACAGGACGGATCCGTCGTAGACGTACCTGCAGAAGACGTTTCTACAGAAGTCGCAATTAACCGGGACGAAGGCGAAGAAGCAACCGTCGCCCGGACAGTCGATCCTCTCGCCGACCCGTCCGAGGTTGCCGACGAGGCGCGTCTCAGGCCGCGCAAGCTCGACGAGTTCATCGGCCAGTCCGAGCTCACCGAACATCTGAACATCGTCATCGGTGCCGCCCGTAAACGGGCCCAGGCCGTCGACCACCTCCTGTTCGTCGGGCCACCCGGACTCGGTAAGACCTCACTGGCGCGAATCGTGGCGGCCGAGATGGGCGTGGGCCTCAGGATCACTTCCGGTCCTGCACTGATGCGCGCCGGGGACCTCGCCGCTCTTCTCACCGATCTGCAGTCCGGAGACGTCCTGTTCATCGACGAGATCCACCGCCTCCCGCGGGCGGTCGAAGAGGTTCTGTATCCGGCCATGGAGGACTTCCAGCTGGACATTTTGGTGGGGAAGGGACCGACAGCCCGTTCCATCCGCCTCGACCTTCCCCGGTTCACCCTGGTCGGGGCCACCACTCGGACCGGCCTGCTCACGAGCCCGCTCCGCGACCGGTTCGGCTTCGTGGCCCGGTTGGACCTCTACAACCACGATGAGCTCGAAGCGATCGTGGAGCGCTCTGCGGGGATCCTCAGTGTCCCCATGGACGGGGGTGCGGGCCGGAAGATCGCGGAACGGTCGAGGGGGACACCCCGCATCGCCAACCGCCTGTTGCGCCTGGTCAGGGACTATGTCGAGATGCGGGCCGACGGCCATGTAACGGAGCCGTTGGCCTCCAAAGGACTCGACGTGTTCGGAGTGGACGACCTGGGGCTCGACAAGGTGGACCGGCTCATCCTGGACACACTGTGCCGCCGGTTCGGAGGAAGAGCCGTCGGGCTCACCACCCTTGCTCAGTGCGTGGGGGAGGAGACTGACACGATCGAGGACGCCTACGAGCCGTTTCTCCTGCAACAGGGCCTGGTGGCGCGGACTCCCCGCGGGAGGGTCGCCACGCCGCGTGCTTTTGCCCACCTGGGAATGGGATCGGGTCCCTCCGACGGAGCCAACGCCTGGGGACAGGAACTGCTCGGATTCGCAGATGTGGCCGGCCGGTCGGGCTGACATCCCTGTATCTCGCAATTCGGGGTTCGCTCTTTCGAGTGACTAACTGCCAGGGAGGGCCAGTCCTGCTGGACTAAGGTTCCACGCTGGTCTCATGCGCGGAAACTCCCTGCAGAGCCAAACCAAAACCAAATGCCGACTGCCACTCACATGCTCCTCGCCGTCTTCATAAGTGCCGCGTCGAGCTCAAAGACGACCACCAACTCATCGAGCAGCATCATTTTCCTGCTCGTGATCGCGGTGCTGTTCTTCGTCATGTACCGCTTCTTCATGAAGCCCAAGCAGAGGGCGGCCCAACAGCAGCGCGACGTCCTCACCACCCTCGAGCCCGGTGACGAGGTCCTGACCGGAGCGGGCATCTTCGGGACGGTCCAGCACATCCAGGGTGACCGGGTGACGCTGTGGACCGGAACTGGGAGCACCATCACCGTGTTGCGGCGGACCATCGCCCGTAAGTTGGACGAGGAGGAGTACGAGGAAGCGGCCGCAGACGACGGGTCGTCGGACCACGACCATGCCGCGCTCGGCGAGTCGCACGACGATCTCGACGATTTGGAAGAGCGCCAGAACTCCGAATCCCACAGCGACTCCCACGCCGAGTCGACCAACGGGTCCGGAGATGTCACCGCAACGGGGGGAGCGATGAAGGAAACGGAAGGATCGCCGGCGGCGGACTTCACCTGGCCGTCTGGGACGAGCGGTTCCGACGTGAAGAAGTCGGAGGACGACGACAGATGAAGACGTCGCTCAAGGCGACGCTTCTTGTCACCATCGCCATAACCGTCATCGCACTGGCCGCGGTGTTGTCGGCGGGATGGACACCGAAGCTGGGCCTCGACCTCGCCGGAGGATTCCAGGCCACTCTCAAGCCGGACCACAAGATCACGAGCGGCGAGCTCACCACCGTCAACAACATCATCCAGCAGCGGATCGACGGCCTGGGCATCTCGGGAGCCACCAGCAACAGTCAGGGCGGCAACGTGGTCGTTCAGGTCCCCGGTCTCTCTAATCGTCAGCAGTTGCTCAGCATCATCGAACAAACCGCCGAAATGCAGTTCAGGCCGGTGCTGTGTCTGGCCCCTCCTGTAACCAGTTCGAAGACCAAGTCGCCAGGGCCCCTACCGACCGCGTGTCCCACCGCCAATCAGCAGACCGCAGCCAACCTGAACGTCAGCACCTCTACAGGTGAGGCGCAGGCAAGTCCCCCCGCATGGACCGAGCTCGCCAAGTACCAGACCACCTCTGCTGCGAACGACGACGCCACCAAGACCGTCCTTCTCAGCACGGCAGCCAATTCCGGTTACAACGGTGAGCGCATGCTGCTCGGGCCGGCGCAGGTCGTCGGTAAGCAGATCGCTTCTGCGTCAGCGGTGTTCAACTCGCCCGACTGGGTGGTCGACCTCAACTTCAACGGTTCAGGATCGACGGCCTGGGACAACCTGGCCCGGGCGCAATTCCACGCGTTGATCGCGATCGACCTCGACGGCCAGGTGATCTCGGCTCCTCTGACCCAGCCCAGCCAGGCCGGGTTCACCAGCTTCGCCGGGAAGGTTCAGATCTCGGGCAACTTCACCGAGGCCAGTGCAAAAAGCCTCTCCCTGGACCTGCAATACGGTGCTCTGCCCGTCGGACTGAGCCTTCTCTACAACCAGGTCGTCTCGCCGACGTTGGGCCGCTCTTCTCTCAATGCCGGACTCGCCGCGGGAATCGGTGGGCTGCTCCTGGTCCTCATCTACACGATCTTCTATTACCGCGCTCTCGGGATCGTGGTCGTGACCGGACTGGCCGTAACCGCGGCGCTCTTATGGGCCATCGTCTCCGCGTTCAGCCATTCGTCAGACCTGACCCTCGATCTGTCCGGTATTGCCGGGCTAATTGTCTCCGTCGGTATAACCGTGGACTCCTATATCGTTTATTTCGAACGATTAAAAGATGAAGCGCGAGCCGGTAGATCTGTGAGAAGCACGGTCGACCGTGCCTTCCAAGGTGCGTTTCGGACCGTGCTTGCCGCAGACAGTGTTTCGTTCCTGGCGGCATTGATCCTCTACATCTTCTCGGTCTCGACCGTGAGAGGTTTCGCCTTCTTCCTCGGGTTGGCCACGCTGCTCGACGTCTTCACGACCTTCTTCTTCACCCGGCCGCTCGTCATCTGGCTCGGTCGAAGCAAAAAGGTCACCGACGCCCGCATCATCGGCATCGCCCGCGGTCTGGCAGTACCGACGGAGCCGGCATGACCACCACGACGTTTCAGACGCCAGATACGACGCAACCCTCCAAGCGGCCCAACGCCTTCATTCGCCTGTATCGAGGGGAGACCTCCTTCGACTTCGTGGGGCGACGCCGGTGGTGGTACCTGCTCTCCGCGGTGATCATCATCGCCGGACTTGTTTCTCTGGGCACCCGCGGTTTCAACCTGGGGATCGACTTCAAGGGTGGGACCTCGTGGGAGATTCAGGCCTCGGGTATATCGGTGAGCGAGGCCACCAAGGCGGTTCAGGCGGCCGGGGTGCCACAACCCATCGTGGAGTCGCTCGGAACGGGCAAGAACACCTTCATCGAGGTACAGGCCGACCTGTCGAAGCTCACCACGGCTCAACAGTCGAAGATCGAAGCGCAGGTGAGTAGCGCGCTCGGCACACTGGCCCACGAATCTTCCAACAAGGTGTCGATTACCACTGTCGGACCCACCTGGGGCTCGCAGATCACCAAGAAGGCGATCGAGGCGGTGATCATCTTCTTCATCGCGGTGGTGATCTATATCTCGTTCCGTTTCGAGTGGAAGATGGCTCTCGCCGCGATCATCGCGGTGCTCCATGACCTCCTCGTCACGGCAGGGGTCTATTCGTTATTCGGCTTCCAGGTAACTCCGGACACCGTCATCGCCATTCTGACCATCCTCGGGTACTCGTTGTATGACACCGTCGTCGTGTTCGACCGCGTGCGAGACAGCACGCGCGGTCTCGGCGCGTCCGGCCGCATGACCTATCAAGATGTTGTGAACCTGTCTATGAACCAGGTGCTGGCCCGCTCGATCAACACGTCTCTCGTGGCCATCCTGCCGGTGCTGTCCATCCTGGTCATCGGCGCTCAGATCCTCGGTGCGTCGACCCTGCAGTACTTCGGCCTGGCGCTTGTCATCGGGCTCATCTCAGGTGCGTACTCGTCGATCTTCATTGCCTCACCGATCCTGTCCCAGCTCAAAGAACGCGAGCCGCGCTACATCAACATCCGCCAGAAGCTCGCCAACCGCGACACCCGTGCGGTGCTTCTGACCCCGGCCGCCGCGGCCGCGATGATGGGGGCCAGCGACACATCGGGTCGTAGGACGGTGCGCCCTGCCGCCAAAAAGC
>JBAPRR010000136.1:0-17781 GCA_049281195.1 Acidimicrobiales bacterium
CGTGAACGTCGCCGATACCGGCTCAGCTGAGCTCTACGGTCCGACGGATACCCTCACCAACGCCGGTACGTTCGAAACCGTGGGTGGCGCTGATAACGGCATCTACCTCAGAACCAACGTGACGAACACCGGGAGCATGACGATCGACGGGATCACCACCGATGACGGCGCCGGGGGTTCCACGACCGTCACCAACGAGGGCACGTTCTCTGTGGCCGATGGTGAGGGCATCACCTTCTCCGGCAACTCTGGGTTCACTCAGACCGCCAGTGCGTTCTTCAAGCCGACGGTGGACTCCTCGACGGGTGTCTGGGGCATCACTGGGGGCATCGACCAGGTAGGGGGCACTCTCGACATCACGACAGTCGGATCGCCCACCAACGGGACGCCCTACAACGTGATCAACGCCGCCACCTCTGTGGGCGGCACGTTCTCGACTGTTGACGGTACTTACACCGTGACGTACACGACGACGGCCGTGACGGCGAAGTTCGTATAGAGGTTTTCAGACGGCCTCCAAGATCGGATGGCGGCGACGCTCACGCCAAGGAACGACAATCACCGGGCGGATAGCTAGTCGCCACCCTCATCGTCACGCCAACTGTGGACGATGAGGGTGGCAAACGGTGAAGAAGTTTTGGCTGGCGGGGGAGGGCTCGAACCTCCAACCTCCTGATCCAAAGTCAGGCGTTCTGCCATTGAACTACCCGCCAAGGTAGATCCCGAGGCTACGTCGGCTGTGAGTCAGCCCTCGATGAGCTCGATGCGGTTCCCGAAGGGATCGTCCACATAGAAGCGCCGAACCCCTGAAATCTCGTCATCGAAGCGTATCTCGTGACCAGCTGATTTCAGCAGGTCAGCCATCTCGTCCAGGCTGTCGACGAGGACCGCGGGGTGAGCCTTGCGAGCAGGTCTGAAGTCTTCTTCGACTCCGAGATGAAGCGATACGTCCCCGTTCGAGAACCAGCAACCCCCTCGAGCCGCCAGTATGGGAGGCTTTTCCTGCCTCGTGAGCCCGAGCAGATCCTCGTAGAACGTGGCCGCCACCTGCTCTTTCCCGCTAGGCATCGCCAGCTGGACGTGATCGATCGAGACGAGGCGCGGCCCCATGGCTGTTCTCCTTCCAGACCCCCAGTCGAGCGACCATCATGCGTCACCTGATCGGCCTTTCTTGGCGCATGGGGTCCCGGACCCACTAGCCTGCCCCTCGGCATGGGCTCGCTTATAAAGAAACGCCGCAAACGAATGCGGAAGAAGAAACACAAGAAGATGCTGAAGGCAACCCGCTGGCAGCGGCGCGCCGCCGGCAAGTAGCGCGCTCAGACACTGGCCGCAGGAACCAGCGCTCCCGTCGTTCTCACTGATACGAGCGGGGCGCGCTGTGATCCGAGGACAAGCGACGTTCTGTTCCCGAGCTGCAACTCTTCACGCGTTCCTTCTATGAACCAGGTAGAACCGCTCCCCGCGAGGTGGGGTTGACGACCTGTGATCGACCAGAAGGTCTCGCGCCAGTAACGCAGCTGTGGTGACACCGTAAGGGCCGCCTTTTCGAGGTCGTTGGTGGACTCCGTGGTGTCAGCTGCATCCGACGCTTCGTTCGGGCTCGAGGGGCCGCGCTCCTCAGTGGGTTCTGACCCGGCGTCACTGCGCTGCAGGTAATCCCATGCCCGGTACACGGCACCGGTATCCATAGCGATCGGCGGTATCAGCAAGACGAATCGCCTGTCCTCGAACGGAAGGGCCTCGATCCGCTCACCGACACCGAACACCCGAGCCCGCCCTCCGTAGACGCAGAACGGCACGTCGGAACCCAGCCTCGCACCGATCTCCGGATCGATCTCACCCGCCCAGCGCAGTACGGCAGCGGCGTCTGCTGATCCGCCACCCAACCCTGCTCCCACCGGGATGCGCTTCGTGAGGCGAACAGCCGCCCGCCTGTGAACGAGCGCCAGAGCCCTGTCGACCAGGTTGTCGTCGCCCAGGGCATCTACACCAAGATCCCCGACGACGCCGTCGATCACGGTCAGCCCTGAACCTTCGGTGAAGCTAAGCGTGTCGGCGAGATCGATCGTGACCATCTCGGCGTCCAACTCGTGAAGGCCGTCGGGCCTTACGCCGGTAATGCGCAAAGAGAGAGTCAGCTTGGCCGGCGCGGTCACCGTCGTGGAGTTGCCGGCTTCCTCAGATCCGCTCATCGCAGCGACTCCCCCCGGACCGGGGCCATCACCTTTCGCCCCTCCACGCCGCAAGTCTGCCCCAAGCCTCGACCCCCAACTCCTCAGCCCTCGATGTCGGTTCGATGTCCGTAGCTTCGAACGCCTCGGGGTCGACGATGCCGGCGAGGGCCCGGCGCAACATCTTGCGGCGCTGACCGAAGCCGGCCTTTACGACTGTGAACAAACGTTGCGCGCTGACGAGCTGTGGGTCTACCGCAGGAGCGTCACGACGGTCGATCCCGATCACCACCGATTCGACGTTCGGCCGCGGCATGAACACGGTTGGCGGAACGCGGGCCAGCACAGCCGCGGTGGCGTGATAGGCGACCTTGACCGACGGCGCTCCGTACGCGGGATCCCCCGGACCGGCTGCGAGCCTCTCCCCCACCTCGCGCTGCACCATCACCGTCATCCGCTTCACCCGGGGGACTTCGTCCAACACCTTTGCTACGAGCGGGGTCGCGATGTTGTACGGAAGGTTGGCGGCGAAAATCCACGGCACAGGGTGATCGCGATCAGGGACCTGCTCTTCTTCGCCTGATCTGAGGAGCTCGTCCCAATCCAGCCTCAGTGCATCACCGCGAACGATGCGAACAGGCGACGGCGACGGCGACGGCGACGCCGAAGAGATCACCGAGGACAGGATCCTGATGAGGGTGTCGTCGATCTCGACGGCAGTCACGTTCGCTCCGGTTTCCAGAAGCGCAAGGGTCAGAGATCCCAGTCCGGCTCCGACCTCTACCACTTGATCGCCCGAACCTGCCCCGGACAATCGTGCAACCCGTCGCGCCGTATTGGGATCGACGACAAAGTTCTGACCGAGTGCGCGGCTCGGTCGAATCCCCTCGGAAGCGAGCAGACGCCTGACCTCAGGACGGCTGAGGGTCATCGCCTCTGGCGCATCACCAACCGTCTCATCCGAGGTCGAATGCTGCTCGTGCAGCTTGAGTGGTCGAGGCAGCCAACATTTCGGGATCGTCGCCCCGGATATCAGCCACTGCCTCGCCCACCACCGCAACCCAGGCCGGACGGTTGGACTTCCCCCGATACGGCACAGGAGCAAGGAAAGGCGCGTCGGTCTCCACCAACAGCCGGTCTGGTGGGCACATTGTCGCCGCCTCACGCACTTCGGGTGCTCCTTTGAACGTCACGATTCCGCTGAACGACAAGTATGCGCCCAGATCGAGACATTTTGTGGCTTCTTCGGGACCACCTGTGAAGCAGTGGATGATCGTGCGCTCCGGAACGCCCACCGACCGAAGCAGTTCAAACGTGTCGTCCCACGCATTTCGCGTGTGGACGACCAGAGTGAGCCCTCGCGACTTGGCGAGCTCGATCTGCGCCTCGAACACCTGACGTTGATCGTTGCGTGCCGAGTGTTCGTAGTAGTAGTCGAGCCCGCATTCGCCGACCGCGACAATGACACCGGGGTTCTGCACTCGAGCAGCATCGATCACGTCGGCGATCTGTTGGACCGCCTCGAGGCCGGCCGAGGCTTCGTGCGGATGCAGTCCGGCCGTCGCCCAAGCGCTGAACCCGTCGCCGCGTGCGCGGAGTTTCACCACCAGATCGATCGCCTGATCCGAAGCCTCTTTGTCAGTACCTACGCAGACCGCACCTGTGACCCCGGCAACCAGCGCTTCTTCGATCAGATCCTGATCATGTTCCTCACCGGGCATGTACCTCTCTTGAATATGGCAATGGGAGTCGATCCAGGTCGCCAATTGAGGCTCAGTCCTTCAGCTAGTGATCGGATTTTTGCGCCGCGGGAACAGCGGCTCGCCCTTCAACACGACGAGGGCGCCCGGATAGCCGCCCCATTCGCCGTCGGCCGGCAACCGGCAGTCCTCGGGTGACCCCGGTAGCCCTAGCCGGCTCCAGATCTCCCTGGCAGTCGTCGGCATCGCCGGAACGATGAGGATCGAGACAATCCGAAGCGCCTCGAGGGCGTTTCCTAACACAGCATCGGTGGATGGCCCAGGTTCTGCCTTCCAAGGCTCCGCCGTCTCCAGATCCGCGTTGGTCTCGCGGATGAGTCGCCAGGTCGCTTCGAGCCCGTCGTGCGGCGCAAAGCGCTCCCAGGCCGCCGAGGCCTCCTCGATGATCTCTTTTGCGATTTCCTTGAGCCTGCTGTCCGGATCCGGCGCAGGTCCGATCCCGCCACACTTCGAGCCAACCACGGTCGCTACGCGAGCGACCAGGTTCCCGAGGTTGTTGGCAAGGTCCGCGTTGTACCTCGACACGATCCCCTCGTAGGAGAAGTCGCCGTCTGTGCCGAGAGGTGTGTTGCGAAGTAGGTGGTAACGGATCGCGTCAACACCGAAGTCCGACGTGAGCGCCTCTGGCGTTATCTCGGTCAGCTTTATGGGGCTGTCGGGATCGTCCGCCTGTTCTTTGATGCGGGTCTTACTGAGGCGCGAACCACCCACGAGCAGCCAACCGTGCACCTGGATGTGAGCAGGCGGATCAATGCCGGCAGCCATGCACATCGCTGGCCACCACACGCAGTGGAAGCGGATGATCTCCTTGCCGATGAGGTGGTGAACGGCGGGCCACCATGCATCGAAGCGCTCTCCGTCGTCGCCGAAGCCGATCGCGGTCACGTAGTTGATCAGCGCGTCGTACCAGACGTAGAAGACATGCCGCTCGTCCCACGGGACCGGGACCCCCCATGTTGTGGAGAGCCTGGTAATCGAGATGTCGTTAAGTCCGCCCTTGATGAAGCTCAGCGCCTCGTTTCGCTTGGTGGCGGGAGCCACTGCGTCGGGATGCGCGTCGTACCACTCGATCAGCCGGTCCTGGAACGCGCTCAGCTTGAAGAAGTAGTTCTGCTCCTCGAGCCACTCGGCCGGAACATTGTGGTCCTCGCACACGTTTCCCGGCTGCCTGAGCTCCGATTCGTCCTTGTAGGCCTCGCATCCCACGCAGTACCAACCGGCATATGTGGCGAGATCGATGAACCCGTTGTCGTAGATGCGCTGGAGAAACTTCTGAACCGCTCTGTGATGGCGCGGCTCGCTCGTGCGGATGAAGTCGTCATTCGAAATGTCGAGACCGCGCCAGGCCGCCGAGAAACGACCGCTCGTGGCGTCAGTCCACTCTTCGGGCGTCTGGCCGTGCTCGGCTGCGGCCCTGGCGACCTTGTCCCCGTGCTCGTCGGTACCGGTGAGGAACATCACGTCGTCGCCGATCAACCGATGCCAGCGCGCCATTCCGTCCGCATTGACCGTGGCGTAAGCGTGGCCGATGTGGGGCGCGTCGTTCGTGTAATAGATCGGTGTCGTTACGTAGAAGCGGGACACAGTGCGAACAGAGTACCGAGCGCGCCGCTTTGCCCAGTTCGTTACCGCAGGTCCGGGCTCCGAACGCTCTTAATCGGGCACGTCGGGGTTGGTCTTGGAATTCCTCTTCAATACGAGAGCGGTCTCATACGCACGGCGTTTGGACACCCCAAGCGCCTCAGACACAGCCGCTGACGCGTCGCGGACGCCGGAACCCGAGTCGAGAGCAGCCCGAAGGTGGGTTTCGAGCTCATCTTGCTCAACCTTGGCAGGCCCCGAGGATCCACCGACGACGACCACCACCTCGCCCCGGACGGCGCCCTGAGAGAACCACTTGGCTGCTTCGGCGAGCGTTCCCCTCCAGATCTCTTCGTGGAGCTTGGTGAGCTCCCTGGCGACAGCGACTGGGCGGTCCCCCCCGCAGGTCTCTGCCAGCTCCTCCAGGGTCGCCGCGAGGCGCTGAGGCGACTCATGAAGCAGGACGGTCCGTTCCTCGGTTGCCATCTGGGCGATCCGCCTCTTTCGCTCGGACCCCCGCTTCGGGAGAAAGCCCTCGAAGCAGAACCTGTCCATGGGAAGGCCGCTGACGATCAAGGCGGTGAGAGCGGCGTTGGCCCCCGGGACGGCCTCGACCACCACCCCACCCGCAACGGCCGCGGCCACGAGCCTTCCGCCGGGGTCGGATACGCCGGGGGTCCCTGCATCACTGACCACGGCCACCAGCTCGCCGATCCGTACCCGAGCCAGCACACCTGGGATCCGGTCCGCCTCGTTGTGCTCGTTCAACGAGAGCAGCCGCTTCTGCCGTATGCCTGCATGTGAAAGCAACTCGCGTGTACGCCGGGTGTCCTCACAGCACACCACGTCGGCGGCCTGCAGGGTCTGGACAGCGCGTGGCGACAAATCACCGAGGTTTCCTATGGGGGTAGCGACCAGAACCAGCCGGCCGTGACCGTGCGATCCCTGGCTCATCATTCGCCGCGCCTCAGCTCGAGCTCGTCGCCTACACGGAGTCCCCACCGGTCGAACGCCCCCGACTGGGCCTCGAGAACGTGCCGGGTCCTTAGACGCGGGAGCGTGATGCGCCAGGGCGCCAGGTGCTTTATGTCCACGACGCGGAGCCTCTTGTCCAAAAATGCGACGTCGATCGAAAAGCGCATGCCGATCGTGAACACCGCACTGGCGTTACGGAGGAGAAGGGCTCCTTCGTACTCCTTCTTGCCCAGTAGACCTTTCGACAGTGCAGCAACAGACTTGGCCACCTCGGCTGCCGCGAGGACGTCGCCGTTTCGAAGAAGCCACCAGCCGTCGGTGCTCGGGTCGGGAGTGTTCGGCAACTGCGGAGTGGCGTCCGAGCTCATCGTCACCTGCCGTCAGACGTTGAAACGGATCTCGAGAACGTCGCCGTCCTCGACCAGATACTGGCTTCCCTCCACCCTTATCTTCCCTACCGCTTTTGCCCCCGACCACGACCCGATCTCGATCAGCTCGTCCCAGTGGATCACCTCGGCACGGATGAACCCGCGTTGGAGATCTGAGTGGATGACGCCGGCACACTGAGGAGCCGTAGACCCCTCGCGGAAGCTCCACGCTCTCGACTCGTCGTCTCCTGTAGTCAAAAACGTCCTGCGCCCGAGTAGGTGATACGCGGCGCGAGCGACTCTGGCCAGGGCACCCTCGCCGAGGCCGAACCCCTCCTGCATCTCGGCGCGCTCCTCGTCTGAGAGCTTGGATGCCTCGGCTTCGAGCTGAACGCAGACCGCCAGGACGGCACCTTTCCCCGCCAACTCGTCTGCGACGGGCTTCACGAGTGTGTCAGCCGACCCGATCTGGTCTTCGGCGATGTTGACCACGGCAAGTACGGGCTTGTCGGTGAGGAGGAACAGGTTGCGGCGTGAGGCGCGCTGCTCTTCTGTCGACTCGGAGCGGTAAAGCGGCGTTCCGCCTTCGAGGATGCCGATCGCCTGCTCCATGGCCTCCACCTCGGGCAGGAGCGACTTGTCGGAACGGGCGGCCTTACGCCGCCGGTCGATCTGGCCCTCCAGGGATGCGACGTCGGCGAGCACGAGCTCGAGCTCGAGTGTCTGAAGAGAGCCGAGAGGATCTGACTCCCCCGAGATTTCGGGGTCCTCGAAGGAACGCAACACGAGAGTCAGCGCGTCGACCTCGCGCAGCCCGCCCAGGAAGCGGTTTCCGAGACCCTCACCGGTGGCCGAACCGGCGACGAGGCCGGCGATGTCGACCATCTCCACTCCCGATCTGACCACTTTGCGGCTCTTGCTCATGGTGGCGAGGGCGTCCAGACGGTGATCTGGAAGGGTGGCGATCCCCGTCGAGGTCTCCGTCGTGGTGAACGGATGGGACGCGACCGGGGCATCGCGCCCGGTCAGCGCGTTGAAAAGAGAGGTCTTTCCCGAATTCGGCAGACCTACGAGACCCATTCGCTCCATGGTGGGTGACGTTACCCGGAGGCCACCTCGGGTGGATTAGCCTGACGGGCCATGTCTAAGAGGACCGTCAAGCGCAAGATCCGTTCCAAGAAGAAGGCCAATCACGGCAAGCGGCCCAATTGCGGCCGCGGATAGACCCTTAAACGGGCTGGTGAGGGCGCCAGGCCACACCACGCTCTTCGAGTAGGGCGCAGAGCGTCGTCGGCAGGTCGGTGATGATTCCATCGACTCCGAGATCGATTAGCAGAGACATAACGTCTGCGTCGTCGATGGTCCAAACGTGGACTGCTACTCCCTGTGCGTGGGCAGCGGCCACCAGAGCTTCGTCCACCACGATTACGCCCGCGTGCTCGAGTGGGATCTGAAGAGCGACGTAAGGGACGCTGGCGAGCGTCTCGCCCGTGTGAACCGACCGCCAGAACTCGGCTGAGCCGACGGTCCCCGCGGATGTTCCTATCTCGGGCGCGATCTGGCGGAACGTGGCCGTGGCCTTGTCCAGAAACGACGCCACGATCACGTCCTCTGTGTGCCCGCGCGCTTCGAGCTCGCGCGCCAGGAGCTCCTCGTAGGACTTCACTGTGGGCTCGGTCCTCTTGATATCGAGGTTGACGACCACTCCGGGGAACTCGTCGATGAGCTCGAGCGCTTCTGACAGCGTGGCGATACCGAAGTCGCGGTCTTTCGGAGCCCTCCCCCGGTACGGATACTCCGATGGTGCGAGGCCGGGAGTCACGTCAGCTCCGGGCGCCCACCAGTAGGCGTTGTCGAGCTGTCGCAGTTCGGCGAGCGTCATGTGCGATATCTCGCCCGACCCGTTGGTGGTCCGGTCCACCGACGTGTCGTGACACACAACCAGATGACGGTCAGAAGTGGCATGTACATCAAGCTCGATGCCGGTTGCTCCGGCCTGGAGCGCCTGGCGGATCGTGAAAAGGGTCGAAGAAGGGCCTTCCCACGCTCCGCCCTGATGGGCGTAAGAAATGATGTGCCGATCCAGCCAGCAATTCTCCCCTGTACCGGTCAGCCCGGGTCTGGTCTGCATCGGGCCGGTCATAGACCGCTCATTTGCTACAGCAGCCTGAGGCGGGGTGCGTTTGCAATCTCGGCCAGATCGGACTGGGGTCGGGCACCCAGATGCGAGATCACTTCTGCGGCGCATGCGCCGCCCAGTTGCGCGCACGAAGCGGGATCCTGCCCGTGGGTCAGGCCGTATATGAAGCCCGCGGCGAACAGATCGCCGGCGCCGGTCGTGTCGACCACCCGCTCTACCGGCAGCGCGGCAATCTCCACCGGACCGTCCGCCCGGATCACCACCGATCCCTTGGCGCCGCGGGTGACCGCGGCGAGGATGCCCAACTGCTCTATCGAGTCGACCGCATGATCGATGTCCTTCGACCCGAACAGGAGCGAGGCTTCGTCCTCGTTGCAAAACAGCAGATCCACATCCCCGTTGAGGAGTGAGAGAAAGTCTTGACGATGCCGTTCCACGCAGAACGAGTCAGAAAGCGTCAAAGCGACCAACCCGTCACCGGTGTGGGCGATCTCGATGGCGAGGCGTATCCCCTCTATGGCTGAGGGCGTGTCCCACAGGTATCCCTCGACGTACACAACCTCGCCCCGCGCCACCAGGTCCTGATCGAGGTCGTCCGGCGCGAGAGTCGAGGCCACCCCAAGATGCGTGGCCATGGTGCGCTCTCCGTCGTCAGTGACGAGGACCATCGAGCTGCCGGTGGCCTGATTGTCGCCCGCAGGCGCCTCAGCCGCGGTCCCGAACTCCACTCCGAGCACGGACATGTCGTGGATGAACACCCCACCGAGCGCGTCGTCTGCGATCTTGCCGATGTAGCCGGCCGTTCCGCCGAGGCCCGCCACCCCGGCTGCGGTGTTGGCCGCCGAGCCACCCGAAACCTCGATGGCATTGGTCATCGAGGCGTAGATGTCGGCCGCGGTGGCCAGATCGACCAGGGCCATGGAGCCCTTTTGAAGCGCCAGGCGCTCAAGATCGCCGTCGGTCACGTGCGCAAGCACGTCCACCAGTGCATTTCCTAGACAGACCACGTCAAGGCGGTCGTCCGAATCCTGCGTGTTATCCCAACTTCCAGCCGGTGGCACGGCCGCCCACGCTACCCGTGCGCAGGGACGGGTAGTTTCGTTTCATGACCAACGATGCGACCGGTTCCCCGAACGGCGATGCCCTGTCCAAAGGCAAGGACGAATCTGCCTGGCGCCTTCCGAGGAAAGTCAAGCCCGTCCGTTACGAGTTGCTGCTGGCCCCGGACCTGATCGACCTGACGTTCACCGGCGAGGTGACGATCGAATGCGAGGTCGCCGAGGCCACCAATGAGATCGTGCTCAACGCGGCCGACATGGAGATAGACGAGGCCGCGGTGGTCGCCGGCGCTCGTTCGGTCGGGGTGGCAGAGATCACGGTCGACAAGGAGCTCGAGCGCGTCACCGTAGCCCTCGAATCCGATCTGGCGGCCAGCGAAACAGCATCGTTGTCGTTGAAGTTCACCGGCATCCTCAACGAGCAGTTGAGGGGCTTCTACCTGTCGCGGATCGCCCCAGGCGCCGGTGGTGGATCCGACGCGGGCTCCGCTGGCGGGTTCATCGCCACGACCCACTTCGAACCTACGGACGCGCGGCGTGCCTTCCCCTGCTTCGACGAGCCTGACCTCAAAGCGACCTTCTCCATAACCGTCGACGTACCTGAAGGCATGGGCGCGTGGTCGAACTGGTCCGTCGCCTCGGAAGAGTCGTTGGGATCGGGTGCCCGGCGTGTGCGTTTCGGCGAGACCATGAAGATGTCGACGTATCTGGTTGCGGCCGTCGTCGGTCCGTTGCAGCAGACCGGTCCTATAGACGTCGACGGGACTCCGGTGTCGGTGGTGCACGTTGCCGGCAAGGGTCACATGGCGAGCTTCGCCCTGGAATGCGCGGACCACTGCCTGAAGTACTTCACCGAGTGGTTCGGGATCCCCTACCCCGCCGCCAAGCTCGACATGATCGCCCTTCCTGATTTCGCCATGGGCGCCATGGAGAATTTGGGATGCGTGACCTTCAGGGAGAACGCCCTTCTGGTTGATCCCGAGCGCGCCACCCTGCCCGAATTGCAGCGCGTCGCCCAAGTGGTCGAACACGAGATCGCCCACATGTGGTTCGGTGACCTCGTCACCATGAGGTGGTGGGACGGCATCTGGTTGAACGAAGCGTTCGCAACCTTCATGGAGATCTCAGCCGGGAACGACTTCAAGCCCGAGTGGGATCTGTGGACGAGCTTTGGGACCATGCGCGAGCGCGCCATGGCCATCGACGGGTTGCATTCGACGCGCCCCATCGAATATCCCGTCGGGGCCCCCGTTGAAGCCGAGGGCATGTTCGACGCGCTCACCTATGAAAAGGGCGCCGGCGTTCTCCGCATGCTCGAGTGCTACATCGGACCGGACAAATTCCGCGAAGGCATCCGCCACTACCTCCGCAAGCACAGCTACGGGAACACCGACACCCCCGACCTGTGGAGCGCAATAGAAGAGGCGAGCGGCGAGCCGGTCGCCTCGATCATGGGCACCTGGCTTCACCAGGGAGGCTTCCCTCTCGTGAAGGTGGCCCCGGGGACAGGTACCGCCGGCGGAGTGAAGCTGACTCAGGAGCCGTTCATGTACTCGCCCGTTCCCCCCGATGGGCAGAGCGCCATCGGAAAGAGCTGGCAGATACCCGTCCTGTTCCGTCGCGCCGACTCGGACGTGATCGACCGTGGGCTCGTAGGGAGCGAGCTCGACTCGGAGCTTCGGATAGCCGGCGGTGGTGGGCCGATCGTCATCAACGCCCGTGGAACCGGCGTCTTCCGGGTGTCGTATGCGCCGGAGTTGCTGTCGGAGCTCTCATCACATCTTGGTGACCTGAGCCGTATAGAGCGCTTCTACCTGCTGTCCGACGGTTGGGCCGGGGTCCTCTCAGGCCGAAGCGAACTGGCCGACTTTTTGGCGATCGCAGGCGGACTGCCCGGAGAGACCGATCCCGATGTGTGGGGTCAGGCCACCGGCGCGCTCGCCCTCATGGACAAAGCCATCCCCGACGACCTGCGCCCTGCTCTCGCCTCGTACGCGCGGGCGCTGGTCGGTCCAGCCTTCAATTACGTCGGCTGGGAACGACGAAACGAGGACACAGAAAGGCTCCGTTCACTGCGGGCCATCCTGCTCGCCTCTCTCGGGACTGTCGGAGCCGACGACGAGGTTAGAACAGAGTGCGCCCGCAAGCACGACGCATACCTCGACGGCACCGCGGAGCTCGATCCCGATCTGGCCTCTGCGATCGTGGCCGTCGTGGCTGATTCCGGTGGGGTCGAGGAATACGAAGCATTCCTGGCCAAGATGCGTAATCCTTCCACCCCACAAGAAGAGATGCGCTACCTGCTGGCTCTGGCCAACTTCAGCGACCCGGCTCTGGCAGAACGAAGCTTTGAGCTTGCGATGTCCGAGATCCGTGTGCAGAACGCGCCTTCTCTGATCATGCTGCTCTTGGCGAACCGTGCGAACGGCGCGGCGACATGGAAGCGGGTCGTCGAACACTGGGACGAGATCAACGACAAGTTCCCCGACACGCTGGTCACGCGGATGCTTGAAGGCGTTCGTCTCATTTGCCGCGACACAGCACTTGCTTCCGAGATCACGTCGTACCTGGCCTCACACCCGGTCCCGAGTGGCGACCTCGTCGTGGCACAGACCTGCGAGCGTCTGGGAGTGAACACCGCGCTCGCCGGCAAACTGGCAACAACAGGCGGCCCGGTTCTCGCCGCAGCGACCGATCGGCTCGGAACGGCCGGCGCTAGTTGAACGACCGCACCCAACAGCTTTTGGAATTTGCCAAGAGCGTCAAGGGATTCATGCCCGAAGACGAGGGAACTGCCCTGTTCGAAGCCGCGCTTTCTGTGGGAGAGGGCGCCGGAGAGGGCGGCGTGGCAACCCTGGTCGAGGTGGGTGCGTGGTGCGGCAAGTCGACCGTGTATCTGGGTGCGGCATGCGAAATCTCAGGTTCGGTCCTCTTCAGCATCGATCACCACCACGGATCAGAGGAGAACCAGCCGGGCTGGGAGCACCACGACAACGAGGTCGTCGACGCGTCCACCGGCCGGATCGACACCCTGCCGTTCTGGCGCCGAACGATCGACCAGGCCGCACTGGGTTCGACCGTGGTCGGGATGGTCGGAAATTCGCCGGTGATCGCGGGCCGCTGGACCACACCAGTAGACCTCTGCTTCATCGACGGCGGGCACGGAGAGGAGCCTGCCTGGGCGGACTTCAGGGGATGGGCTCCGAAAGTTGCAGTAGGCGGACTGCTTGCGATCCACGACGTGTTCCCGGATCCGGCCGACGGGGGGCGCCCTCCATATGAGCTTTGGTGCGCTGCGCTCGAATCAGCCGAGTTCGAAGAAGCGGGCGAGCAAGGTTCGCTTCGCCTGCTGCGGCGGATCAGCCCTCCGACTGCGGGCTGAGGCGTCGACGTCGTAGCACGCGCCATCATCCCGATTTCAGTGGGGCATCAGGGCGATGAGCCGGGCATCGGCCCGATGTGAGCGGGGAATCAGCCCGATATCAGCCCGATATCAGCCCGACCCGGCCTGACCGGCAGAAAGCGTGAAACCGAGCTCTTCAGCGAGCTCGGCGATCGGCCGTCCCCGCCACTTGGCAAGATTGTCGGTTGAAGAGAGCGACCTGGTCGCCACGCGATCGACGTAGATCCGTCCGTCGAGGTGGTCCACCTCGTGCTGGACAATGCGTGCCGGCCAACCGGTGTAGATCGCCGAGAAGGGCTCGCCATCGGCGTCGAGGGCCGTGAGGCGCACCGTTCGGGAACGCTCTACCGCCCCGGCGTACCCGGGGACACTCAGACACCCCTCGTAGAACATCACTTCCCCGCCGTCGGTAATGCGCTCGACCACGGGATTGATCAGAACCGTGAAGGCGACTTCGGTGCGCTCCCGTTCGGCGAGAACTGTCGGGTCGAGATCTATCCACCGCTCTGGTGAATCCTCGATCACGGCGAGACGAATCCCCTGTCCGACCTGTGGTGCGGCCAGGCCGACACCGGGTGCCGCGATCATCGTTGCCCGCATCTGGTCGATGAGTCGCTGGAACGCAGGCGTCACAATGAGAGAGGGGTCTACAGGGTCCGCGGGGCGGCGCAGTACGGGGTCGCCGATTGCCACGATCTGCAGAAGATCAGGATCGTCGTTCGATCCATCCGCCACGTTCGCCACCTAACCATTCTCCCAGCCCGATCGGTGCCGCTGGCGGCCGACGGGCTGACGACGCAGAGGGATAAGCCCTGAGGCGGATCAGCCCTGCGGCGGGTCAGCCCTGAGGTTCGAGGCTGAGACGTCCCAGCGCGGTGGGATCGTCCAGATCGGGGTCATCAAGACCAGTGTCATTTAGACCTGGCTCGGGTGCATCGATTTCGGTAGCCGTGGCGACACCGAGGTCGATGCCTGCGCTGCGGTCGAAGTCGGCGCTGCTGTCGACGTTGATAACGACCGGGACCAACCGGGGCGCCCTTCCGACGTTGACGTCCCTGAACACGAAGGTGGCGATCACAACCGCGGCCAACAGGCAGCCGGCCCCGATCAAATAGCCGATCCGGTAGCCATCGATGAGCGCCTGAGCATGGTTGACGCCGCGAGCGAGCAGGTCGTTCGTGCGCGAAGTAGAGATGCTTGCGATCACCGCCACCCCGATCGCTGCTCCAAGCTGCAGAGAGACGTTCGCCAGTCCCGACACGAGGCCAACGTCAGAGGGCATCGAGTCCGCCATGGCAAGCGAGACCGAGGGTGCGAATCCAAGACCGGCACCCGCTCCGAACAGGATCATGCCCGGAAGCACTCCCGTCACGAAGGAACCATGCACCGAGACCCGGCTCAACAGCAGGAGCCCGGCCAGAATGAGGACCAGGCCCGGTATGAGGGTCAGCTTCGCCCCGATGCGGGTCATGAGGCGAGGTGAGACGGCAAGGGAGAACGCCGTGATCATGAGGCTCATCGGCAAGAACGCGAGCCCGGTCTTGAACGCGCCGTACCCGAGAACATGCTGGAGATAAAGCGCCCCGACGAAGAACTGCCCGAACATCCCGACCGGGAAGAGCATCCGCACCAACGTTGCGCCCGAGATGTTGCGTGAACGGAAGATCTTGAGCGGAACGATCGGGCGACGGACATTGCTCTCCACGAACACGAAAGCGCCAGCCAGAATGACCGAGCCGATCCCGGTGCCCACGATCCGCGGTGAGCTCCATCCGTAGGTGCTCGCGGTGACGATGGCGTAGACGAGCAACATGACCGCAGAAGTCACGAGCAGCGCGCCAGCGACATCGACGCCCTGGCGTATCCCCGCTCCGGGAATTTCCTTGATCAGCGGGATGCTGAACACAAGGGCGACGATCCCGATCGGCACGTTGATGAAGAAGATCCAGTGCCAGCTGAGCGCCTGGGTGAACGCGCCGCCGACGAGCAACCCGATGGCTCCTCCGGCAGAAGCGACGAACGCGTAGATCCCCATCGCCTTCGCTTTCTCAGCGGGTTCCGGGAACAGCGTGACCAACAGCCCGAGGATCGTCGCGGCCACGACCGCGGCGGCCGCACCCTGTACGAACCTGGCGACGATGAGCTCGGTTTGACCATGCGACAAGCCGCATATGGCCGACGCGGCAGTGAACGCCGCAAGGCCGGTCACGAATACCTTCTTCGGTCCGATCAGGTCGCCGATCCTCCCGGCGAGAAGGAGCAGCCCACCGAAGGTGATCAAGTAGGCGTTGATTACCCACGCCAGGTCCGACTGGGAGAAATGCAGGTCTCTTTGGATCGTCGGGAGCGCCACGTTCACCACGGTCGCATCGAGGATGATCATCAGCTGCCCCACGCAAAGGACCACCAGGGCGATCCATCGACGCTTCGACGCCGTACCCGGCGAGGTGGAAGGAGCCTCAACGGGGCTGGAAGTGGTGACTGGGGGGAGATTGTGGTCCGCAATACCCGCTGAGAGGGTGCCCTCGCCGTCGTTATAGGCGCCTTGGGCGCCTGAGGTGGGATTTGTGGGGGGCCGCGCCATAAGGAACCCAACACTTCCGTGCCACTTCTATTCCTGACTGAATGAATCAGGAATAGTGAAAAAGAGCACTCTTTTTGGGATTTGTTCGCCTTCAGGCCGTGCGCAGGCTAGAAATACCGGTGCTGTTGACAAATACTTGTTAGGCGGTTGGGGATTTTTGGGCTGACGCCCGAACTTAGGGGGTTGTTTGTGAAGAAGATCTTTGTGGTGGGAGCGGTCGCCATCATCTCGGCAATGACAGTCGGAGCGACGCTCGCTTTCGGGGAATCGGGTACCTCGGGTGCTGGCGGTTCGACAAGCGGACCCGGCGGATCACCGATCATCCGGGTCAGTGGTGCGACACACGGGCTTCCGACGGTCGCCTCGAACTGGTCGGGCTACGCAGTGACGACCAAGCCATCTGACCCGTTCACCTACGTGCACAGCACGTTCGTCCAGCCGTCGATCGCATGCAACGGCACTCCTGAAACCGTCACGTCCAACTGGGTCGGGCTCGACGGATTCAACGACGAAACCGTTGAGCAGGATGGGACGGGAGCCAATTGCATGAAGGGTGACGGCTACAAGACTGCTCGCTACTACGCGTGGATAGAGATGTACCCGCTGGCGTCAGTCAACACGTTCGCCGTGAAACCCGGCGACAAGATCTCCGCGTCTGTTTCGTACGCGGGCGGCGGGCGCTTCTCGCTCACCATCGCCGACGTGACGCAGCACTTGTCGAGAACTGTTACCGGAACCTGCACCTCGTGCCTTCGTGACTCGGCCGAGTGGATCATCGAGCGCCCGGCCGGATGCAACCAGTCGGAGACCAAGTGTTTCCTGTTCGCACTGGCGAACTTCGGAACCACGACGATGTCCAAAAACGTCGCAACGCTCCAGGGCGGCTCTCCGGAACCTCTCGATTCGTTCTCCAACTCCTACCCCATCTACATGATTCAGCCGTCGAAGAGGGGCTTCTACGCGTTGGACCTGACGAGCAGCGTGAGTTCGAGCAACAGCTTTAGTGAGACATGGGAGCACTACGGCAAGGTGACTCCGATCACCCTCGGCCCGGATCACAACTAGGCCGTCAAGCCGGGTTCTGTAGGAATCGCAACGGGAAGCGGTCCGGACGACAATCGTGGTCCGGACCGCATTTCCGCAGATGTAATACACCTGGGGAGAATCCTGATGACTTCAATCAACATTTGCGTTTGATACCGGTTTTGAACAAACCGAGTATTTCGGCGGTATTGCAAAATGTTGTCCGTATCTTGACGAAGCGCCAGGCTCCGTAGGAATGTAGATGCTGTCGGCAAGTAGTTGACAGACCAAAAAGACCAAGCGGTCGAACCCAAACAGGAGGGGGTCCCTGTGAAGAAATTGCTCGTGCTCGCCAGCATGACGCTCATGTCGGCGGCAATCGTGACCGGAGCTGCAGCGGTCGGCGCCACAGCAGCAAGTGCATCAGGCGGCGCTTTGATCGGCGGCGGTGGTCCCATGATCAGGGCCCACGGCAGTGGTTTCACTGCCACCACCACGAACGCTCTGCCAACCGTGAGCGAGAACTGGTCGGGTTACGCAGTCACGTCAAAGGTGCCTTTCACCGATGTTTCCGGTGAGTGGGTCGTCCCGACGGTCACCTGCACCGGTGTCCACACCGTGTACTCGTCGGAGTGGGTCGGAATCGACGGATTCAATGACCAGACGGTCGAGCAGGACGGAACGTCATACGACTGCAGGCGGCCGAACTACACAT
>JBAPRR010000137.1:0-9537 GCA_049281195.1 Acidimicrobiales bacterium
CTCGCACAGCATCAGGTTGTCGTAGTGGACGAGCTCGGCCGTCGCGAAGCAGTCGTGGAGCTCGACCAGGTCGAGGTCCTGCGGTCCGATGCCGGCGGATTCATAGGCCTGCACGGCCGCGTTACGGGTGAGGGTGTTCACGTCGGGGAGGATCTGGCACGCCGGTTCCCACGGATCTGTGGTGAGCACGGACGCGGCGACTTTGATGGCGCGCCTTCGCTGGTCCGGATCGAGGGTCTTCAAATTCGAATCGCTCACCACCACCGCGGCCGCGGCGCCATCGCAGTTGGCCGAGCACATGGGCCTGGTGTTCGGATAGGCGATCATCACATCGCCCATGATCTCGGCGAGAGACATCTTTTTGGTGTAGGCAGCCAGAGGATTGAGCGTCGAGTGCGCATGGTTCTTCTCTGAGATCTTTGCGAACAACTCGAAACTGGTCCCTCCGTAGCGGTGGCCGTACTCCATTCCTATCTGGGCGAAGACACCGGGCATCGTCTCGGTGCCCACCCGGCCGTCGAGCGGTGCCACTGCGCCGAACCGGCCCTTGGGCGTCCATTTGTTGCCGTCGTCGGAACGCATCCCTCCGGACAGCAGGCCGGCACCGGCCAGCTTCTCCACACCCACAGCGATGCCGTAGTCGCACTCCCCCGCCTTCACCGCCATGATCGCGGTGCGCAGCGCCGTCGCTCCGGTCGCGCACGCGTTTGCCACGTTGTACACGGGGATCCCGGTCTGGCCGATCTGCTTCTGCAGTTGTTGTCCGATCCCGGCATTGGCGTTCATGAGGTTTCCGGCCGCCAGGATGCCCATCTCCTTCATGGTGACGCCACCGTCATCGAGGGCGCCGAGAGCGGCCTCGGCGGCGAGGTCGATGATGTCCTCGTCGGGGTGCTTACCGAACTTGGTCATGTGGATTCCGAGGATCCAGACCTGCTCGCCCATCAGACTGTTTCTCCTTCAATTGGCTCGAAACCGAAACCGATGGCCTCTGTGCCGTCGCCGTCGGCGCCGATCGGATACGTGGTGAGCTTCACCTTCATCCCGAGTTTCACGTGCTCGGGGTCCGCAGGGCAGTTGACGACGTTCGCCCTTACGCTCGTCCCGGCGCAATCGATCACACCAGCAACGAAAGGCACAGGAACACCTGGTGCGGCGAAGGCGACGATCGTGAACGCGGTCAGCTCGCCCTCCGTGGACACATCTTTACTTTCGAAGTCCCGTCCCCCGCATGAGGCGCACGCGTTGCGGCGATCGAAGAACATGGCGCCACATGAGCTGCAAGCGTTTGCGACCAGGTGCGGGGCGTCACCCAGCACCAGGTAATCGACAAGTGGGACGCTGGCGGTCACTTGATCCTCCTCGAAGGCGACAGACCGCGCAGCTTAACCCAGGGCCCCAGAAGGCCGAAAAGGCTACATTCGGCTCCGATGAGCCCAATGAAGCTGTCCACGATGCTGGATTACAGCGGCGGATTCCTCGAGTCCGTCGAACGGATCAGGAACCTCGAGCAAGCCGGGCTCGACATGGTGTGGGTGGCCGAGGCCTACGGGTTCGACGCGGTGAGCCTGATGGGCTTCCTCGCCGCGAAGACCGACACAGTGGAGATCGCTTCGGGAATTCTCCCCATCTACACGCGTACACCGACCCTCATCGCCATGACCGCCGCGGGAGTCGATGCACTGTCTGGCGGGCGTTGCGTTCTCGGGCTCGGCGCCTCCGGCCCGCAGGTCATCGAAGGATTTCACGGCGTGCAATACGACAAGCCACTGGCGCGCACGCGGGAGATCATCGACATATGCCGCAAGGTGTGGAAACGCGACGCGCCGGTGACCAACGACGGGCCCATCTATCCGTTGCCGCTGCCGGTCGGAAAAGGGACGGGACTGGGCAAGCCCCTGAAGCTGATAGCGCACCCGGTGCGCGAGCAGATCCCGATCTATGTCGCGGCCCTCGGACACAAGAACGTGGCGCTGACGGCGGAGCTGGCAGACGGATGGCTCCCGATCTTCTACATCCCGGAAAAGGCAGACGAGGTATTCGGACCATCCCTCAGAGAGGGGTTCGCGAAGCGCGACCCGTCCCTCGGGAAGCTCGAGATATCCGCAGGCGGATTGGTTTGTGTAACCGACGATGCCGATCAGGCCCAGGCGCTTCGCGACATGATGCGGCCGATGCTCGCTTTGTACATCGGTGGGATGGGTGCACGGGGGCGCAACTTCTACAACGCGCTGGCGCGCCGGTACGGGTACGAGAAAGAAGCTGAGGACATCCAGGATCTGTACCTCGACGGGAAAAAGCAAGAAGCGGCGGAAAAGATCCCCGAAGAGATGTTGCGGCTCACATCGCTCGTCGGTTCGCAAGGTTACGTGCGCGAGCGGATCGCAGCGCTCGCTGAATCCGGCGTCACCAACCTGAACATCATCGTGGCCGATCCGGATCCGGTACAGCTCATAGAGAAGCTGCGCGACTGGACCAGCTAGGACTCGCCCTTCACCTCCTGGGGCGCCTTGTCGTTGCGCAAGCCCCGCCACACGGGATGGCGGAGGCGTTGGTCGCCGGTCCATTCGCCGTACCGGACCTCTCCGACGAGCTTGGAGCGCACAAAGTGTGCCCCGGCCGACTCGGCCGGACTGAGTGCCTCCGTGAAGGGGCTCTTCTTTTGCTCGAGGGGGGCGAGCATGTCGAGTAGCTGCTTGCGGGTCGATTGCGTGAAGCCGGTGCCCACCTTTCCCACGTACTTGAGGCCACCGGTGGCCGGAATGCCGCACAGGAGCGCACCGAGAGAGCCCGACCTCTCACCCTTTCCTTCAGTCCATCCTCCGATCACAACTTCTTGGGTCAGGAAGGACTTCACCTTCACCCAGTCACCATTGCGCTTGCCCTGCAGATACTGGGAGTTGCGCCGCTTGGCGACCACACCTTCGAGGCCGCGATCTTCCGCTATCTGCAGGATGTCCGGCCCGCTTGCGTCGGTCACCGAAGGCGGAGTGGTGAAGTTCGGTCCTTCGAGCTTCAAAGACTCGAGGAGCTGGCGTCTCTGGTCGTATGTGCTCTTCATCAATGACCGGCCATCCAAGTAGAGAAGGTCGAAGCAGAAGTAGCTGACCGGGACCTCCTTGGCCCTCTTCGCCACCAGGGACGCCGAGGCGAGATTGAGCCTCTGCTGGATGCGCCCGAAACTCGGCCGTCCGTTGTCGTCGAACGCCACGAGCTCACCGTCGATCACCGCGGTGCGCGAACCGAGGAACTCCCCGATGCTGCGCAGCTCGGGGAAGGTCGGTGCCAGGTCCTTGTCGTTGCGGCTGAAGGCCTTCACCCGCCCGCCATCCACGTAGACGAGAGCACGCACCCCGTCCCACTTGAACTCGTACGCCCAACCGTCGTCGCCCTTCGGGAGAGTCCCCGACAAGGCAAGCATCGGCTTTATGTGCGAAGGCATATCTTCGAAACCCTCGGGCGGAGGATCCATGCGATGAATCATCCAGTTCTTGCCGCCGGTGGCGAACAGCACGTAGCGGCCATTGACTCTCCCGCCGTGGAGAACCACAATTACTTCGCGCTCTGACCACTTGACGGTGTCATAGGTCCCGTGGTCCCAGATCGTCACATTGCCTCCGCCGTACTCCCCTTTCGGGATGTCTCCCGCGAAGTCCGCGTACTCGAGGGGATGGTCCTCGGTGTGCACTGCCAGATGGTTGGTCTTCGGCGACTCGGGAAGGCCCTTAGGCAGAGCCCACGAGACGAGGACCCCGTCGCGTTCGAGCCGGAAGTCCCAATGAAGAGCGCGAGCGTGGTGCTCCTGGATCACGAAAGTGAGGGCCTTGCGCGAGCGGGAGCGTTTCGGTGGCGGCTTTTCCTCCCCCATCGGCTCGGGGGTCTTGTCGGGATCCCTCTTCTCCTGGTACTTGGAGAGCTTGGAAGGCACAGACAATTACCCTAAGGCTGCCCAGCCTGGGGGCGCTCGTGAAGGAGTGCGATCAAGCGTTCCGGTGGGGTCCTCGACCACAACAACAGGTTCTGACCAGGTCCGCGGCGGCTCGCGCTGTTCAAAACGTGAACAGATCCTGAGAAGTTGTTTAAAGGCCCTGTTCGGGAGCCATAATTCCAAAGGTGAGGTGTGCGGGCAGCGTTGCCCGCCCTGCTGGACGGTCGGCGGTTAGAGGTATGGGGCTCCAATTAGACAACGGCATTCACCTAGCGCATTTCTACGAGAGCGAATCAGGGCTGCTCAGCACAGTTGCCGATCACCTGATTCCCGAAATGCGCGCCGGTGCTGCAATTGTCATCATCGGCACACCGGCGCACAGGCTGGGGATCGCGGGCGAGTTGGCCGGCGCGGGAATCGACGTCGACTGCGCTGTGACAGACGGCCGCCTCGTCATGCTCGATGCCGCAATCACGCTCGAGCAGATCATGTGGGACGGCCACGTGGACGCCGAACGATTCGACCGCATCGTGGGCGAAACGATGCGCCGGGCCGCGCAGAACGGTTCCCCGGTCAGCGCATTCGGAGAGATGGTCTCTTTGTTGTGGGACGCGGGAGACATCGGGAACGTCCTCGATCTCGAATCGTTGTGGAACGATCTCGGCCGGCAGATGGTCTTCTCCCTTCTGTGCTCCTACAAAAGGGACTCCGATGAACGTCCCGTGGTGGCACGAGCACGGGCGCAGGTCCGCGATGTGCACTCATCGGTGCGCTCCGAGTACGGAGACACCATGGTGACAATTTCGACGCGCGTGACTGCGACGTTCGATCCCACCATCAATGCCCCTGCTCATGCTCGCCACCTGGTCGTCGACGCGTTGCGCCAGTGGGGATGTGCGGAATCGCTCGTGGCTGACGCGTCGTTGGTGGCCTCGGAGCTCGCGAGCAATGTGGTCGTCCACGTCGGCCAGCCGTTCTCGATATCGATGGAGCAAAAGCCTTCTTCTGTCCGCATAGCGGTCGAAGACTCGAACGTCGTGGTGCCCGTGGCGACCAAGGGGGGCCTGCTCGCCAGATCCGGCCGCGGCCTCCGCATGGTGTCGGCACTCGCCGGCAGCTGGGGAGTGGAGCTGAACGACCGGGGAAAGATCGTGTGGGCGGAGTTTCCTACCGTCGATTGAAGGTCGCCACGGCGTGCGTTTGGGCCGGGTAGCCCTCAGGAAACCGCAAGTGTGACGCTGTCCTCCACGGACATGGCCCGCCCCTCGTCGTACGCGGCCGCAAATGCCGCGTCCCCCATTAGGTCGAGCAACCGCTTCTGATCCTCTGTTCGCAAGCGGGATTGAAGGTCCAGACGAAGTCCACTGAATTCGTCATAGATCGCGTCTGCGGCTCCGTGGAGAACGGTGGACATGTGCAGGTTGCCGCTATGCGAATGGGTGAGAGCGAGGCCGAATAGAGCATCCGCCACCTCGGACAATTCGTGACTCTGAAAGGCGATATTGAGCGACTCGACGAACATCTGCCGGGCCGTCACATCATCGCCCTCCAGGTGGGCAACCAGACCGCGATTGTAAGAGGAGTAGGAGATCCCTATCCGGTGGCCAAGCTGTCGAGCCATGCGAAGAGATTCGTCCAGATGTAGACGCGCCGCCTCGAGCTGTCCGGCGCAGATCTCGTCGTAGCCGATGTTGTTCAGCACAAGGTTGGCGGCCATGCTGTTCCCGGCGGCTCGGAACAGGGTGAGCGCCTGCTCGTAGTCCGACCTGGGATCTTCGCCGAGACCCACCAGAGTGTTTGCTCTCACCATGTGCAGGCGTGCCGCTAGGTCGGCATCTGTTTGATCCGGCGTGATTCTCAGGCCCTCGTCGGCAAAGTTGAAAGCTGCACGGAAGTCACCTTTGCGACCACTGACAATCGCCAGGACATGAAGGGCCTGTGCCACCAGATGGTCGTCTCCCGACGCCCTGCCGGTGCTCAGACCATCGTGGGCGCGATCAAGCGACGCTCCGAGGTCCGGAGTGAAGATGGCCATCAGGTTGCCCGCTATGACCAGGGCACGGCCCCTCAGTGCCGATTCCTCCAATGCTTCGGGCCGGTCCAGCTGAGCGCAGATGGCGGCGGCACCCTCGACCACAGGATCGCGGAAGAACCAAAAGTTCGAAAGAGAAGTCGAAAGCCGCAGACCCGGTCGAGGATCGGGATCGACCAGGCAGTAGGACAGGGCCAGACGGAAGTTGTCGAGGTCCAGCTCGAGACGGTCGAGCCATTCGACCTGATCGGGCCCCGAAACGTGCGGCGCTGCGGCCTCGGCAAGGGACAGGAAGTAGTCACGATGAGCCTTCCTGATCTCAGCAGCCGTGACACCGGTCTCCGACAGTTTGGAGGTCGCGTAGTCCCGGATTGTCTCGAGCAGCCGGTAACGAACGGCGGCGACACCTTCTGCCTGGATCAGGCTTTTGTCCACCAGAGATGAGAGGTGATCGAGGACTGCCAATCGATCCTCATCCCCTTCTACGGCCACGGCACTGGCAGCATCGAGGTCGAACCCGCCCGCGAATACCGATAGGCGAACCAACACCCTCATCTCCTGAGGGTCGAGGAGGTCGTAGGACCAATCGATCAAGGCTTGGAGCGTCTGGTGTCTCGGCAGCGCGGTGCGTGCGCCGGTGGACAGAAATCGGAAGCGCTTGTCGAGGTGTGCATCCAGATCCGCGACGGAAAGGGACCGGAGCCTCGCCGTCGCAAGCTCTATGGCCAGGGGAAGTCCGTCGAGCCGGCGACACAGACTCGAAACGGTGCCCGCGTTGTCCTGATCAAGTAGGAAACCCCGGCCTTGTTCGGCCGCTCGTTGGCAGAAGAGCCGGACAGCCTCAGATTGGGCCAGCCGGTCGAGATCGTCCTGATCGGCTGGAGGTAGGGACAAAGACGGGACGCGGCTGATCCGTTCTCCTGGGATGCCGAGGGGTTCACGGCTGGTTGCCAACAAGGTCATGTGCGGACAGTTCTGGATCAAGGTCATCGCAAACGTGGCTGCTTCACCGATGAGGTGCTCACAGTTGTCGAGCACCAGAAGAAGCTGCTTGGTGCGTACGGTCTCTGCGAGCGTTTCAACGACTGGCCGGCCGGGCTCCTCGCGTACTGCGAGCACTCCTGCCGTCCGTGCAGCCAAGAGTGACGGTTCGGACAACGGGGCCAGGTCGATAAACCAGACGCCGTCGCTGTGAGAATCCAACTCGTCGTTTGCAACCTGCAGGGCGAGTCGGGTCTTTCCGACACCTCCCGGACCGGAGAGGGTGACCAGCCTGGCCTCCGTCAGCAGCCGCCGGATTTCCGTGATCTCGTCTTCTCGTCCCACGAAGCTCGATGGCTGGGCCGGAAGGTTGTGGAGGAGATCCGGGTTTCGTTCGGTCTCTTTGACCTCGTGCGATGCGTACACCGCTAAATCGCGTCTCGTCGCTACTTGAAGCTTGCGCAGGAGCGAGGACACGTGGCTCTCGACTGTGCGCACGGAGATGTGGAGCTTTTGAGCAATCTCCGCGTTCGTGAGGTGATCGCCCAACTCGCTCAGGATCTCGAGCTCCCGAGGCGAGACAGCTTGTTCGTCCACCGGCCCCATTGCACTCATTCTCCACGATCCGCCTGGGATCGGGCCGTGGTCTCACCTCGGGGCTTTCCGTGCTCAATCCGGGCCCCCTCAGTGCCCAGTCAGTGGTGAATCCGTGCTGGCCACGGATGTTTCCCCAGGTCAGGTGCAAGAGAGTGGATAGGGAAACCCCGACCACAAAAGGAGAACCCGAAATGATGAACCCGCACCTGAGCGCAGCCCTTGCAAGCGAGCACCGGGCACAACTGATGAAGGAGGCGGCCGAATACCGTCAAACGAGGCTGGCTCGGACCATGCGGTCACGAGCTTCCGGCCCCTCCTTTCTGAACCGCAAATTTCGGACCTTGGCCAGTCTCAGTTGGGTCCGCAACCGGTTCGGTGACCCTCGACTTCCGCTGAGCGTCGCCGCCCGAACCGGTCAGTGACCTGACGGCTTCGATCACCTAGGCCTTCTACAACGTAGCAATAGCAATAGATCGCTAACAGATTCGAAAGGCTCCCATTGTTTTGCGAGCCGCATGAGGAGGACAATCAGATGTTTGGTGGATTCTTGAACCGCGGACTTCCGCACCGAGTGGGACATTCCCTCGGACTTGCCTTGTTTTGCGGCATGTCGACGGTGATTGCCGTCGTATCACTGGAGCTTCCGGCCGCGGCCAGCACGGCGTCGTGGTCCTCGGTGGTGACCCCCAACCCGAGTGGCTCCGACAGTTTCCTCTACAGCGTTTCGTGTGTCGGACCGTCGTTCTGCGTAGCGGTCGGGGCTACGTCGACCGGGTCGGCGACCGACACACTGATCGAGTCGTGGAACGGATCGTCATGGTCGACGATGTCGAGCCCCGACGACTCGAGCACGATGAACTATCTCGAAGGGGTGTCGTGCAAGAGCACCACTTTCTGTGTGGCGGTGGGCTTTGAGAACTACCCGACCCCTGAGCCCGACCCGTTGATCGACACCTGGAACGGATCATCGTGGTCAGCAAGCTCCGCAGCGGTTCCCACAAGTAACAAGAGCTATCTCGATGCGGTGTCGTGCACCTCGTCGACGAGTTGTGAGGCGGTCGGCTATTACTCCACCAACTCGGAGACTTACACGCTGGTGGAGACTTTGACCGGCTCGTCGTGGTCACCGCCGATCACCGTCAACCCGAGCAGCTCGTACAACTACCTGGGAGCAGTGTCGTGCATGTCGGCGAGCCACTGCATCGCAGTCGGGAACTACACCAACGGGTCCACCGAGGACGCTCTCGAGGAATCGTGGAACGGATCGACCTGGTCGACGCAACAGGCTGCCAGCCCGAGCAGCACTTACAACGCGCTGCAAGGAATCTCGTGCACGAGCACCACTGCCTGCACCGCGGTCGGAGTCAGCTACAACTCCTCTGTGGCTGAATCCCTCGTCGAATCGTGGAACGGATCATCGTGGTCGACCGTTTCGAGCGCGGATCCGAGTGGCACCTACAACTACCTCGGCGGGGTCTATTGCACGAGCTCGACTGCCTGCACTGCCGTCGGAGTCAGCTACAACGCCAGCTCCACACCGCAAACTCTGGTGGAGACCCCGAGCGGTACGTCCCCGACGCCGGCGATAACCAGCTTCAGCCCGGGATCAGGACCGGTTGGAACGAAGGTGACGATCACGGGGACCAACCTGAACGGCGCCACCCAAGTGACATTCGACGGCATGTCGGCCACCATCTCCAAGGACGCCGCCGGAAAGATCCAAGTTACGACGTCGACGGGAACCGCCAAGTCGGCGTCGAACTTTACGGTCACATGAGCCCGTTATCCGATTGACCGTCTTGCTACGTCCCTGAGCCGACAGGATCGGCTCAGGGACGATGGCTGTTCAGCCGTCCTGCCGCCCCGCCCTGGCAGTCGTTCAGCCTTTGTCACGAGATGGATGGTCGTCGACACACGAGCTTTTGGGGGTTATTGCTCCGACAGGATTGCGGCCAGTTCTGCAAGGGGGTCCCGCACTACCGGCCCGGTGACCTCCACC
>JBAPRR010000138.1:0-20069 GCA_049281195.1 Acidimicrobiales bacterium
ACATGGTCGATCGTCAACACCCCGGGATACCGACAGACCATCGTGTACCTGGACGCAGTGTCGTGCTCCACTTCCAATAGCTGCGTAGCGGTGGGCAGTGATGACGAAACCCTGATCGAATCCTGGAACGGGAGCGTCTGGTCAATCGTCCCGAGTCCGAACAAAGGTGACGGCGGAGCCCTGAATGATGTTTTTTGTACGAGTGTCCACGATTGCATTGCGGCCGGAACTTTCGACACCGATACAACGGGCTCAGGTTTTGGGACACGCACACTGGTCGAGTCCAGCTATTAAGCCGCGCCCAAGAATCGCACCCCGCCCTTATGGTCAGGTTGCGGAAGCAGCGGTGTAACGGTTTGCGGGACGCGCCAGATTGAGGAGTCCTCTTAGCGTGTCGGCCTCGTAGTACTGACGAAAAGCACCGCGCCGTTGTAGTTCTGGCACCAGCCCTCGGGTTATCGCCTCGAGGTCGTGAGGTATCGCCGCCGGTCTCAAACGGCAACCCGACAGCCCCGCGGCTTGCCAGGATTGCAGCAGATCGGCGAGGGATACCGGGTCTCCGACGAAGATGGCGGCATCGCTTCTGTAGTCCGCCCCGTCCAGATCATTCAACCGGTTCTGACGTTCGCGGGCCTGTGCTTCTGTGTCGTCCAGGAAAACCACAAGATCCCCGAAGATGCGCAGCGGTTCGTCTGCGCGCCCAGCCGACTCCTGTTCGGTCCTTACCTGGGCCACGATCGTGGCCGCATCGTTTCCGTCGCGGGGAGTGACGTATACGACATCTGCAGACCGAGCGGCGAACCGGTAAGCCAGAGGGGCGTGGGCCAGTGCAGTTACCGGCGGCTGACCCTGAGGAGGCCGTGGAGTGATCGACGGTCCCGACACTTTGAACCATTTTCCCCGGAAGTCGATGTAGTGGATCTTTTCGCGGTCGATGAAGCGCCCGGTCGCTACGTCTCTGATCTCGGCGTCGTCCTCCCAGCTGTCCCACAGGCGCCGAACCACCTCGACGAAATCGCTCGCCTCGTCGAACCGGTCTGCGATGACTGATTGAACGTCGGGCCGCTCAAGGTCCCGAATGCCCCACTGCGGATCCTGACGGCGGCCGAAATGCCGGTTCTCGACGGGACGCGACAGCTGGGCTCGCCAGCCGGCGCGACCGGTAGTCACATAGTCCAAGGTTGCTATCGCCTTGGAGACGTGGAACGGCTCTGTGTGTGTGACCGTGGCTGTGGGCACAAGACCGATGTTGCGAGTCAGCGGTCCTACGCGGGCCGCAATGAGAACGGCGTCGAGTCGCCCGCGCACCTGATCCTTGCGCCCATCCGGTTCATCGAAACTCGAGGATTGAAGTCCCATGGAATCTTCGATCGTGACGAAGTCGAGGAGTCCACATTCGGCTTCATCGACCAGGTCGGCCCAATAACCGGCGGTGAACAGCTCGGCCGGTCGGGCCTGCGGGTCGCGCCACGACGCAGGGTGCCAACCGGTCCCATCGAGGGCGACCGCCAGGTGAAGCAACGGTTGCGATGCCATCACGTCAGCCGTGACGCTGCTGCCACTCTTGGGCGAGCAGTTCGTATGACCGCACCCGGTCGCGGTGCTCATGAGTGATGGTCGTTATCGCCAGCTCGTCTGCTCCTGTGGCGCTTTGAAGTTGCTCCAGACGATCGGCCACCGAGGCCGGGGAGCCCACGAGTTGAGTGTCAATCCGATCCTTGACCAACTCGCGGTCGTCGGCGGTCCACTGGTGGGTGGCAGCTTCTTCGGGGGTCGGAAACGGGATCGCACCCCCACCGCTTCTGATGCTTCTGACCCACAGTCCGTAGCCGCTGGCGAGCCAGGCCGCGGTGTCGTCGTCTTCGGCCACGACGACATCGGCCGAAACCGAGATGTACGGGCGGTCGAGATCGGCAGAAGGGCGAAAGGCGTCACGGTAGGCCTTCACGGCATCGAGCACGGTGCTCGGGGTGTGGTGGTACGAAGCGGCGAAGCGCAACCCGTGCGCGCCGGCCACTTGGGCACTGTCCCCGCCGGACGCCCCAAGTATCCACACTTCGACACCGGCCCCCTCGCCGGGAGAGGCGTGGGCGGCCAGGCCGTCTTCGGATATGTAGGTCCCACCTAGTAGAGAGAGAAGGTCACTGATCTGCTCGTCGTAAGACGGTGTGTAGGCGCCGGGTTGCTGAAGCAACGACAACGAGAGATTGAGGCGCGGAGAGCCGACCATCTTGGTGAAATCGAAGCGCTTGGGGAGAAGCAACCCGTTGTCGGCTCGCTCGGCCTGCAAATGGGCGCCTCCGCCGGCGCCGGCTCTGTAACTGGCCGCGGCGGCGGCCACCCCGGTCATTTGGGGCTCCGATGCGTCGTGTTTGGGCGCCGGTCGCCCGATGGAACGGCCCAGCCCCAGGTCGAGCCGGCCGGGGCACAGGGCATCGATCAGCCCGAATTCCTCCACCACCGAAAGGGGCGTCCGGTGCCCCATCTGGACTCCGGCGGACCCGAGACGGATTCTCGCAGTGGCTGCGGCCACAGCCGTGATGGCGACCGCGGGAGAGACTCCCACGACGCCCGGATTGAGATGGTGCTCAGCGAACCAATATCGCTGGTAGCCGGCCCGCTCAGCCCGCTGAGCCAGATCGATGGTGTTGCCTACCGCCACGCGTGTAGTTGATCCCGAAGAGACCGGGATCAGATCGAGAACGGTGAGAGGGATGGCGGTCATCGTCTCTCCTCAGGTTGATGAAACATGACTTATTCAATCAGAATTGAAGGAATAAGTATTCCCAGGCTACGTGTTCGACCTGGGTGAGCTGTCAACAGGAGGACCCGAGGACGTGGCCAGCACGAGCGGCGCACCGGCACTTACAGGATTCTGTAACGCTTCAATGGTGCACGAGTCGGATCTCGACGAGCCGGTGTGGGCCGCGCTTAACGGTCCCCACGCCTGCTTGGCGCAGAGCGTCGGTGGTGCCGTCCGCTATCCGCCCGATGTTTCGGTGTTCGCGGCTGTTTCACCGAACGGAGACCATTCGGCTTGGGATGACCTCGCCGCCCTGGTCGGGGATGGAGGCACGGCCGTGGTGATCGATCCGACCCCACCGCAACAGTGGGAGACCATCCGCGTGATCGACGGGGTGCAGATGGTCGACGTCTCTCTCGATGCCGCAGAACATCCGGACGTTCGACCGCTGGTGGCCGCAGATGTGCCGGAAATGCTGGAGCTCGTAGAGCGAACGAGACCGGGACCTTTTCTACCCGGAACCATCGAGCTCGGGACTTATCTCGGCATCCGCCGCGACGGCAGGCTCGTAGCGATGGCCGGCCAGCGACTGCGCTTGGACGGTTGGACCGAGATATCCGCGGTCTGCACCGACGCAGCACACCGCGGCCAGGGTTTGGGAAGCATTCTGGTGCGCGCCATCGCAGCCGAAATACGTAACAGAGATGACACCCCGTTCCTGCACGCCGCGGCGAGCAACGTCGGAGCGATCCGCTTATACGAATCCATGGGATTCGTGACGCGTCGCTCGTCCAGCTTTCAAGTGCTCCGAGCCAAGACCAACCCGCTCTGAGAGGAGCTCCGGTGGAACGACCATCGAAGCAGATTCACCTGGCAGCCCACTTTCCGGGTGTGAACAACACCACCGTTTGGAGCGACCCGGCCGCCGGCAGCCACATCGAATTCGAATCGTTCGCCCGGTTCGCCCGGATCGCCGAACGAGGCAAGTTCGACTTCCTCTTCCTGGCGGAGGGTCTTCGCCTGAGGGAGCAGAACGGCCTCATCTACGACCTCGACGTGGTCGGAAGGCCCGACACCTTCACGATCCTCGCAGCCTTGGCGGCCGTCACCGATCATCTGGGTCTGGCCGGAACCATCAACTCCACGTTCAACGAACCCTACGAAGTGGCCCGCCAATTCGCGAGCTTGGACCACCTGTCGGCAGGCCGAGCCGCATGGAACGTGGTCACCAGTTGGGACGCCTTCACCGGTGAGAATTTTCGTCGCGGTGGGTTTTTGGCGGAGGAGGATCGTTATGGCCGGGCGTCGACATTTCTCGAGACGGCGTTAGAACTGTTCGATTCGTGGCAGCCGGGACAGATCTCGGCCGACGCGAGAAGCGGCGTGTTCGTCACCGATCCCGCTGCGGGTCGCTTCGCGCATCACGACACCTACTTCGACATCGAAGGTCAATTCAACGTGCCAAGCAGCCCGCAGGGACGTCCGGTGATCTTCCAGGCCGGCGACTCCAACGAAGGCCGCGAGTTCGCCGCCGCCAGTGCCGACGCGATCTTCAGCCGCCACAGCACTCTGGAGGCCGGCCGGTCCTTCTACGCCGATGTGAAGGGTCGGCTCGCCCGTTACGGACGCCGGCCGTCCGATCTGCTGATCCTTCCGGCGGCCACGTTCGTATTGGGCGACACAGATGTTGAAGCAAAGGAGCTCGCTCACGAGATACGGCGCCAACAGGTCAGTGGCCAGACCGCCATCCGTTTCCTGGAGCAGGTCTGGAACCGCGACCTTTCGGCCTACGACCCGGACGGCCCTCTCCCCGACATCGATCCCGAAATCGGCGACAACACCGTGGTGAAGGGCCGGGCCAGTGTGCGCCTCTATCGCGACCCGACCGCGACGGCGCAGCAGTGGCGCACCAAGGCCGAAGCAGAGAACCTGTCGATACGCGAGCTGATCATCTCCGAAACTGGACGACAGTCCTTCATCGGCTCGCCGGCCACCGTCGCCGAGCAGATCAACGAGCTGGTCCAGGCCGACGCGAGCGACGGCTTCATTCTCGTCCCCCACATCACGCCGGCCGGGCTGGAACCGTTCGTGGACCGGGTGGTGCCCCTGCTACAGGAGCGAGGCGTCTTCCGCGAGGAGTACAGCGGACCTACCTTGCGGGACCACCTGGGTCTTCAACTGCCCGCTCGAGGTGATCACGCCGGGCAGGGCTCTTCGCAATCGGCCTGACGCGGGTCTTACGGACCTGGACTAAGCGGCCATCTCGCCTCCGAACACGATGATCGACTTCGTCAGGCCCAAAAACTTCTCGCGCTCGAGCGTCGCTCCGGGAAAGAGGCGTTGCATATCTCGAACACTCAACAGCTTGGTACTGGAGACGAAATCATCGCACTCGGTATCGGACGGTTTGGCTATGAGCCCCCAGATGCTGAACCGGCGTACCAGCTTGTACCGCCAACTGGTCGGCAAGAAGTGGATCAGCGGCGTCATCAGGTGCGGCTCGACGGGGAACCATTTGTTGGGTGTTTGCACGTAATACGAACGTCCCACGCGGACGATCTCGCGAGCGAACGCTTCGTGGTCGGGCACATGCTCTATGACCGAGTTCGAGAACGCCAGCTCGAAGGAATTGTCACTGAACGGAAGCCGGCATCCATCGCCGATCACTTCGCGCACCGGCTTGTCGCGCGGCATGCTGGCAATGTTTATGAGCGTGACATCCGGCCACGCCGGAAGGTAGTCCCAATTCAACTGGCTTCCACCCACGTCGAGCACAGTGGTGCTCTTAGTTATATGGGCGGCGTCAGCGATTCGTCGCATCCTTTTGGGTCGGAACCGATCCTGGAAGATGAGGTACACCTTGTCCACGTCCACGGTCGGACGCTACCACGGCAGTTACCGTTTCCTGGTGGATAAAAGCGGCTAAATCCAGGCCGTTTCGTGCCGATAACGACTGGTTGGACAAAGGCGCGGATAAAACGTGCGACGCGTTTGCAATGTCCAATGGGCATCGATATTCCGGATTCCCAGACAATTCACATTAGTGGACTTCCGGGGCCTCAATTGCAGCGCCTGTTGAAATACTCTTCGCGTTCGAACGCTTACCATTCGCCGACAATCGCAGCGATGTTTGATAGCGCAGTCGAGGCATCGGGGCGCAATCTTGTTGTCCTCGGCGGCAACTCTTCGACTTAACCCCGGGGTTCGGGTCCCCGTTGTCGGGGTAGACGGTTTCCTATTTCGCCCGTGATGGTGATACAAAGCTCGCGGTGGCCATGACCACATCCGACCTCGCCCAGGACTCCCGCCACCATGTGGTCATCATCGGGTCGGGCTTCGGAGGCTTGTTCGCCGCAAAGGCTCTCAAACGTGCTCCGGTCAGGGTCACGCTCGTCGACCGAACCAATTTTCACTTGTTCCAGCCCCTGCTCTATCAGGTGGCGACCGGGATCCTCTCCGAAGGGCAGATCGCTCCGCCCACGCGCGACGTCTTCAGGAGCTACCCGGCCATGCGGATCGTGCTCGCCGAGGTGACCGACATCGATCCGGACAAACGGTCGATAACGGTGTCGGAGTTCGGAAACACGGTGACGATCCCCTACGACAGCCTGATCCTCGCCGCCGGCAGCGGGACCTCCTATTTCGGTCACGACGAATTCCAGCAGTACTCGCTTCCGATGAAGTCGCTCGACGACGCCTTGGCACTCCGCCATCAGATATACGGAGCCTTCGAGCTCGCCGAAGCCGAGACTAACGAGGAAAGACGACGGGCTCATATGACCTTCGTCGTCGTCGGCGGCGGTCCGACCGGAGTGGAGATGGCCGGCCAGCTGAGAGAGCTTTCACGCCGCGCCCTTTATAGGAACTACCGCAGCATCGACCCGGCCTTGGCCCGCGTGTTGCTGGTCGAGGGAAGCGATCGTCTCATCGGCTCCATGGGCGACCGCGTATCGCGCCTCACGCTCAAGTACATGAAACGACTCGGGGTCGAGGTCCACCTCAACGCGATGGTCACCGACATCGGCGACGGATGGGTGGAGCTGAGCCTGCATGACAAGACGACTCACCGCATCCAGACCGCCACCACGATCTGGGCGGCGGGAGTAAAGGGGTCGGAGCTCGCTTCGAGCCTGGCAAAAGCGACCGGGGCCGAGCTCGACAAGACAGGCCGGGTCAAGGTCGACTCCGACTGCACAGTTCCCGGTCACCCCGAGATATTCGTGGTCGGCGACCTGATGGCGCTCAACGATCTGCCCGGCCTGGCGGAGGTGGCGATCCAAAGCGGTGCACATGCCTCCTTCGTGATCCGCCGGCGCCTGCGCGGCAAGAGGGACAAGCGTGACTTCAAGTACCGGGACCTGGGAACGCTTGCCGCCATCAGCCGGTTTCGGGCGGTCGCGAAGATCGGTCCATTCAGCTTCGGCGGGTTTCTGGGTTGGCTCGTGTGGCTCGTCGTGCACATCACGTTCCTCACCGGGTTCAAGAACAGGTTCGGCGCCCTCATGCGTTGGACTGTGAGTTTCGTCGGGAGAGGGCGCTCGGAGAGGGCCCTGACAGGCCACAGACCGATCAGTTGAATCGGATCAGCCGAGTACTGCCTCCGGGCGTAGCGAAGCGTTCTGAGGTGGTGTGGCAAGCCGTCTGCTTCGTGCGGCACCCCAGGCCCCTAGCACCGATGCAGTGCAGGAGACCATGTCGCAGAAGAACGGGATGCAGTACTGCAGAGACGAGATGTGCCGCGACGACCCGAAGTACGGCCAATCGAACAGCTGCGTCACCCACCAGGCCAGCATCACCAAGAAGATCCATGCATCGATGGTTCGCCGCTCTGATCTGTCGATGAGCCGGACGGCCCACAGCCACAAAAGAGGCAGGACATAGATCGCATACTGGCGATGCGACACCGGCAGTAAGAGGATCACGCAGAAGGTGACGTTCCAAGTGCACAAGGGCGAATCACCCTTGGTCGTCAGCGTCAATGCCAGAAGAGCTATGACCCACACCGCAAGCACCACGGACACCAACAGCTGAAGATCAGACGAGACGACCACCGGTCTGGCCAGCCCGCTGTATGAGAACAACAGTTTCGGGGCTCCCCACACCGAGTCGTTGACCAGATCCTGCTGCCGGGCTCGAAAGGCGTTGTCGAAGAAACCGCTCAGTCCTAAGCGGCCTGAAAGCGCGAAAGCCATGACCGGAGCGATCAGAAGTACCGCCACCAGCGCGGCAATGGCGGCGAATTTTCTTGTCTGGCCTCTTTGAACGAGGGCCAGTCCAATGGCTGCCGGCCACACCTTTACGAGCGCCGCCAATCCGATCAGAACGGCTCTGCAACGCGTCCACGAGCCACTGGCCGCGAGCGTGGAGATCATGAGGATCATGAGGACGAAGCTGTCCGTCTGTCCGAGGTAGAGCTCCCTGCCGAGAGGCCAATATCTTGCGAACAACACCGTGAAGTTGCACACCACGAATGCGATCGGACACATCCGACTCCCGATCCGCGAGCGGATGCCGGCGACGAACACGCTGACGCTGACGATCGGTGCGATGACAATGAGGAATATGTCCGTGTGCCATAGGTCGATGAGCGCGATGTGCGAGAACGGCGCCACCAGGATCGCCACCACGGGCGGATACACGTAGTGCGCGTTGGCGGTATAGGGGTTACCCCCGGACGCGACCCGCTGACCTGTTCGGACGAACGTCAGGAAGTCGGCACCGAAATAGGTCTTCCAAGCGTCGTGGATGCGCAAGAACGCCAGATAGATGGTCGCGCCCACCGCCGCGATCCACAGGACCACCGTTTCGTTCTTGGGCCATCCGGTCCGCGCCGGTGGACTGTCGGGCGAGACCACGACGCATAGTGCCTGTGGACCCTGATCTCCGCAAGGATCAGGCACCGGAGCAGTGATCCGGGAAAAGACCGGGGGTGGGCGAACCGACCGTCGGTCCGCCCACCCCCCACCATGCAGACGGGAGAACGTGAGATCCGGCGTGAACCGTCGTTATCAACCCAACGTTGTGCTGCGGTTGGGATTGAGCCGGCACGGGCCATTGCACGGGGTGGAAACACCCGGCGAGGGAAGATGTAGCGGTGAAGTTCGGGCCCCACGTTCCGATAGCACTACATGTACCTACGAGCGTCTGGTCCAGGTGAATGGCGGAAACGGACCTCGAACTGACATCCGGCGAGGCTGACGACAACAACCCGGCGGGTTCGACTCCGACGGCGGGTAGCCGTCGCCGTGCGCCGCGCCGAAAGCTCTCGAGACGGGTCAAGGTCGGCATCTGGGTCTTCATCGCGATTGTCATCTTGTGGCTCATCGCCTCGGCCCTTCTGACGGTGATGGGTCTGCGCGATGCGAGCCAGGCGATGAAGGACCTCCAACGCGCCAAGTCGGAAGTGACCGCTTCACAGGTCATTTCCGACGAGCCGCAGCAAGCGCTGAAGGAGGCCCAGGCCCAGTTCTCGAACGCGAGCGGGTTACTCGACTCCCCGGTCCTCTCGCCGATGACCATCGTTCCGATCCTGGGCCGGCAGGTCACCTCTGTGCGGGACCTTGCCCACGCCGCCACCCAGGTCTCGGGCGTCGGATATCAGGCGATCTCTCAGCTCAGGACCGTGTTGAACGCCCCTCACAAAAGTGGTCCGGCGCGGGTAACCGCTCTGCAGAACGTGGCCAACCTGGCCTCGAATACCGACGCCCGACTTGCGAGCATCTCCCTCGGCCCCTCGACGGATCTCATAGGACCGATTGCCAGCCGCTACAACCAGTTCTCGACCCAACTCCAACAGGTGAAGACCCGGCTGTATCACGCCTCGGCGGTGGCCGGATCGCTGGGGGAGATCCTCCACGGGCCTTCGACCTATCTGCTGCTCGTGTCGAACAACGCGGAGATGCGTGCCGGGGAAGGGATGTTCCTCGACGCCGGAAGCCTGTCCATCTCGGACGGCCACGTGCAGCTAGGAACCCTGGTCGACACAGGCGCCATCGAAGTGCCCGCCGGTGCGGTTCCGGTCACCGGGGACCTGGCGGCCAGGTGGGGGTGGCTGCTACCCAGCCAGGACTGGCGCAACCTGGGGGTCACCCCGAATTTCGAGGAGATCGGACCGGTGGCCTCCTCCATGTGGCAGGCCGTAGAGCACCAGCAGGTCCAGGGCGTCATGTCGATCGACGTGCAGGCCCTGGAGGAGCTACTTCAGGTGACCGGGCCGGTCACCCTTCCAGACGGAACGGTCGTTTCTTCGTCCAACGTGGTGGAGTTCCTCCTTCACGACGAGTACGAGAACCTGTCGATCACGAGCACCAACGCGCAGGTCCAGCGCGAGAGCCGGCTCGGGGCTCTGGCCAAGGCCACCCTCCAGGCTCTCCAGGACCGCTCGCTCGACTTGAACGCCCTGGCCACCGCCATGTCCGACGCCACTTCGGGGCGCCACATCATGCTGTGGTCCGCATCTGCAGCCGCAGAGAACTCCTGGACCCTGGGCGGGGTGTCGGGGGAGCTTCCGAGCAATTCGGTGATGGCCGCGGTGCTGAACCGCAGCGGCGCCAAGCTCGACCCTTACCTGTCCGTCTCATGCTCACTGACGGTCCAGAGCACAAAGGGCAGCTCACAGGGGACGTTGTCCGTCTCCCTGGATAACCAGACCCCTCCGGATCAGTCTTCTTATATAGCGGGGCCCTATCCGCATCTGGGCACGGTCTACGGCGAGTACGTGGGATTCGTCGCGGTCAACCTGCCTGCCGACGCCTCGCCCCACTTCTATGCCACCGGGGCCTCCGGGTCTCAGGTGGCTTGGGGAGCCGAGGGTCCGGTTTGGGTGCTCGCGGTGCCGGTCGACGTGAAAATGGGCCGGCACCAGACCGTCACGGTGCATTTCATGCTCCCCGGAAATCACGGCTCGATGGTGGTCCAGCCTTCCGCCCGGATCCCGCCGGAGCTGTGGTCCTTCCGAGGAAAAGGTTTCACCGACGCTACGCCGTACACAGTGTCGTGGTAGCTTGTGTACTTCTATAACTTTTAGTACGTGCAATTGCTTTCTGTTGGCCTGGTGTTGATGATAAGTAGTGGTTGTAGTGAGGTTGGGGGTGGATGATGTCCTTGCGCAACGGTTATCGCGGGGGATGCGGCGGGGCGGTAACGCTTACGCAAACCGGTGAACCGGTGACGGGGGGCACAGCCCGGTCCGGGGTAAAACCCGGACCGGAACTTCTTGAAAGTTGAAAGGTGGAAGCTATGAAAATGCGATTGCTCGGAGCCGGGTTTGCGATGACCTTGTCTGTAGGTGCCGCCGTCCTGGCGACGCCCGCGGCTTCCTACGCAACGACCTGCTACACGGGTTGCCACACGACCACCCCGACGAGTCCCGGTGGCAAACCGGCCTCTGACGGAGACGGTGGTGACGGTGGCACGGCCGCCACGCCTACGTCGGCGAGCTCGCTGGCGTTCACCGGTGCGAACGTGGTTCTTCCCACGAGCCTCGGTACCGGCGCTGTTGTGATCGGTGGAGCCCTCGTGTTCGCGGGACGCCGCCGTCGCATCCGCTCAGCCGCCTGAGCGAACTTATCCACAGGGCCTGAAAAGACCTTGTGACAAAGAGATTTCCGTATCGGGCATGAGGCGGGGCTGGCACTTGGTCGCAGCTCTCCTCACATGTGCCCCAAGGGCCGCTCTTCTGGCCAAGTAAATCGTCTGATCGCTTTTCGTGCCGGCACCCCAGAGGTGCCGGCACTTTTGCGTCAGGACCTCGGGTTCAAAGATTTTTCCGGACTTCTTTCACACTCGAGCCACATAACCCACACTTGTTACAGCTAGTGCATTTGCTCTCTCAGACATTTCTCGGGGAGCGAGTTTTCGAGCAAAAACAGGTCGAATTTGTGACGCGCAGACAACGGCCGTGTGACGCACACGTTAAGAACATCGGCTGCTACCGCGCCTCGACGACGCGGGTTCCTTGGCAATTCCCCTTATTTTTCGCGGAATTGCAGGTGCATCGACCTAACTCGCAATAACTGGACGGGCCGCGTTTGATCGGTAACACTGCGCGCAACAGCGAGGAGAAGCGCCATCGCTTCGAGCCGCCGTCTCATAGCGGGGCCCTCGCTGTCAGCGCGTGTTGCGACCTTGACGACCTCAAACCCTCAATGATCTTGTCCAATTCCATTTTGCGAACGTCCCTGTGTGAACAGGCCGAACGCTTCTTCAGTTCACCGTCAGTTCACTTTCCCGGTGGTTCGTCGGCGCCATATGTCAATGGTTCATACGCGCCATACGCGCCCGTGAAACGGCCAAATTGCCCACGAAACGGGCAGATTGCAAGGGTTGTTGTTCCGCTGTGGATGTTGCCGATCCAACCCGAACACAACACTGGGCGATTGACGGCCACATGTTTGGCCCACCGCGAGGTTGTCTAAATAGTGATTGTCCGATTGACGATGAGAGTTCAAGTTGTAGCGACCGCCTCACACGCCGCGACATCAACGCGTAGCGAGATTTAGGAGCCAACAACCATGCGACTCCTGCGAGAGAACAAACGAGCATCACTCCTTGCCATCCTCACGGCTCTGGCGTTGATGGTCTCATTCGTTGTCGTGCAGTCGGAATTCTCGACCGGAGCACAGAATCAGACGATGCAGCCCGGCACGGCGCTGGATGTCCTTTGCTCCGGATCCAGCCTGACGAGCTCGGCGACGAGCGCGACTTCGGTCAACCTCGACTGCCTGCGCAAGGCGCCGAAGGTCCCGGTTCCCGTGGGTCATGCCACCAGGTTCGACGCTGCCAGCACAGCGAGGCCGTTCACCTCCCTTCCCGCCGGTACCTCCGTCGGTGACGTTCTCATCAGCTTCGTCGAGAGCTACTCCTTCTCTTCGATCAATTGCGTGTCGGGCTTCACGAGAGTTCTGGACAAGGCAGGCCGTGGAGGGTCGCGCATCGTTGCTTGTGAAACCGTCGTCAAAAAGGGTCAAAGAGACCCGGCCGCTCAGATAAGCCCGCCGACACAGGTGACGATGGTGACGATGGCGTTCTCCGGTGTGAGCACCACGAATCCGATCGATGCATCGGCTGTTGCCGGCGGGACCCTTTCCCCCGGTGTCACCACCGACACGGCCGGGACAGAGCTCATCTTCGGTGAAGGCTCAGACGGGTGGGGGATCGTCCCGAAGGCGCCGGTCGGTTCGACTCTCGGCGCAACCGTGAACGACTTCGGCGATTCGCAGGCCGCGATCGCGACGGAAGCTTCGAACACGGCCGGTCCCACCCTGGCGGCGGACTGGACGCACCTCAGTGCCAGGAACGCCGTTTCTGCGACGATCGCTCTTCGTCCAGCGACCTCGACCTCCCAGGGGAGCAACTCCGCCAACGTGGCCTCGGGACCTCCCTCAGTTCAGATGACCCCTAACACGACGATGTCGGTTTCGTGCGAGGGCCCCAGCATCACCGTTACCGGAATGGGTCCCACCACAGTGCTCTTGAGCTGTCTCGCAGCCGCCCCGATCGCGCAGATCGGCACATCTACCACGTTCGCCTCACAAAGCAGTGGCTCACCGACGACCCCTCTACCCACTGGCACCCAACCTGGAGACGTGCTCGTCAGTTACATAGAGAGCTACTCGTTCACCTCGATCAACTGTGATTCCGGTTGGACGTTGACGCTCGACGCAAAAAACGGCGAAGGTGCGCGGCTCGCGGCATGTGTGGCGGTCGACTCCGACGGCCAGACCGCACCCGTCGACAAGGTCAGTCCCCCCACCCAGGTGTCGATGGTGACTACCGCCTTCTCGGGCGTGAACAACACCAACCCGGTCGCCGCGGCTGCTGCTGATCCGGGCGCAACCTCGCCCGGTGTCACGAGCAACACGCCGGGCACGGCTCTCGTGTTCGGAGAGTGATCAGACGCGTGGGACCTGACCGCCGGCGCCCCGTCTGGAACCGACCTCAACGCGACGGTGAACAACACCGGCAACTCCCAGGTGGCCGCGGCGACCGAAACAGGAGTCGACGGGTCGAGCTCGTCGACAGCATGGAACATTCAGTCGAACGGGAGCCTGCCGGTCGCAGCGACGATCGCGCTCACCCCGTCCGCAGGGGGATCGACCACCACGACCACGACCGATCCCACCACCACGACCACGACCGACCCGACCACCACCACGACAACCGCTCCCACTACGACGACGACGACTGATCCCACCACCACCACGACCACTGGTCCGACCACCACCACCACGTCGGGTTCCGGCGGCGGGGCCCCGGGCACGCCTCCGGTCGAGATCTGCGGAGACGCAAGCGTGCTCACCGGTCCGTCCTCCGCGCCGAACGGTGCGGTGACGGTTCCTGCCGGAAACAACGCGTCGTTGACTTTGAACTCGCCGAACAAGACGTACTGGTTCGCTCCCGGGACGCACACGCTCGGCACCGGCGAGTACAGCCAGATCATCCCGTCAGACGGGGACACCTACATAGGTGGACCCGGCGCCATCATCAGCGGTCAGGGACTGAACGACTTCGCCTTCACCCAGATGGCCACCAACATCACGATCGAGTACCTGACGATCGAGGACTTCGGTCAGAACAGTTCGATCCTCAACCAGAACGAAGGTGTGGTCAACCAGGGCTCCGCGTCCAACTGGACCATCAAGTACAACACGATCCAGGACAACGAAGGTGCCGGCGTGATGCTCGGTAGCAACGACGTCGTGGAGTACAACTGCTTGACCGAGAACGGCCAGTACGGGTTCAGCAGCTACCTTCCCAACCCCGGACCCAGCAATATCACGTTGTCGTACAACGAGATCAGCTACAACGACACGTACAACTGGGAGGTCAAGGATCCCGGCTGTGGTTGCTCGGGTGGTGGCAAGTTCTGGGAAACCAACGGTGCGACAGTGGTCAGCAACTACGTCCACAACAACGCGAACGTAGGAATCTGGGCCGACACGGACAACCGTGGTTTCAACATCTCCGGCAACTACATCTCGAACAACTTCGCCGAAGGGCTGATGTACGAGATCAGCTACAACGCGAACATCTCGGACAACACCTTCATCCGTAACGCTCTCGGTGAAGGACCGCACAACCCGGGATTCCCGACCGGCGCCATCTACATCTCGGAGTCGGGCTCCGCGAACACGGTCCCCGGTCCGTACAACACATCGTTCAACATCACGGGCAACGTGTTCGACGACAACTGGTCGGGCGTGGTCCTGTGGGAGAACTCCAACCGGTTCTGCGGGCCGGACAGCCCGGACAACGCCGGTTCGTTGTGCACCCTGGTTGCGCCGGGAACGGCGACGTCGACCACGTGCGTGACTCCCGGGATCGACACCGCGCCACTGATCACCGACTGCCGCTGGCACACTCAGAACGTCAGCGTCACCGACAACCAGTTCGACTTTGAACCCGGCGACATCGGCTCCAACTGCACCCAGGCGAACGGATGCGGCTTCAACGGCATCTTCAGCGAGTACGGGACCACCGCTCCCTACACCGCCTGGATGGTGCCCAGGAACATCGCCGACAACCAGAACAACCACTTCTCGGACAACACCTACACCGGTCCGTGGTCCTTCATGGGTCCGGACCAGGGTGTCAGCGCGACGTGGTCGCAATGGACCAACGGCTACACCGACAACGCCGACGGATCAGGTATCTACTTCGATCCTCAGGACGCCGGAAGCACTTTCCACTCCTGAATCCGGGGCCTCATGCGAGGCCCTGTGTTCGGAGGCTTTCGGTTGAGATGCGCCGGCCTTCAAAGCGAAGCGGCCCATGGCGTGCTCGGTGATGATCCCGCTTATGAGGTCGCGGTGCGCCTCGACCAGTAGGCCGTGGTCGAGGCCGGGGATGTACTCGAACCTGAACATTCCCGAGGCGGTCAGCTTGTCGATGGTCCTCGTCGACGCCCCCTGGTGAATCGGCCGCGCTTCGCGGTCACCGCAGATGAGCATCAGGTTGACCCCTGAGCCGGTCATCTCCTTCATCCACGTGGAGGGACGCTTCCCGAACGACATCAGGGTGCGGACCCGCCAGGCCAGTTTCGGGAAGCGCTCCCTCAGAACCGACAGCGGGCCCTCGCCCGAGAACTGCTGGATCACGTTCCCCCTGGGAAGGGCGACGCGGCGCCGGGGGTACACGGGGCCGCCGTCGAGCATCTCGGGGGGCTGGAATGTGAGAACCGGGTTGAGTGCGATGACCCCACGGGGGTGTAACTCGAGGGCGCTGTCCAGAGCCTGGTAGGCCGAGGAGCACAGACCGACGAACACCACGTTGGTCGGGTCGTCCGGACTGACCGCCGCGGCAATCTCGCTCACGTCGTCAAAGGCGACCGGAAGCCGGATCACGAACTCCGGTTCACCGGGGCGCGACGGGCTCTCCCCGAGGCCGCTCATGTCCACGCGGATGGAGCGCAGGCCGCCGGGAGCCCATTTGCGGGCGAGCTCCACCCACAGCCGGGCCGGACCGATGTGGGGCTCGGTGGCCACGTTGAGGAAAACCATCGCCGGGCCGGCCGACCGCCCCGGCACTTCGGTGACCATGCCGAACAGTCCGAGAGACCCGAGGGCGATGGGCCGCTCGATGACCGCGGCCCCGTCGGCCTCGCCTGGCGCCACCTGGACCGCCCCGGCGCGCTCGGGCACAACGACGGCGACCGTGTCGGTCGGAGCGACCGTGGACGTCCAAGAGACGATGCGCTCGATGTCGTCTTCGGGAAGGACCTGATGAGGGGCCTCGGCATCGACGAGGTTCTCCTGCCCGGTGGCATCCGCCCACTCCACCGCGTCCCCGTCGAGACGGCTCCTGAGACCGGAGTCGACGCTCGTTCCTTTCCGGGTCATCACCAGGACCTTTTTTGCCGGTAACTGGCCCTCTTTCCCGATACGCAATGTCTTCAGGTCGTTAACCGTCTGGGCGTCATATACGACGCCGGGCGTTTCTATCGATCCGTCCTCGCGGGTCACCTGAACCCCGAGGGCCATCGCGGCAAGTGCTCTCTGCTCGGATACGAAGCCCCGGCCGGAGAGTGTCGGATCCACGAGGACCAGAGCGTCCATCGATCCGTCACGCTCGGCTGCTACCGAGGCGATCAGAGCACCTGAGCGCATACCGACCATTCCGACCCAGCTCAGGCCCGCTGATCTCAACAGGCCGACGGCTTCAGATGCGCTCGCGAGCCACGAAGCCACCCGGTCGGGATCCCCGCTGTCTCCTACCGAGTCTCCTGTCCCGTCGTAGTCGAACCGCAAGCAGCAGAAACCCCGCTCCTCGAGGCGGATCGCAGTCCGGCGCTGGGCATAGTGGGAGCGCAGGTAGTCACGTCCCAGGGGAGGACAAATGACGATCCCGCCCCGTGCCCTGTCCCCCGCCGGGCTGTGGAACCACCCGAACAAAAGTCGCTCCGGCGGACCGAACCAAACTGGTATGGCGGTCACTTACTCAAGCCTCCCTCCCGCGGGGGCCGACAATGTCCAATGATACGTTCGAAAAAAGGTGTCTGAGATTCAGCTATGCCTCCTACTGAAGAAGCGCCCGCAGGCGCTCAAGCGGGTCCCTACCGCAGAGGAGCGCTCCTCCGGCGGGTGGTCCCTGTGGCCAAACGGGTCCGCGACACGCTTCGCCCGGGACCCAGGCTGAAGGAATACGACCCGGTAAGCAACCTCGTAGGGCCCGCTAACGACGTCACTTCGGCCAGATTCCCCGTGGTCGACATCCATACCCACCTCGGTCGCTGGCTCACGCCCGACGGCAGCTGGATGGCGCCGGACCTCGGAGCGCTTTTCGACACCTTCGACGCTCTGAACGTGAGGAGCGTGGTGAACCTCGACGGGCGCTGGGGCGACGAGCTCGAGGCCAATCTGGACCGCTACGACCGGGCCCATCCGGACCGTTTCGCCACCTTCTGCCAGCTCGATTTTGCGGTCCTCGACGGCGCCGGCAATCCCGATGACCTGGTCAGATCGCTGGAGTCCTCTCACCGGGCGGGGGCCAGAGGCCTGAAGGTGTGGAAGAACCTCGGAATGATCGCCAAGGTGGGCGACAGGATCCTGATGCCCGACGATCCGCTGCTCGATCCCATCTGGCAGGCGGCCGGATCGCTGGCGCTGCCGGTTCTGGTCCATGTGGCAGACCCGGTGGCCTTCTTCCAGCCGATGGACAGGCACAACGAACGGCTGGAGGAGCTCCTCGCCCATCCATCCATCTCCCAGGCACATCACGGGGTCACCGGGCGCCACAGGATCATCGAATCGTTCGAGGCGGTCGTGGCGTCTCACCCGGACACGACCTTCATCGGCGCCCACGTGGGCTGCAACGCCGAGAACCTCCCCTGGGTGACGCGGATGCTCGACACCTATCCGAATTTCTGGATCGACACCTCCGCCCGGTCCGACCTGGGCCGCCAACCCCGGCAGGCGGCCAAGCTCATCGAACGTCATTCCGACCGGGTGCTTTTCGGCGCCGATGTGTTCCCGATCGACCCGGAGGCGTACAAGCTCTACTTCCGGCTGTTGGAAACAGAAGACGAGTACTTCCGCTATGCGCCCCCTGGTAAGCATGTGGCCGAGCAGGGCCGGTGGACGGTTTCCGGACTGGGGCTCCCGGGCGACGTCCTGGAGAAGCTCTACAGCCACAACGCCCGCCGGCTTCTTGGCTGGGAATCACCTCAAAACCCGGGTGATTCAGCAAAAAGCACGGCCGATCCAAGGAAAATCACGGGCGATTCAGGGACTGGATCAGAAGCACCTGCAAACAGCCGTTAAGACGGGGCCCGATCGGGCCGACCTAACAAGTGCGGGCCCGGTTCGACAGCCAAGGTGCCCTGGTAAACCGTGCCCGAGGGTAGGAACATGTCTGCGCGTCAGGAGATTGCCAAGTGAAAGTTGCCGTGTTCGGTCTTGGATACGTGGGAACGGTCACGGCTGCGTGCCTGGCTTCCCGAGGCCACGAAGTGACGGGCGTCGATGTCGACCTGTCCAAGGTGGAGATGATCGCAAGCGGCCGGAGCCCGGTCATTGAACCGGGCCTCGACCAACTGGTCTCAGAAGCTGTGGCCAAGGGGTCGCTCAAGACGACCACCAATGCCGTCGAAGCGGTGTCCGGGGCCGAGGTCTCGTTGATCTGTGTCGGCACGCCGTCTGCGCCGAACGGCAGCGCCGACCTGACCTACATAGCAAGAGCGGTGCAGAGCATCGGCGAATGTATCGCCGCCGAGCCGCAAGGCAGGCCCTTCCACAGCGTTGTAATCAGAAGCACCGTCCCTCCCGGGACGGTCGACGACGTCGTGACACCGGTTCTGGAATCTGTGCTGGGAAGGGTCGGAACGAGCTTCGGCACCGCGATGTGTCCCGAGTTCCTGCGTGAGGGTTCAGGGGTGGCGGACTTCTTCTCACCTCCTTTCACAGTGGTCGGTACCGAGCACGACGGCGTGGCGAAGACGATGACCGGGCTGCTCGGGTTTTTGGACGTCCCCGTGCGCGTGGTCCCGACAAAGACAGCCGAGGCCCTGAAGTACGCATGCAACGCCTTCCACGCCGCCAAGGTGGCGTTCACCAACGAGCTGTCACGCGTCTTCCGACCACTCGGGATCGACTCCCGCACGGTCATGGATCTGTTCTGCTCGGACACTCAGCTCAACATCTCGCCGAGCTATCTGCGCCCCGGGTTCGCATTCGGTGGTCCGTGTCTCGGAAAGGACCTGCGGGAGCTTTTGCATCTCGCGCGTGTGAACGGTGTGGATCTCCCGCTTCTTTCCGGCACCATCACCTCCAACGAGATGACCGTGTCCGGAGTGGTGAACAGGATCACCTCTGCTACTCCGACCGGAGCCACGGTGGCCTTGCTCGGCCTCAGCTTCAAGGTCTCGAGCGATGACCTGCGCGAGAGCCCGAACGTCGAGCTCGCAGAGACCCTGGTCGGAAAAGGCTACGACGTGAGGATCTACGACCCCGTGGTCAAGCCGTCACAGCTGATCGGAACGAACCGTGAGTTCGTCGAGAAGCGCCTGCCGCACCTGCAGGGTTTCATGTCCGAGACCGCCACCTCCGCTTTGACAGACGCCAAGCTGGCGGTGGTGTCCTCGAGCGACGTCACCGTGGTAGAGGCGCTCGAGAAGGTCCCGCCTCCCCGCATAATCGATCTTGTCGGAAAGCTCGGCCGCGACGTGGAAGCGCTCGACGGGTACGAAGGCGTGGGTTGGTGAGAGGAAAGCCCTACAAAGGCCCGGTCTCTAAAAAGGGCCATGTGTGCATAATCGTCCAAAACCTGCCGGTTCCTTTCGACCGCAGGGTATGGCTGGAGTGCAACGCGCTCACAGATTCCGGCTACGAGG
>JBAPRR010000139.1:0-33093 GCA_049281195.1 Acidimicrobiales bacterium
CTCCAAGAGCGAATCTCGCAAGGTCTGCGGCCACCGACTGATCAGACATGACCGTGTTTGTGACTACACAACGAAGTCCGGTCTTTTCGACTTCGACAGCTAGATGGGCGTCAGCAGCGTCGATGACCAACGTTGACGCGATCTCGGCGTAGATCCGTGCGACGCCCACGACGCTCGACTCGTGGCCGAGCTCGGCCATCAGGTGATCGGCGGGTCCCTTCAACGCGGATCCGGCGACGATCGGAGATATCGCGACCACCTGCTCCCGCTTGGCGTGCACCGCGTCGGAGATTCCCACCACTGCGAGCAGTGGGCCCACCGACACGATGGGATTCGACGGGCAGATGACGATGGCCTCCGCCGAAGAGATCGCGTCCAAAACGCCCGGTGCGGGCAGAGCATTCTCCACGCCCTCGAAGCGCACAGACGTCACCGCCACCTGGTGGCGGAGCCGCACGAAGTAATCCTGAAAGGCCACCTCGGGCCCATCTGCGAGCGTCAACCGGGTTCTCACCGGATCGTCAGTCATCGGGAGGAGCCGTGCCGCGACTCCCATGGCCGAAACGAGCTCTCTGGTCACCTCGCTCAGTGTGGCTCCCTCGTCCATCCTCTCCGTTCTGTAGAGATGGGTGGCCAGGTCGCGGTCGCCGAGGCGGAACCAGGTCTCGCCGCCGAGGCCCTCGAGGGCGGTCATCGCCTGCCAGGTTTCCCCGGCAAGACCCCAACCGCGCTCCTCGTCCGATCTCCCGGAGAGGGTGTACGAGACGGTGTCGAGGTCCGGGCTGACATGCAGGCCGTGAACGACGGTGTCGTCGGCTGTGTTCACTATCGCTGTGACATCGGTCTGTGGATCGCGACCGGTCGCTACGACGGCGGGGACCAGACCTCTCAAGAAACGTGCCGCACCGACACCTCCTGCCAATGCGGTGATCACGATCCGTCAAGCTAATAGGCCCCGGGAGTACCTATTCACTGTGCAAGGCTCGAACTGTGACGGCACCTGCTCTCCAGCCCTCGCCTGGCGCGCCTGGCGAAGCCGTCACGCCTGGAGAAGCTGCCACGCCTGGCGAAGCCGACAAGCAGTCGGCACGGCACGGGCGCCTGGCAGTTGCCCTCGACGCGACCCCTCTCATCGGGACCCAGACAGGTGTGGGTGTGTTCTGTCACGAGGCGATGACCGCGCTGGCCGCGTCAGGGGAGCTCGATGTGAGCGGCTTCGCCATCAGTTGGCGCCGACGGTACATGCTCGACAAGCTCGTACCGCCCGGTGCGAAGGTGGTGGGCCGCGCCATGCCGGCGAGGCCTCTTCATCTGGCATGGCGGCACTTCGAGATGCCCAGCATCGAAAGGTTCATCGGAGAGGTCGACGTCGTCCACGGCACCAACTTCGTCGTTCCTCCGACCCGCAAAGCCGCACGAGTGGTGACAGTTCACGACCTCACTCCGGTCCTGTATCCCGAGATGTGTGAGCCCGCCAACCTTCGATTTCCCGCCCTCATCCGTCGGGCCCTGGCCTACGGGGCATGGGTGCACACTCCGTCAAGGTACGTTGCCGACGAGGTGATCGCAGTGTTCGGAGCGGACCCCTCCAAGGTGAAGGCCGTGCATCACGGCGCACCGAGGCTCCGGACCACCGATCCCATCCGAATCCCCGAATTCCCCCATTTCCTTCCCCAGGGAACCTCGCGATACGTGCTCGCCATAGGGACCACCGAACCCAGGAAGGACCTTCCGGGACTGGTGAAAGCGTTCGACGCCATCGCGGAAGATTTTCCGGACACCGCGCTGGTGCTCGCCGGAAAGCAAGGCTGGGGTGCCGGAGAGCTGGATCAGGCAATCGAATTAGCGCGTCATGCGAACAGGATCGTCCTTCCGGGATACGTCGACGACCTTGACAGCGTCCTTGCAAACGCCACCGTCCTCGCGTACCCGTCGATCTACGAGGGCTTCGGACTCCCTACTCTCGAAGCGATGGCCGCAGGAATCCCGGTGGTGACCACGACTGCCGGAGCCCTGCCCGAGGTCGTCGGAGACGCCGCTGTAATGGTTCCTCCTAAAGACACCGACGCGCTTTCTGGCGCCATCGCCAAGCTGTTGACCGACGAATCCACCCGTCTCGATCTGATCAAGAGAGGTCTCGAGCGGGCGAGCCTGTTCACCTGGGAAAAATGCGCGGCGGGGCTGACCGATCTCTACCGCGACGCGGTCGCTGATCGCCGATGATCACGCCCCAGAGCGGTGACGACGATCGCACGGGCGAACCAGGTTCGGGGAACCCTGGCTCCGGCGGCGTTCTCATGGTTGTCGAGCAGTTGCGCCGCGCCGTCCCCGGCGGATCCGGCACCTACGCAGCAGGGGTCATAAGCGGGATCCAAAAGTTGAGACAACACAACGCCGCGTCGCCGCCCATAACTTTGCTGGCCAGCAAGCCCCGCGGTTATGTGGACGCAGCGTCTGGAACTTCGGCGGATCCGATCATCGGCTCGGGACTGCCGTACATAACGGCCGGCCTTCCGCCACCACTTCTCACGCGCGGTTGGGACACCGGGCTCGTGCGCGCGCCCTCTGGATTCCGGCTGATTCACGGAGTGTCCATGGCCGTTCCCCGCCCTTCCGTGCAAACAGCCAGGACAGTTAAGACAACGACCATCGTGACTGTTCACGACATCGCCTGGCGCCAGCTTCCGTTCGCCTATCCACCGCGGGGGCGCAAATGGCATGAGCGCGCGTTGATGCACTCCATCCGTTCGGGTCATCGTTTCATCGTCTCTTCTGACAAGGTCGCGAGAGAGCTTCATGAAGCGGGGGCCGCCACCGGCTCTGTGTCGGTTATCGAACCCGGTTGCGATCACCTCCCGGCTCCGAGCGATCGGGTCGCGCATCAGGTCTTGTCCCGCATCGGTGTCGACGGGCCGTTCATTCTCACGGTGGGAACGCTCGAACCAAGAAAGAATCTGCAGGCCCTCATCGACGCCTACGCGAAGGTCCGCGACGCGCTTCCCGGAAAGTGGCCCCTCGTCATCGTTGGCCCGAAGGGGTGGGGACCAGAGGTGACTCCGGTCGAGGGGGTCGTCTTCGCCGGGATGATCTCGGCAGGGGAGCTTTCATCGCTCTATTCGAAGGCCGAGCTACTTGCCTATGTGCCACTGCTCGAGGGATACGGTCTGCCGCCTTTAGAGGCGATGCAAGCCGGAATACCGGTCCTGGCCAGTCCCATGCCGTCCCTCGGTGGAGCGGCATCCGAAGTGAGCCCGAAGGACACCGCCAACATTGCCGAAGGGCTCCTCGAAGTGGCAACCGACCAACAGTTGCGCAGCAACCTCGTTTCCGCCGGACGGCGGAGGGCGGAGGCTCTCACGTGGGAGGCCTGTGCCTCCAAGCACGTTGATCTGTGGTTTTCGGTTCTGGGCCACATCGACGAAAGCCGGAAGAACTGACCTCGAGCGCCATGTCGCCAAGCGATCAAGATCAAGATCACGGTCATGGTCACGACGTCATTCGCCTTTCGTACGACGCGACGGCCGTGCCACTCAATCCGGTGGGTGCGGGTAGGTACACGATCGACCTGGCGCGGAACCTCGCCACGAATACCGACGTCGACATGAAGGTGTGGTGCCGTGTCGGAGACGAGGTCCGCCAAACTGCTGAGATCGGTTCATCGACTGCATTCATGGCAAAGTCCCCGAGATCACGGATCGCCCGGCTCGCCTGGGAGCAGGCGTCGCTTCCGAGACTGCTCGACGGGCTGGGCGTCGATGTACACCATGCCCCGCACTACACAATGCCCGAGCGCGCCAAGACTCCGGTCGTAGTCACAGTCCACGACCTGACCTTCTTCGAGCACCCCGAATGGCACGAACGGAGCAAAGTCCTCGTCTTCCGGCGAGCGATCAAGGTGGCGGCAGAGAAGGCCGCGGTCATCGTGTGCGTCAGCAATGCAACCGCTGACAAGTTGAAGGAGCACGCAAATCCACGCGGCCGTGTAGTGGTTGTTCCGCACGGGGTGGATCGCACGAAGTTCCATCCTCTTGCCGGGGTCGACAACATGGTCGGCAATCGCGACCACGGCAGCAACGACAACAGGGAGGACGAGGGGGACAGGGGGATTCTCGAGCGCCTGGGAGTGAGGCAACCGTACGTGCTCTTCGTCGGCACCCTCGAACCACGAAAAGCCGTTCCCGATCTGGTTCGCGCATTCGATCTGGTGGCATCAAGGCACAGTGACCGGACCGGCACCGGCACCGGCACCGGCACCGGCACCGGCACCGGCACCGGCACCGGCACCGGGGACCTTTCCCTCGTGATCGCCGGCGGACGCGGTTGGGGTGCGGACGCCGTAGACACTGCGGTCTCCGAGGCACGTAACTCCGACAGGATCAAGTTGACCGGATACGTGAGCGACGACTCGGTCCCGGCCTTGATGCGAAACGCAGCGGTGGTGGCATATCCGGCGATCGAAGAAGGCTTCGGACTGCCCGCCCTCGAAGCACTCTCCTGTGGCACTCCGCTCGTGACGACGGTTGGCTCGGTCATGGCCGAGGTGGCAGGCGACGCGGCCCTGCTGGTGAAGGCCCGCGACATACAAGCCCTGGCTGACGCAATTGATGCCGCCGCGAGACGCGATACCGAAGTGCAGTCACTGGTGGAGAAGGGTCTTCGGATCGCGGCCACCCACACATGGGAAGCCTCCGCCCGTGGCCACATCGCGGCGTATCGGCTGGCGGCGGGCCTCTTATAGCCGGGCGACCCTTCTCAACGTCGTGGGGCGCTCGTAACCGCGAGGCGGGGTCATAGTGGCTGGGTGGGCCGCTGCCTATAAGGTCCCCCCGTGCGCGCTCTCGTCACCGGAGCAAATGGATTTGTCGGGAATTGGCTGGTCGCGCACCTCCGTGATCAGGGTGACGAGGTCATCGAGACCGATCGGGAGATGGATGTCACGGACCCCGAGGTCGTCCGGTCGACGATCGTCGCGGTGCAGCCCGAGGCCATTTATCACCTTGCGGCCCTGACTCATGTGGGCCGGTCGTTCCAAGATCCGACATCGGTTCTCAAGGTGAACGCGATTGGAACTCTTTCCGTTCTCGAAGCGTCCCGGGCGTGCAGTAACCCTCCGAGAGTCCTCGTCATCAGCTCCGCCGAGGTCTACGGGGCAGTGTCGGAAAATGACCTCCCGCTTACCGAGGCGTCACCTCTCGCACCCGTGAGTCCCTACGCGGCGAGCAAGATCTCAGCTGAATTCCTCGCCGTTCAGGCGCATCTCGCCTACGGGCTCCCGACTCTGCGCGTCCGGCCGTTCAATCACGTGGGGCCCGGTCAGTTGCCGGAATTCGCCGTGTCGGCGCTGGCGTCGAGGATCGTCGAAGCCAAAAGAAGTGGTGCCGCTTGGATTTCGGTTGGGAACCTGACGGCGAGACGTGATCTCACAGACGTGAGAGACGTGGTCCGTGGTTACCGGTTGCTGGTCACCGACGGTGCGCCGGGCGCGGTTTACAACATCTGCTCCGGAAGAGCAGTGGCGATTCAGGAGATCGCGGATCGACTCCTGGCGATCGCGGGGTCGGACCTCGAGCTGCGTACGGATCCTGATCTCGTAAGGCCGGTCGACGTCCCGGTACTTCTTGGTGACCCGAGCCGAATCGAGAAGGAAACAGGATGGAAGCCCGAGATAGATCTGGACCAGACGCTCGCGGACGTCCTCGAAGAAGCAGAACGCCGAACCTCCTGAGCGCCAGGGGAATCAGCGCTCAAGAAGTTCGGCGTCGCCGATTTCAAAAATCTCAGCTCAGGCAGCAGCCAGGATCTGGCGGATCTGCTGGCGCACGTCGTGCGCCTGGGTACGTGCCTTGCTCACGATCTCACGCGCCGGCTCGGGGAGCTTGTCCTCGAGGGGGATGATCGACGCTTCGATGGTCTCGAAAACCTGCTCGACCTGACCGTCGATCGACTTGACCCACTTGGTGATCTCTCCACGGACCTCGCCGAAGCGCCCTTCGAGGTCGCCGGCCTGACCGGTCAGCGCCTTCTGAAGCTCGTTTCGGCGGACCTGTGCGCGCTGGAAAGCCAGAACCCCGAGGCCGACAGCTACGTAGGCGGCATCGCGCGCGGTTCCGAGAATGTCCTCTGTGACGCCCTTCAGCTCGCTCATCTCTTATCCTCCTGCCCCTTCCGGGGCCTCTTGACTCTGCTAGCTAGTGTAGCCGTTACTGCAAACTATTGCAAGCACCAGGTGGCAACTTTTGCAAGCAAAGTTCCGGGCAAGCCTGTGGAAACCTTGCCATTCCACCTGAGAACCAGGCATTAAGCCAGGGTCAGAGGTGGTCCTTTGGGTAGCCTCGATGGTCTGATGGAAGCCCTCGCGCCGCCGGTGGTCATCGTTCTGGTGGCCCACGACCCGGGTCCATGGTTCGAGGAGGTCCTCAGATCCATGAAGGACCTGGATTATCTCGACATCTCCGTGCTCGTGGTCGACAACGCGAGCGCAGAGGACCCCACCTCGAGGGTGGCCGGGGTCCTGCCTGAGGCCTTCGTTGTTCGTTTGGGCACCAATGCCGGGTTCGGACCGGCCGCGAACGTCGCAAGCGCGATGGTCGAAGGTGCGGACTTCCTCGTGTTCGCCCATGACGACGTCGCCCCGGATCCGGTAGCGCTCCGGTACATGGTCGAAGAGGCCTTCCGTTCGAACGCCGGCGTCGTGGGACCGAAGTATGTCGAGTGGGATCATCCCGAGCGCATCCTCCATGTCGGCGTAGAGGTCGACAAGACCGGCGCCGTGGTCGACCGAGCTGAGCGTGGGGAAGTTGACCAGGGTCAGCACGACGCCGTGCGCGATGTTTTCTGCGCTTCCGGTGGCTTCACGCTCGTCCGGTGTGACCTTTTCTCCGAGCTCGGGGGATTCGACCCACACATCTGCTTGATGGGGGAGGACCTCGACTTCTGCTGGCGCGCCCAGGTGGCGGGTGCACGGGTGATCGTGGCTCCCGATGCGAAGGTGCGGCATCTCGAGCTCCTCGCAGGCGGTTCGCGTAGGCCCGAGTGCGCGGCCCCCACTACGCGGCACTCCGGCGCGAACAACACCGATCCTCGACCGAGTGCCGGTTCCGGCGCCGACGCCGAATCCGAATCCGAATCCGCAGCCGACGCCGAGTCCGAATCCGCAGCCGACGGTGATGCCGGCACCCTTGCTGGCCCTGCTCCTGTGCTTGCCGCCGGCTTCGCAACCGATATGGCGGCAGTGGCCGACAGTGCCGCAGAAACAAACAGTCCCGCCGAAACAAACAGTGCCGTTGAAACAAACAGTGCAGACGAAGCTGACGAAACTAATGAGCCCGGCATCAGGGAGCTTCAAAAACGAGCAGAGATCCACGCCGCGCTCAAGGCCTACGGGCCTGCTCACAGGATCCGCGTTCTTCCACAAATGCTGGTGCTCGCGTTCGCGGAGCTTGTAGCGCTTCTCCTGGTTGGACGTACGACCCAGGCCGGCGAGCTCGTCGGCGCGTGGCGTTGGAATTTCGGGCTCAGAAAGGAATTACGGGCAGAACGCAAGGCTCTTAAGGCGCTACGAAGTGTTCCCGATTCCGAGGTACGCCATCTGCAAGTTCGCGGGAGCGCTCGTGCCAACCGGTTCGTCCGCCAGATATTCAGCCAAGGCCTTAGCGCTATGCGTAGCGATGCGGCTCGAGATGCGAGGCCGGCTACGGCGCTGGCGGTGGGAGACCTGCAGGCGCGAGACGCCATCGCTGACGAGCGCTTTGCGAATCTGAAGCGGTATTCGTCGCGCATCGCGGCGTGCCTTGTCGTGTTCTTCTTCCTGGTGTTCGCGTCACGGGAGCTGATAACCGACGGGTTCCCAGTGGTAGGCCAATTCCTACCTCTTCCTTCCGCGGGAGCGCTCGTAGCTCAGTTCGCCAGTGGGCATCACCAGTTCCTGAGCACCAACGCGTTGCCCTCGACACCGGCCACCTTGCTGCTCGGCATCGCCGGCTACATCCTCTTCGGGTCAACGGGATTCCTTCAGACCGTTCTTGTGCTCGCCTGTCTTCCGATGGGAGCTCTTGGGGTTGCAAGGCTCTCCAGACGCTTCGCTCATAACTGGGCTCCGTTCCTCGCAGCCGTCTGTTATCTGGCGATCCCGCTTCCTTACGACGACATCGCCACCGGCCGCCTCGATGCGCTCTTCACCTATGCCGCAGTCCCGTGGCTGATCCTCGGACTGGCTCGCGCATCGGGACTCGAACCCTTTTCAACGCCGCTGCGGAATCGAAGCGCGTTCGGATCGTCTGCCGGCGCGGGATCCCGACGTGTCCACCACCGGCGGACCAGTCGCTTTGCCGGCAAGCTCCCACGGAACCTGCGTTCCCTTCTGGCTCTCGGTGTCGCCGAGGCACTGCTGGTCGCCTTTGCCCCATCTTCTGCGCTGATCATCGTTGTCATCGCGCTTGGCTTGATCGTTGCGATCCTCCTGACAGGCGCAAGAGCTTCCGGTTCAGTATCGAAGGCAACTACGGGCGCGTTGAACGCGCCAGCAGGGGCGTGGAAAGAAACCTTCAGAGCCATAGGCCGGGTGATCGTCGCAACTATCAGCGCGTTGATCATCGCGATATTGCTGTTGTTCCCTTGGTCGGTCTCGGTGCTCGCGGGCAGCTCTCCGCTCGACGTACTGGCTAACGGCAGGACCGGTCCGGGACGCGGATTCGGTTGGGGACAGCTGCTGAGGATGTCACCGGGACCGATAGGTGACTCGATACTGGTATTCGGACTTCTCGGAGCCGCAACGCTCGCATTATTGATCGGTCGGCGCTGGCGGCTGTCCTGGGCGGCACGTATGTGGGCGTGCGCTTTGGTCGCTTGGTTCGTAGCTCTTGCGTGCGAGCGCGGATGGCTCGGGTCGGCCACACTCCTTCCGCAGGCCGTTCTGCCGATCGCAGCTTGTGGGATCGCCTGCAGCGCGGCGCTCGGGGTTTCGGCTTTCCGGCTGGATCTACCGGAGTCCCGCTTCGGTTGGAGGCAGGTGGCATCGGTGGTCGCAGGTCTCATCGGTGTGGTGGGAACTCTGCCTGTGTTGGCCGCCAGCTCGACGGGGCGCTTCGATCTGCCGTCGACCGGTTACAGCCAAGTCCTCTCCTGGATGCAGACGCAGCCCCATCCCGACAGATCGGGTGTCGTGTGGCTGGGGGAGTCGTCGGTGCTTCCGGGGAAGGTCTGGCCCATTGGATCGGGATTCGGGTATTCGGTCAGCTCGGAGGGGCTGCCGGATCTCACCTCGTTATGGCAGGGTCCGCCGTCTGCCGCCGCCGTAAGAACCGCCTCTGCGATCCGCCTCGCGTCGGACGGGAAAACGGTCGAATTGGGCCACCTTCTTTCGCATGAATCGATCCAGTACATCGTGGTCATCTCTGCTCTTGCCCCGAACGTTCCCGGCCTTCAAACCACGCAGACCGCATACCTTCCGGCAAACGTTCTGCCCGCGCTCGGAGCCCAGACCGACCTTCGTCAACTGGAGACAGAAGGCTCCGGATACGCCGTGTTCACTAACGCTCAGTTCGCTGTCCGTCCCGCGGCCGCAGTCCGTGGTCCCAACCTGAACGGTCTGGCGATCGCGGCCGAGCTGGTTCTGTGGGTCGTGGTCCTGTTCTTGTTGGTCGCCCTTCGTCGTCGACGGGCGGGACAGGTGCATGTAGCGGGGCAACTCCACATAGTTGCTTCGCACAGCGAGATGGTCACCATCGAGACTGCTGTTGCTGTCCTCGATGACCTTCAACCGTCGGCTGAATCACCTATTGCGTCGAGCAGTATCGATCCGCTCGACACCCAAGATGACTCTCAAGACGACGCCCAAGACGAACGCAGTGACGATCCTGTCGACCCCGACGCAACCGACGCAACCGACGGAACCGACGGAACCGACGCAGGAGTTGCCCCCACGAGCGCCTCCCGATCCGCTATCGCGAACGGCATCGTCGTTCGCAAAGGACCAAAACCCGAAGCGGGAAACGGTGCCGGGATGGGTAACCGCCGGGGAATGGGAAACGGTGGCCCCGACTCGACAGCAGAGACTGAAGAAACAGAAGAAACGAGGGACACGAAAGATACAGACGACTCGATAGAAGCGAACGGGTCGTCAGAGAACGGCGCGGCGGAGTCTGCCGATGTGTCCGACGGCGCTGATTCACAAACTTCCGAAGCGTCGGAACCCCGCAAAGGCAGGATCAGTAGAGCGGCGCATCTCGGTCGTCGCGTGCGGTCGCCAGGGGTCCACAGTGGGTGACGGGATGAAAAGGCTGCTGTTTTGCACCGTTTTGATTGCTGCCATCGCCGGAGGAACCGCCGCGACGCGCCTCACGTCCAACGTAGTGACCACTGCGCCGGTTCTGAGCCAGATTGCAGCTGCCGGAGCGAGTGAAGTTGCCGATGTCGGAGTGTCCTCCTCCGGTTGGTACTGCGTTTCTGCACAACCGACCGCCTTGATCTTCTCGAGCACTTCAGCCCGCACCGTCGTGGGAACGATCACCTCGGTCGGCTCAGGTGCAGCGGGGACCACAGCTGTATCGGTTTCACCCGGAGCGCAGGTCCAGGTTCCGCCACCGGCCAAGGCGACAGGAGCCCAAGCAGAAACGGTCATCCTCTATGGGGGCTCCGTCTCAGTGGGCGAGCTCTACACCGGTTCGATCGGATGGAGCGTGAACCAGTGCGCTTCATCGACGTCTCCTACGTGGTACTTCCCGCAGGGTTCAACCATCGCAGGCAATTCGCTCACTCTCGACATCTATGACCCTTCGGCAACCCCCGCGGTGGTAGATGTGGACCTGCTTACATCCTCTGGCGAAGCGGAGCCTTCGGCGTATCAGGGAATCGCTGTTGCACCGGGCCAGGTGGTGTCAGAGTCGCTTGACGCACACGCGACACAGGACCCCGAGGTCGGAACAATCGTGCAGACGGTGTCCGGGTCCGTTGTCGCTGAGGAGCTGGGCACGTTCACAGCCGGTGGAGTGCCCGGATTGGCCAGCCAGCTCGGAGCTCCGAATGGCGAACAAAGCTGGTCTTTCCCCTATTGCGACGCTCCCGTGGGCTCCACATTGACGTTCAACGTCGTCAATCCAGGAACGTCCCCCAGCCGGGTTGTTCTCCAGGCTTATGACGGATCCAAGGTCGCACTTCATCCCGAAGTCGCGTCTGTTCCCGGCCACACGACGGCGAGCATCGTGTTGACCACGGATCCCAACTTCGTTGCCGCGACGCCGTATTCGGTCGTCGTGACCGGTAGTCGCGACATCGTTGTGGGACGGACGCTCGCGACCAGCGCAGCGGTCGAAAGCATGCCGGGCGTGCCGGACGGTACCAGGAACTGGTTGGTTCCATCTCCGCCGACATCAGAGACAGTTGCCACCATGACGCTCCAGGCCCTCGGTTCGAAGCCCGTTCTGGTCCGCATCGTGAGGAGCCTCCGAGATGCGCCATTGGCGAAAGGGACCAACGTGGTCACCCTGATCAAGCCGAACGCCCCCGCTGTGGTCAGCGCTACTGCGCTCGCCCTTTATCAAGGTCCGTGGGTCATCAAGGCGAACGGTCCGGTTGTGGTCGAGCTCGACGCAGTTGCTTCTACAGGCACAGTCGAGATCCCGGCTTACGTACTTCCCTGATCGACGGCCGCCCGGCGCGCTGTAGCGCCGGCCTTTAACAGGTCAGCCGTTCTCGAGCCCGGGGACCGGAGGCCCCGTCGGACCCACCGGCGGCTTGTTCACAGGTGAAGCCACGACCGGGACGGTTCCCACATCGTTGGACTCCGTCTGTGCCGGCTGGCCATCGGCGGCACCGGCATTCGCTCCAGCACCGGCACTCGCTCCAGCACCAGCACTCGCTCCAGCACCAGCACCAGCACCGGCACCGGTCGGATTCGTGCCCACTGCCGCTGTAGCCGTCGCATCCGGCGTGGGACTCGAGTCGACAGGGATGTGACCGTTGGTAGCCGATCCGTTCGTGCTGGTCGCGTCGATCGGGTGCACCGGACGCCCGTATGCCTCGTCGACCAGAGTGCCGACGCTCTTTCCGTCGATGGTCTCCTGCGCGAGCAGAGCATTGGCGACTGCTTCCAGGCCCTTGCGGTGCCGGGTGAGCATGTCGAGAGCCCGTTCCTCTTGCTCCCTGAGGATCTTCGCCACTTCGGCGTCGATGATCCGGCTGGTGTCCTCGGAGTAGTCACGCGTGTGCATGAGATCCTCACCGAGGAACACCATGCCCTGCGATCCCCAGGCCATCGGTCCTAGCTCGCCGCTCATTCCCCATTCCCGAACCATCTTGCGCGCAAGCTCGGTGTTGCCGACCAGGTCGTTGTTGGCGCCGGTCGACAGATCTCCATAGACGATGAGCTCGGCCGCGCGGCCGCCCATCCGCACGCACACAGAGTCTTCGATCACGTTTCGCGGATAGATGTGACGCTCTTCGAGGGGTAGCTGCTGAGTCGCACCCAGAGCCATGCCGGTCGGAAAGATCGTGACCTTGTGGACTGGATCGGCGTGAGGAAGCACGTAGGCGAGAACCGCATGGCCGCCCTCGTGGTATGCGACGCGCTCCTTTTCGGATTCAGACAACAGCAGGCTCTCACGACGCTGACCCATCAGCACCCGGTCACGGGCTTCTTCGAAGTCGCGCATCTCGACCTGCTTGGCGCCGCGCCTTACGGCGTAAAGAGCGGCTTCGTTCACCAGGTTGGAGAGATCCGCACCGCTCATCCCCGGTGTCCCCCGTGCGACGACCCCGAGGTCGACGTCAGCGGCGATTCGCTTGTCCTTGCAGTGGACCTTCAGGATCGGGAGTCGCTCTTCGAGGTCGGGAAGGGGAACGACGATCTGGCGGTCGAAACGGCCGGGACGCAGAAGAGCAGGGTCCAAGATGTCCGGTCGGTTGGTCGCGGCCATGATCACGACACCTTCGGCAGGGTCGAAGCCGTCCATCTCGGAGAGCATCTGGTTCAACGTCTGCTCGCGCTCGTCGTGGCCTCCACCGAGACCTGCTCCGCGCTTGCGTCCGATCGAGTCGATCTCGTCGATGAAGATGATCGCCGGGGCCTGCTTACGCGCCGTCTGGAAAAGGTCACGGACCCGGCTGGCGCCCACCCCGACGAACATCTCCATAAAGTCGGAGCCGCTCACCGACATGAACGGAACACCGGCTTCGCCGGCCACCGCCCGGGCCAGGAGGGTTTTGCCGGTTCCCGGAGGACCCACCAAAAGGATGCCCTTCGGTATGCGCGCGCCCATGTCTTTGAATCGCTGGGGCGATTTCAAGAAGTCGACTACTTCGCTTATCTCGAGCTTCACCCCGTTGTAACCGGCAACGTCGGAGAAGGTCGTGCGGGGGCGTTCTGTCGAGTAAAGGCGAGCACGCGATCGCCCTATGGACATGATTCCCGTCATGCCCTGCTGGGTCCTTCTCAAGAAGAACCACAGGAACACGATGATCGCAGCGATCGGCAGCAGATAAAGGAGGATCTCGCCCCATTCAGAAGGCGACGAGTTCTCGAAGGTGACCGGGACTCCCTTGGCCAGGAGTTGGCCCGGTTCGTTGTCAAGCGGAGGCTTGGGACCGTCGGTCGTGTAGCTGGTCCCGTTCGTCAGCTTTCCGCTGACTATTCCGGTCGTGTTGTCGATCTGGGCTGACTGGACCTGCTTGGCGTCGACCTTGGCCAGAAAGCCCGCCCAGCCGATCTGGGTCGATGTCTGGCGCGAAAGCAGCGAGGGCACCGACAGAAAGACGATCAAAAGGATGATGACCGCCAGAAGGACCAGTCTCCAGCTGCGATCACCAGAGGGCGAGTTGGGGGTAGGCCCTTGTCCCGGCCCGGGGCCTTGACCCTGCTGGCCACCCTGTCCACCACGCCCGCCACCGGGCATGCCAGGTCCCCCGAACCTGGACGCGCTGCTATTCGGCGGGCTCATTTCTCCATGGTACGCGCCAAGCGCGTTGTTCCAGGCACCAGGTGGGTTCGGGCTACCTGAGACTTCTCAGGGGCCTAGCTAGCCTAGGCGTCATGAGCGCCTCCGGCCCATATGGCGCGATGCAGCCCGGCGCCGGAGAAGGTGCGCCTGACGGCGTGCTTGGAAACGGCAACCGGTCCTCGGGGTTTCCCCCTGAGAGTTTCCCCTCTACAACCTTTCCCTCTTCACCCTCCCCACCCTCTCCTCCCTATCCGCCCCCCCCGTCCTTTGCGGGTCGTGTCCCGGTCGTAACAAGCGGGCCAGACGCAGAAGGCGAGCCACAGGACCCACTGTCGAAGCGGCCCCCTTTCGACCGAAAGGGAGGGGGGATCTGGTTCTGGCTCGCCGTAGGGGGATTCGCCGGCGGTTACGTGTTCAGCGCGTTGCTACTGATGATCTTCGCCGCAGCTGCAGGCCAGGAGAAGCAGCTCTCCCAACTCGAGAGCGCATCCGTTCCTCCGTGGTGGGTGACCCTGGGCGGTCTTCTCGGACTGTGGATCGGCTTTATGGCGGCTGTCGTCATCGCGAGCAGAGTTCGCGGCTCGGGCAACATCGTCAAGGATTTCGGTCTCCGCGTGAAGTTCTGGGACGTCCCTCTCGGGATCGCCATCGGGGTGGGGGGTCAATTCCTGATCGACCTTGCCTATGTGCCCTTCGAACACATCTACCCGTCACTTCAAAAATCATTGAGCGAACCGGCGAACCGCCTCACCGGTGGGTTTCACGGCGCAGATCTGTGGGTGATCGGCATTCTCACGGTTGCCGTGGTACCCGTGATCGAAGAGCTCTTCTTCCGGGGGCTGCTTCTGCAGTCGCTCGTGAGGGTCTCGCGGGGAGCAGGGCGTGTCATCGGACCCGCCATAGGAATAGTCATCACGGGGATCCTTTTCGGTCTTGCACACGCAGAACCAGCGGACCTTGCCGGGCTCGCGGTCTTCGGAGTGATCCTGAGCGTCCTGGCGTACAAGACCGGAAGGCTCGGGTGCTCCATGTTCGCCCACGCCGGTTTCAACCTGGTGGCGGTGATCGCGATCGCCGTGCCCGGGCGCATCGGCCTCGGAGGGCTTTGAGGCAGGATCTCTAAGGTTCCTCCAAGCCTGCGGGCCGCGCCTCTGAGGCTGCGCCACGCGCAGAGCTTTCCCCTGGCACCTTTCCTGCTTCGCGATCAGGCACGATGTGACGATGCGACGATCCCTACTGCCTGTCATCGCGACCTTTGTCGCGCCGGCAGCCGTCATCGTGATCGTCATCCTGGCTATGCACCCGGAACTTCTGGTCCGAAACACGACCACCACGGGAGGAGACACCGGATCGCACGTGGCGCTGGCCGCGTTCATGGCCAGCAATCTCCTCCCGCACCTTCACATGACCGGTTGGGACCCCGGCTGGTACGACGGATTCCCTCTCTTTACCTTCTATTTCCCTTTTCCCGACATGCTTGCGGCGCTCGGCAGCTACGTGATCCCCGGGAACATCGCGTTCAAGTTCGTGACCATCCTCGGGTCGGTCACTCTTCCGATCGCCGCATGGGCGTTCGGACGCTTGGCCGGACTCGAAAGGCCGCGCCCGGCGCTTCTGGCCGCGTTCACTCTTCCGTTCCTCTTCGATCAGACATTCGAGATCTACGGAGGCAACCTCCTTTCGACCATGGCCGGGGAGTACGCGTACTCGCTCGGCTTGTCAGTCGCTCTATTGCTGCTGGGCGTCGTCCTGTACGGAATGCGGACCGGGCGGCTGCGTTGGCTGGCCGCCGTCCTGTTCGCAGTGGGCGTCGTGTGCCACCTCGTGACGACACTGTTCGCCATCGTGGGTGTGGTGATCATCTTCTTCGTCTCTCCACCGTCGTGGAAGAGGGCGTGGTGGATCATCTCGTCGGTTGGCACCGCGGCATTACTGAGTGCCTGGTGGTGGGTGCCGTTCATCCTGCAACAGGCCTATACGACGAGCATGGGCTACACGAACGTCGATACGTTCATCGACATCCTGTTGCCACAGCAGGATCGATGGGCGCTCGTATTGGGTGCGATCGGCGCGCTGATCGGGGTCTTGCGCCGTCAGCGGGGTGTCATGGTCCTCGCCGGACTTGCTGTCCTCGCCATGCTCGCCGTCCGGTTCGACCCGCAGGGAAAGCTCTACAACGTCCGTTTCCTGCCGCTGTGGTTCTTCTGCGCATACCTTCTCGCCGGCATCGCGGTAGCGGAGGTCCTCGTTTTCGTCGCACAACGCTGGCGGAGAGCGAGGATCGCGCTGTGGCGCGCAACCGTCGGCCTCAAGCCCGCGTGGTGGTCCTCGCAGGCCGACGAAGGCTGGCCGCCGGACGTACCCGAACCCGCACTGCCGCGAAAGCCGAAATGGCGTTGGGCTCCGGCAGCCGTCGGAGGACCGATCGTAGGCACGCTCATCGCATGCGCGGTCGTCGTCCCCTCTCTCGTCGTTCCGTACACCACCACCTCGTGGAACTTCGGTTTGTACCTGCAGAAGATCCCGATCATCCCCGAGATCCACATTCGCCATAATTACGTGACCGACTGGGCAGAGTGGAACTACACCGGTTATCAGGGAAAACCGGCGTGGCCGGAATTCTCCGGTCTTATGACCACCATGTCGGATCTGGCCGCGGCCTACGGATGCGGAAGGGCGATGTGGGAGTACAACGACAACCTGGATCGCTTCGGCACCCCCGAGTCGCTCATGGACCTCCCCATGTGGACCAACGGCTGCGTCGACTCGATGGAGGGTCTCCTTTTCGAGTCCGCTTCCACCACGCCCTTCCATTTCATCAATCAGGCTGAGCTTTCCGTCTCACCTTCCGAGGCCATGACTCCGCAAGATGGCCTCACCTATTCCGGACTCGACATTCCGCTCGGGATCCAACATCTGCAATTGCTCGGCGTCAAGTACTTCATGGCGTCTTCACCCGCCGTCCAAGAAGCCGCAAACGCCGATCCATCTCTGACTCAGATCGCTACGAGCGGCCCTTGGAACAGTGACTACGAGGGCACCAACATCAACACAACCTGGAAGATTTATCTCGTCAAGGACTCGCAGTTGGTCACCGCGCTCACCAAGCAACCCATCGTGTTGAGCGGTGTCGGCAATTCGCAATCACAGTGGCTTCCTACCGCGGTGAACTGGTACGCCGATCCAACGGAGTGGCCCACGGAATTGACCGACGGCGGCCTTGCCACATGGAAGAAGGAAAAGCCTCCGATCAACGATCCGCCATCCGAGTCGGTTCAGTCCAAATCCCTCCCGGCGGTCCAGGTAACGGACATTCGACAAACGAACGGCGGGGACTCGATCAGCTTCCACGTGAACCGCATCGGCGTGCCCGTTCTGGTGAAGATCTCGTATTTTCCGGACTGGCATGCCTTGGGGGCTGACGGTCCATGGCGGGCGGAACCCAACTTGATGGTCGTCGTACCGACCTCTCACAACGTCACGTTGAGTTATGGATCTTCGAGTTCGAGCGACCTCGGTGACTTCTTCACACTCCTGGGCATAATCGCACTGATAGTGCTTTTGCGACGTCGCTCTGTCCTCACATTTCTCTAACTTCCGGATCATCGCCCTCAAATCGGCTTCCTTCACTCTGTCTCCGGGCCAAAGAAAAGGTCCGCCCAACGAGTTCCCCCATCAATCTCGTTGGTTTCGTCCAAGAGACCGAAGGAGAGCAACATGATCAACGGACCGAAAACCGTTCGCAGCTTCCGCAAGAAGGTCGCCATCGGGGTGATCGGCGCCGCGGTGGCAGGCGTCGTCCCCATGACGGCGTTCGCCTTGGCCCCCGCATCACAATCCGCACCGTCAGCATCGTCGGCGCGGCCGGCCTCCTCTGCAGTGCTCACCGGCTCGATCTCTGTCGGGTCTACTGGGTCGTCGACTGGCTCGTCGACCGGCTCGTCTACGTCATCGTCGGCATCGTTCTCCGCTGGATCCAACTCTGCGGTTGCGAACGACAACGGTGCCCTCAAGTGCACGCAGTCGTATCTTCCTGCCGCGAAGACCTTCGTCGGGCAGCAGCTGCAGGATCGTGTCACCCGCTTGGACAACCTTGCACTGCAAACGAGCCAATCGCACGATTTGACCGCAGTCGACAGAGCCCGGCTACGCGACGATCTGTCCGCCGATCTCGCCGGAATGCGGGCACTTCAGGCGCAGGTTCCTTTTGACAAGACATGTGCCGCAGTGGTTCGCGATGCGCGGACGATGGTTTACAACTACCGCGTCTATCTGGTTATGACTCCTCAGACCGATCTCGTGATCTACGCCGACGCGGCGAGCACGAACGGCTGGGGGATCGCCAGGGAGGTGCCGGGACTCCAGGCCATCATCAACGCCGCTGCGAAAAAGGGTAAGGACGTCGCACAGGCTCAGGCAGCCCTCGCCAACCTGAAGGTGGAGACTGCACAAGCCCTGGCTGCGGTCCGCGGCGTTTCCAACACCGTTCTCGCACAGACTGCGTCCGGCTATCCAGAGAACCACTCCGTGTTCGTGAACGCGCAGAGCAGCAACGAGACCGCGACCAAGGATCTGAATATCTCGCGTGCGGATATAGCGACGATCCTGTCAGTGATCGGCTGACTGACGTCGGCTGACTGACGTCGGCTGACTTCAGCTGACGCTCGGCAGACCGTCGCTAGACCGACGGCTGACCTGTACGTGAACTGTCCAGAACGTCTGCGGGGCCGCTCGTCGGCCCCGCAGCGTCTTGGTTCTGGGGGCAGGTCAACCGGTAGGCTGCGCCGCAATGAGCGACTTCGACACGATTTTCAAGGCTTATGACGTGCGAGGGACCGTTCCCGATCAGCTCAATTCGCGCATGTGTCGGGCGATCGGATGGGGTTTCGCCCGGTTCGCTCAGTCGCAGAAGGTGATCGTCGGCCGCGATATGCGCGGTTCAGGAGTGGAGCTGTCGGCCGCCTTTTCGGCCGGCGCACGTGCAGCGGGGGTGGACGTCGTGGAGATCGGCCTCGCGTCCACCGACCTCTTCTACTTCGCATCGGGCCGCACCAACCTTCCCGGGGCGATGTTCACCGCTTCGCACAATCCCGCTCAGTACAACGGGATGAAGTTCTGCTTATCCGGAGCACGCCCGGTGGGTGTCGAATCCGGTCTCGGCGAAGTGAAGGCGATAGCCGAACAGGCCATGTCCGCCGGCGAGGATCTCGGAGACCCCAAAGGACAGTTCGAATACCTCGAGTTCATCGACGAGTACGCCAACCATGTGCGCTCGTTCCTCCCGAAAGAACAGCTGCGCCCCTTGTCTGTCGTCGCGGACACGGCCAACGGGATGGGCGGACTTGTCGTCCCCGCGGTGTTCGACGGGCTCGGTGTCGAACTGCACGTACTTTTCGGCGAGCTCGACGGCACGTTTCCGAACCACCCGGCAGACCCGATACAGCCCGCCAACCTCGTCGATCTGAAGAAGTCCGTCTTGGAGCGCGGAGCAGATGTGGGTCTGGCCTTCGACGGAGACGCCGACCGGGTTTTTCTCGTCGACGAGAGGGCGCATGAGGTGTCCGGCTCTCTCACGACTGCATTGGTGGCGAGAGCGATGCTGGAGAAGCATCCCGGCGCCACGATTCTTTACAACATCATCTGCAGCCACGTGGTACCCGAGACCATCCTCGAATACGGCGGCAAGCCGGTGCGCACCCGGGTCGGCCATTCCTACATAAAGGGAGTCATGGCGGAGACCGACGCCGTGTTCGGCGGCGAGCATTCGGGTCACTATTACTTCCGCGACAATTTCCGGGCCGATTCCGGCATCATCGCCGCCATGGTCGTTCTCGGCATGATGTCGACCACGGGAAGGCCTCTGTCGGCGCTGTTGGCTCCTTACCGGAAGTACTCGGATTCAGGCGAGGTGAACCTGGAGCATCCCGATCCCGCCGGTGCCGTGGAGGCGGTTGCAGAGAAGCTGATCGCCGCCGGTGAGAAGGTCGACCGGACAGACGGGTTGACGGTCGAACATTCTGACTGGTGGTTCAACCTCCGGCCGTCGAACACCGAGCCTCTGCTCCGGCTCAATGTCGAGGCGCAGACCGACCAGGAGTGCGAAGAGCACGTTCGAGAGGTCATCGACCTGGTGACAGAAGCGAGTGGCAAGGAGCCGGCGAGGCACGAGTGACGCTCGTCGCACCCGGCGTGGGCTTCCCCCTCCACAGGCGGCGGCCACAACAGATAGACCGAAAGTCTGACCATTCGACGCGCCAGCCGGGCAGAATGGTCCGAGCCCGAAATCGACAGATCTTGCGAATAGTGAAGCCAGAAAGGAACACCCTGCTCATGGCACTGGACTCATTGCTCCTCGAGGTGCTGGCGTGCCCTGACGACAAGGGCCCGCTGTTGTACTTCGAAGACGAAGACAGGCTCTACAACCCCCGGCTGAAGCGCAGCTATGCCGTGACCGACGGCATCCCGAACATGCTCATCGACGAGGCCAGGACCGTGGACGAGCAGGAGCACCAACGCCTGATGGCCAAGGCCGACTCGGGTGGAGCGGTCAGCACCATGTCCGCGAGAGACACCCAGTGAAAGACGCTAAGTGACGGGAGAATCCGTGGGACTGGGTACGCCTTCCCTCATAGGCAGCGGCGCTCTCGACAGCTTGGGTATTTTCGACGCCACCACGTCGCTTCCCGAGCAGGTGGCGGCAGCGATTCCGACCGGCCGCAATCTCGACGGCCTACCTGACCGCGAGAACATCGAACAGGTCGTGGTACTCGGCATGGGCGGTAGCGGTATCGCCGGTGACGTGCTCGTAGCTGTCGCCGGCCCCTTCCTCCCGCTCCCGGTGACGGTGGTCAAGTCCTACGAGCTGCCCGACTACGTGGGTCGCGAATCGCTCGTCTTTGCCATCTCATTCTCGGGCGACACCGAGGAAACCGTCGAGGCCGCGGGCGAATGTTTCGAGGCCGGCGCATCTCTCGTGGCAGTCACGAGCGGAGGAGAGTTGAAACGCCTGGCGGAGGAATGGGGAGCCCCCGTCGTCGATGTCCCGCGCACGATTCCCCAACCGCGGTGTGCCATCGGAGCCATGTCCATCCCGCCGATGATCGTCCTCGAAGACATGGGTCTGTTTCCGGGCGCCACCGGTTGGGTCGAACTCGCGGTCGAACAACTCTCACGCCGACGCGATCGACTGGTTCTCGACGGGAACGAGGCCGAGCAGATCGCCCGCAGGATCGGGCGGACCATCCCGCTCGTCTACGGAGGCCAGGCGGTCGGAGCGACGGCGGCTTCACGCTGGAAGACGCAAGTCAACGAGAACGCCAAGAGCCCGGCCTTCAGCGCCGTGTTCCCGGAGCTCGGCCACAACGAATTGGCAGGCTGGGGTCAAAACGGTGACGTGACCCGCCAGGTGATAACGCTCATCAACCTCCGCCACGACGCCGAGCACCCTCAGGTCTCGCGTCGCTTCGCGATCGTCTCCGAGATGCTGCGTGAGGTCGTATCCGACGTGATCGAAGTCAGAGCCCAGGGGGAGGGGGACCTGGCCCAGCTTCTCGACCTCATCCTGATCGGCGACTTCGTCTCCCTGTACCTCGCCGCCGCCGAAGGCGTGGACCCCGGCCCGATCCCGATCCTCGAGGAGCTAAAGGACCGCCTCAAGGTGGGTTGAAGCCCCAGCGGAGACCCGATTTTCGAGATTCGGGTCAAGTCCACCTATTCTTTCGGGCTGCGCCTCGATCTCCGGGGCCTAGAAGATCCGGTCTCCGAATAGCGAGAACCGTTCGACGCGATGAGGAGCAGGCATGACCAACGCCGAACAAGCCCCGGCTTTCAAAGTTGCAGACCTTTCGTTGGCCGATTTCGGCCGCAAAGAGATCCAGCTTGCCGAGCACGAGATGCCGGGCCTGATGGCGATGCGTGAGGAGTTCGGACCGAGCAAGCCTCTGACAGGCGCGCGTATCACCGGTTCTCTGCACATGACCATTCAGACCGCGGTCCTGATCGAAACGCTGGTCGCACTCGGAGCGGAAGTCCGCTGGGCCAGCTGCAACATCTTCTCCACACAGGATCACGCCGCCGCCGCCATCGTGGTCGGGCCGGAAGGCACCGTGGACGCGCCAAAGGGAGTGCCGGTCTTCGCGTGGAAGGGCGAGTCTCTCGAGGAGTATTGGTGGTGCACCGACCAGGCTCTTCGCTGGGAGGACGGCGGACCCACGATGATTCTCGACGACGGCGGGGACGCCACCCTCCTCGTGCACAAAGGAGTCGAGGTCGAGAAGTCGGGCGTGGCGCCCGACCCTACGACCGCAGACTCCGAAGAGATGGCGGTCGTTCTCGACCTTCTGGCACGCAGCCTCGGGGCCGAGCCGTCACGGTGGACAACGGTCGCGAACGGCATCATCGGAGTCACTGAAGAGACGACCACCGGTGTGCACCGGCTCTACGAGATGCAGCGCAGGGGTGAGCTGCTCTTCCCGGCCATCAACGTCAACGACTCTGTTACCAAGTCGAAGTTCGACAACAAGTACGGCTGCCGGCACTCCCTCATCGACGGGATCAACCGGGCGACGGATGTTCTGATCGGAGGCAAGGTCGCGGTCGTATGCGGATACGGCGACGTCGGAAAGGGCTGTGCGGAGTCGCTCCGGGGCCAGGGTGGGCGAGTGGTCATCACCGAGATCGACCCGATCTGCGCGCTACAGGCCGCGATGGACGGTTTCGAGGTGAAGACGCTCGAGGACGTCGTAGGCCTCGCCGACATCTTTGTTTCGGCGACCGGCAACCGCGATGTCATCACCGCGGACCACATGTCGCGCATGAAGCACCAGGCCATCGTGGGGAACATCGGTCACTTCGACAATGAGATCGACATGGCCGGGCTTGCCGCCACCAAGGGCATCAAGAGGATCAACATCAAGCCCCAGGTCGACTCCTGGATCTTCGAGGACGGTCACTCGGTGATCATCTTGTCGGAGGGGCGCCTTCTCAACCTCGGCAACGCCACCGGCCACCCGAGCTTCGTGATGTCCAACTCCTTCACCAACCAGACGATGGCCCAGATGGAGCTTTACCTGAAGTCCGCCGAATACGACACCGAGGTCTACGTGCTTCCGAAGCACCTCGACGAGAAGGTGGCGCGCCTGCACCTCGACGCGCTCGGGGTGAAGCTCACGACGCTGTCGCCGGGTCAGGCCGACTACATCGGGGTCCCGGTCGACGGTCCGTACAAGCCGGACACTTACCGGTACTGATCAGTCGTCGATCCGGTCAGCCGTCGATCCCGTCAGTCGTCGATCCCGTCAGTCGTCGATCCAGCCGACCCGTCCCAGCTCCGGCTGCCGGTGAATCGGGAGCCGTCCCAGAACCGCATCTTGGAAGAGTCGGCGCCATCCGGGTACCAGCCAGGTGCGCGCGCCGACGGGGACGGGTTGCCTCCCAATGGGGGAACGGCGGCAGGCATCCCCGGTCCCGGAAGCGTCGTCGAGGGAACCGTCTGAAGGCTCAACGGCGGGACGATCACATCAGCGAGCACCGGCTGCTCTTGCCCTGAATCAACCTTTGTGGGGGCCTCTTTCTCTCCCACGGTTGCCGCTCTGGAACCCTCACTGATGGACTCGTCGGCCGGTGCTGGAGGTCCATCACCGGAGCCATCTTCGGTCGCCGCGGCTGCGGCCCCGGGACCACGTCCGTCCGATCTCCGCCGGCGTATGACGAGATATGAGAGCAGCGCTCCGATTATCACGACCCCGCCTACCGTCCCACCGATGATGTCCCCCGTGGAACTGCTCGAGGAGCCGATCGACACGGTGCCGGGAATGGCCGCCAGCTGGGTTATGACGACCTGTTTGACGGTTGAGACGCCTAGCGGATGCGATCCCGCGGATGCGACCATCTCCAGTATCTGGCCCTTGATCGCCGCGCCGATGGTCGTCCTCAAACCGTTTCCTGCGCACGTGGCAGTGGCGGAAGAGGGCACATGTGCGATGGGGGGAGTGGTGCCCGGTTGTACGTTCGTAGCCCCGCTGCAGAAGTTGGACGCCACATTCGAGGCCGTCATGTCGACGGTGCCGCCCATTACCTGCACGACGAAGATCGCAAGAAGGGAATAGGTGGCGCCCCGTGGCGATTGCCACCCCTCGACTGCGGACGTGTACGTCTCGTTGCCGGGCGCCTTGCTCGTCAGCTCGGTCTCGATCTCCTGCGCGAACTGACTGGTCTCCACCGAAGACAGGGGCGTCCACCCCGGCTCGGGGTTGGGGATGATCAGAGCATCGAGAGTGGGATTGCCGGCCGCCGTCGCCGTCGCCGAGCTCACGACGACCATCAAAGAGGTAGAAGCGAGTGCGATCACAGCGGCCGCCGCGATCCGTCCGCAGATCCGACGCGGTCCGGTGATCGCCTTGTCCGCCCGCCGCATATACCTCCTAGCTTGTTTCATCTGCACAGCGCGCGCCTCTCGGGCCCCCTCTAGGGGGTTTCCCTCCTTCGTAGCCGAGCACACTGAAGCTCTGCTGAGAGGGATTTAGCTCGTCATGGTCGCTTTCAGCCAGGCAGTGAGGTCGTCGTAGACTAACCAGGTGGGTCGCGCCCGGGTCTGTGGTTGCAAGTCGAAGCCAGTCGCAGGCGAAACGACCCACGTAAGGCAACTTGTGGTTGCTGAGCATGGTGCGGCTTAGAGGTAAGCCCTGCCCGTCCGGCGTCGACTGTCGACGCCCTACGGAGAAGGAGTGAAGCCGGGTGTCTATGGGTGCCGAAGGGCCATGTGCCGCCGACTACCCGCCCGTGAGCTCCTCAGCAGGCGAGTGTGGGGCCAAAGACCAGGTCAGCCGGGCGCGACTTGCAATTAGGGCGACAGCTGAAGCCGATAGACAGCCGAAGCCGATAATTGATTCAAGGCAGTAGCAGAGACAGGAAGGCAGAGCAGAGGCGGGGGAGTGACCAGGGGAGGAGACGCCTCCTCAAGGCCGGTAGGGCGGATGGAAGGAGAAGGAGCATGACCATGCTCGTCGATGTCCTCGGGTCCAACGGGTCGATCGCGGACGATGTCCGTGAGAAGGCCGTCACCAAAGTGGGCAAGCTCGGAAAGCTGGCCCCCCTCCTCGAGGAAGCCGAGGTGAGGCTCACAAAAGGCGGCGACGGTGTACCCGAAAACCACTGGGTGTGCCATGCCGTACTCCGCGGACATGGTCACGAGGTCCGCGGTTACGCCGAGGGAGTCGATGCCCTCTATGCCGTGGAGGCCGTGGTTAAGAAGCTGGAACACCAGGTCGAGCGCCTGAAGGGCAAGCTCATCGACCGGTCGCATCCGCGTCACGACGGACCGTTCTAGCCACCGCCAGCGCGCGGCGAACCCGGTTCGCAAACAGAGCGGTGACGCCCCCTCGCCGTTCGGACAACCCGCTGATCAGGCCCCGAATGCGGCCAGTCCGGGCATGTTCGAACGGTAGGATGGTTTCCCCATGAGCCTTCTCACGCGCGCGCTCAAGGCCGGGGAAGGCAAGAAAGTTCGCCGGCTCGCTGACCTCGTCCCACTCATAAACGAACTCGAACCCGAGGTCGAACGACGCTCCGACGAGGAGCTCGCCCACACGACCGTCGTTCTGCGCGAGCGCCTCGCCAACGGCGCGGTCCTCGACGACGTGCTGATCGACGCTTTCGCCACCGTACGCGAGGCGGCCTGGCGGGTCCTCGGTCAGCGGCATTTCGACGTCCAGCTGATGGGGGGCATGGCCCTGCACTTCGGATGGATCGCCGAAATGAAGACCGGTGAAGGAAAGACACTCGTCTCGACCCTGCCCGTGTACCTGAACGCACTGGGCGGGCGCGGCGTGCACCTCGTCACGGTTAACCCTTATCTGGCGAAACGTGACTCGGAGTGGATGGGGCGGGTCTACAACTTCTTGGGGATGTCAGTCGGCCTCGTAACTCCTGAGATCACCGACAACGAGACGAAGCGGCTGTCGTACGCGGCCGACGTCACTTACGGGACCAATCAAGAGTTTGGGTTCGACTATCTGCGCGACAACATGGCGCGCACACGCGATGCGATGGTGCAGCGCGGGCACGTCTATGCGATCGTCGACGAGGTCGACTCCATCCTCATCGACGAAGCCCGCACACCGCTCATAATCGCCGGTCCCTCCGACGATGCCGCCCGGCTGTACTACCAGTTCGCCGGCATAGCGCGAACCCTTACCCGTGACGCCGACTACGAGGTCGACGAAGAGAAGCGCATCGTGTTTCCTACCGAGGTCGGTGTGGAGAAGGTGGAGCATGCACTCGGCGTCTCCAACATGTACGACCTCGTCGCTGTCAACTACGTGCACCAGCTGTCCAAGGCTCTTCAGGCCAAGGAGCTCTACCACCGCGACAAGGACTACCTGATCGCCAACGGCGAGGTGAAGATCATCGACGAGTTCACCGGACGCACCCTGGAAGGGCGCCGGTGGAACGACGGTCTCCACCAAGCCGTGGAAGCAAAAGAACGGGTGAAGATCCGCGAGGAGAACCACACCTGGGCCACGGTCACCCTGCAGAACTTCTTCCGCCTGTACGAAAAGCTCGGCGGGATGACCGGTACCGCAGAGACAGAAGCCGCCGAATTCGCCAATACCTACAACGTGCCCGTCGTACCGATCCCGACCAACAAGCCGATGGTCCGCGACGACGGCGCCGACCTCGTGTACAAGACCGAGGACGCCAAGTTCGCGGCAGTGGTCGAAGACATCTCCGATCGCTACGACACCGGTCAGCCGGTTCTGGTCGGCACCGCTTCGGTGGCGAAGTCGGAGTTGCTCTCCAAGCTCCTGGAAAAGCGGGGCATACCTCACGAGGTTCTGAACGCCAAGCAGCATGCTCGCGAGGCGGAGATCGTCGCCCAAGCGGGGCGCATCCATGGCGTCACCGTCGCTACCAACATGGCCGGCCGTGGTGTCGACATCCTTCTAGGTGGGAATCCAGAAGGCCTGGCCCGACGCGAGGTTGTGGCCAAGGGTCTGGACCTCGATTCCGACGAGGGCAAGGCGGAGTACCAGAAGCAGCTCGCCATTCTCGAGCCGCAGTGCAAGCAGGAAGGTGACCTGGTCCGCGACCTCGGCGGTCTCTACGTGCTCGGCTCAGAACGTCACGAGAGCCGGCGGATCGACAATCAGCTCCGTGGTCGGTCCGGCCGGCAGGGAGACTCCGGAGAGAGCAGGTTCTTCCTCTCGCTCGAAGACGAGTTGATGCGTCTCTTCGCCACGGGCGCCATGCAGTGGGTGATGACCCGGGCACTGCCCGACGACGTGCCGATCGAATCGAAGCAGGTTACGAAGGCGATCGAGCGAGCGCAGAACACCGTCGAGGGGAGAAACGCCGCGATCCGCAAGGACGTGCTCAAGTACGACGAGGTTCTCGATCGCCAGCGCAAGGTGATCTACGAGCTGCGCATTCAGATCATCGACGGCGAAGATCTCCAGGAGCGCACCGAGGAACTGCTCGAGCAGGCCATCGACGCGGTGGTGGCCTCGGCATGTCCGACCGAGTACCCGGAGGACTGGGATCTCGAACAGCTGCTCGCTGAAGTCACGCAGTACTTCCCTACGCAGTTCACCGTCGAAGATCTGGCCGACGCGACTTCGAAGGTGCAGCTGAGCGAGAGCATCTTGAACGAGGGCCTCGAGCTGTACAGGGGTCGTGACGAGAGCTTCCCCGGCGGAGCGGAGCAGGCGCGTGAGATCGAGCGCGACCTGATGCTCCAGATCATCGATCAGAGGTGGCGTGACCACCTCGCAGAGATGGACTACCTGCAGGAGGGAATCAACCTCCGCGCCATGGGCCAGCAAGATCCTCTGGTCGCATGGCAAAAAGAGGGCTTCGACATGTTCGGCCAGATGATCGACTCGATCGATGAGGACTACCTGCGTTACGTGATGCACGTGCAGATCGTCGATCAGCCCACTGCCGGTCCCGACCTGAGCCGGGCCAGCTATCAGGCGGCCGAAGATCCGGTCGTGGACGCATCCGCCCCATTCAGGGCGCCGACCGACACGGGCAACGGTTCGCTTGTCGGTGCGATGACCAACGGCGACTCCGGTCAAGTCCTGCAGAGGCAGGCTGCGGAGAGTCGGACCGCGACGAACGGCTCGGGCGACGTGACGAACGTGCCGATTCAGAAGTCGGCGAGCGAGAAGATCGGCAGGAACGAACCGTGCTACTGCGGGAGTGGGAAGAAGTTCAAGCTCTGTCATGGCCGCGCTTGAAGCGCGGGTCCTAGCGTGGCGCGAGGTACGCGCGAAGGATCAGGTCGCTAATGCCTACCGCTGAGCTGCCCCGCGACGCCAAGGCCGAGCTCGCCGACTTGCGGTCCCGCCTGACGGAGGCCGAAAGCTATCTGGGTCTGGAGCGTCTACGCGCCAGACGTGACGAGCTAAACGAGTTGGCCGCGCGCCCTGATCTATGGGACGACCCCGATCAGGCTCGTAGCGTGACGACCGAGCTTGGCGCGGTCAGTGACGACGTGGCGCTACTCGAGGACCTGGCCTCGCGTCAGTCCGATGCCGAGGTGCTGTTCGAGCTCATGGTCGAAGAGGGAGACGACTCGGTGGAATCCGAGCTCTTTCAGTCGATCGACCAGCTCGAGCGCCGAGTGGCTTCGTTGGAGCTGCGATCGCTGTTCTCAGGCGAGCACGACGGAAACGACGCCATCGTCGAGCTGCATGCTGGATCAGGGGGGACCGACGCCCAGGACTGGTGCGAGATGCTCCTGCGCATGTACTTGCGATGGGCGGAGCGTCGCGGCTTCGGAACTGAGGTTGATGAGGTGACTGAGGGCCAGGAGGCTGGCCTGCTTTCCGCGACCCTGATCGTCAAGGGCAGGTTCGCGTACGGACTCCTATCGGCCGAGCGCGGAGTTCACAGGCTCGTCCGGATGTCACCCTTCGACAGCCAGCACCGGCGCCAGACGAGCTTCGCCACGGTGGGTGTCATTCCTTTCATAGAGGACACAGCCGAAGTCGAGATCGATGAAAAAGACCTGCGTATCGACACTTACCGGTCGTCGGGAGCGGGGGGCCAGCACGTCAACAAGACCGACTCCGCCGTCCGCCTTACTCACCTTCCCACAGGCATCGTCGTTTCCTGCCAGAACGAGCGCAGCCAGCACCAGAACAAGGCCAGAGCGATGCAGATCCTCGCCGCCAAGCTGGTCGACCTCCAAGAAGAGGAGCGCAGGGCCGAACTTGAGTCGCTCTCAGGTCCGAAAGCTGAAGCAGCCTGGGGCAACCAGATTCGTTCTTACGTCATGGCTCCTTACAGGATGGTGAAAGACCTCAGAACTGAGTTCGAGACAGGCAACGTGGAGGCTGTGCTTGATGGGGACATCGATGAGCTCATCGAGGCCGAGTTGAGACGTAGGCGCAAGCGGGGTCATGACGAATAGATGAAGAACCCGCCCGCCGGCCGCTTTACGCTCACAGCGTCCATTGGTTTTGATGTCCGCGCTGCTAGCGTGCTTGTTCGTTATGCGCGGCGAAGTGCGGACCGCTGACCAAAGCGGGCAACCGTCAGGTCTGGTCCCACTCCAAGTCATATCTCCCGACTGATGATTACTTTCGAGAACGTCACGAAAACTTACAAAGCTGGCTCCGTCGCGGTCCGCGATGTCTCCATCGAGATTGAAAAGGGCGAGTTCGTTTTCCTGGTCGGTCCTTCCGGATCAGGCAAGACGACACTCATACGGCTTCTTCTCCGGGAGGAACTCCCGGATTCCGGTCGTGTCTGGGTTGCGGGGCGCGACATCGTTTCGATGCACAATTGGCGCGTCCCGTACTTGCGGCGCAACATCGGATGCGTCTTTCAGGATTTCCGCCTGTTGCCGCAGAAGACCGTCTACGAAAACGTTGCGTTCGCGCTCGAGGTGATCGGCCGTCCCCGGCACGTCATCTCCAAGCAGGTTCCGCAGATTCTTGATGTGGTGGGTCTGGGTAAGAAGAAGGACAGGCTGCCCAACCAGTTGTCCGGTGGTGAACAGCAGCGTGTCGCGGTGGCGAGGGCCATCGTCAACAGGCCCCTGATACTTCTCGCAGATGAGCCGACCGGAAACCTCGACCCGAACACGAGCCAGGGAATAATGCGCCTGCTCGACGGGATCGGGAGAACCGGAACCACCGTCGTCGTCGCGACCCACGATGCGACGATCGTCGACAAGATGCGAAGGCGCGTCATTGAGCTCGACGGTGGAACTCTCATCCGGGATCAGGACAGGGGCGTATACGGATATGGAACGTGATACCGGAGCGCTCTGATTCCTTATGGCACTTTCTGCACGATACGTAGCCCGCGAAGCGGGATCCAACCTGTGGCGCAACCGCCTGATGACGTCCATCGCCATCTTGACGGTGTTCGTCACGCTTGCCCTCGCCGGCTCCGCCCTGTTGCTGCGCCAGGCGGTGTCCAACGCATCCGTGCAGTGGCAGAACGGTGTGAGCGTCGTCGTATGGGTGGACCCGGGGGCGAATACCGCTCAGAGTCACACCATCTACTCGGAGCTCCTGCAGGTTCCTTACGTCAAGTCCTGTGCGTTCCGTAATCAGGCCTACGACTTTCAGGAGGCGAAGCAGGTCACGTCGCCCGCCGTGGCTTCGTATCTGACAGAGGCGACCACGCCTTCTTCGTATCGATGTGTTCTCGACAGTCCGACCGAGGCGTCAGCGATCATCGCCCAGTTCAAAAGCCAGCCGAACGTGAAGGCGGTCAGCTCTCCGGCTCAGGCGATCAAGAACATGGAGACATTCGTCCACGTGTCCCAATGGATCTTGTTCGTGCTGGCCCTCGTTCTCCTGTCGTCCGCGACAGTCCTCATCCTGAACACGATCCGCTTGGCGATATTCGCCCGACGTAAAGAGGTCGAGGTGATGAGGTACGTCGGCGCCACGAACTGGTTCATCCGAATCCCGTTCATGTGCGAGGGCCTTGTCGAAGGGATGGTCGGGGCATTGCTGTCGCTCGGCGCGGTCTTAGGTCTGAACGCGTGGCTGCATGCCTACTCTGCCGACCCGAGCCACCAGGCGAACCTCGACATCCCATCAGGCGAGTTGATCACGATCGTGGTCTTCGTCATCCTGATCGGGGTGGTAATCGGCGTTGCGGGGTCGGCCTTCGCCGTCAGACGTTTCCTGGACGCCTGACACCAGCTGACTGGCGCTCGCGGGTGGACGTCGGTCACCCGAAAAGACACAAACCCGAATGAATCCGCTCCAGCTGTTCGACCAGTGGCCGGAGCCGCGTGGCGGGTTCGGTGTACTTGGCCTAACGGAGTCAGGCAGCGTCGATGTGGTCGCAACCGGGGGAGACATCGACGCCGTTTGCGAGTTGGCATCGGTGACCAAGCTCCTGGTGACGATGGCGGTGCTGGTAGCAGCGGAGCAGGGCGACCTTTTGTTGGACGACCCTGCCGGGCCACCGGGTGCGACCATCCGCCACCTGCTGTCGCACAGCTCGGGTCTCGCCCCTGATCAAGCCGCTGTGCTGGCGCCTCCTGGGACGAGGCGGATCTATTCGAATTCCGGCTTCGAGATTTTGGGACAGTGCCTCGAGTCTTCTATCGGGCAGCCCTGGCAACAGATCGTCTCCGAGTCGGTGACGGGGCCTTTGAAGATGACCTCGACAAGCGCTCCCGAAGGCAGCTCGTCCGCGTCAGGAGAGCGTGGGACGATCCGGGATCTTGTGCTCCTCGCCGGCGAGCTGCTCGAGCTCCAGACCCGACCACAGCCATCGCACCAGCCGATACCCGAGTCATCGCACCAGCCGATACCCGAGCCATCGCTGATCTCCGCCGGCACCCTGGCCCAGGCCACCGCTGTCATATTTCCGGGCCTCCCCGGAGTCGTACCGGGAGTGGGGCGTTATGAGGACTGCGTGTGGGGCCTGGGCTTCGAACTCAAGGGTGCCAAAAAGCCGCACTGGACGGCCACGACCGGCTCAGCACGGACGTTCGGCCATTTCGGCAGGTCCGGATCATTCCTGTGGGTCGATCCGGACGAGGGATTGGCATGTGTGGCGGGAGGGGGCCTTCCGTTCGGGCCTTGGGCGCTCGAAGCTTGGCCGGCCTTTTCGGACGCCGTACTCGCGGAGTGGGGACGAAATCACGTTTTTCGCGAGAGCCCGTCCGAGGGATCGTAAGCTCCCGCGTCGTGAAAGGAGTCATCCTCGCTGGCGGATCCGGGACGCGGCTTGCTCCGCTCACCCGTATAACCAACAAACATCTTCTGCCTATCTACGACAGGCCGATGATCAGCTTTGCGATCGAAGCTTTGGTGCGCTCGGGAATCGACGAAGTGATGCTGGTCACCGGAGGTACCCATGCAGGGGAGTTCCTGCGGCTTTTGGGAAACGGTCGTGAGTACGGGTTGGAACGGCTTCAGTACTCGTACCAGGACCGGCCCGGCGGCATCGCCGAAGCGCTCGGACTGGCCGAGCACTTCTGCGGCGACGACAGGGTCCTTGTGATGCTCGCCGACAACGTCGTCGAACACTCTTTCGGCCCAACCGTCGAGCGCTTCTTGGCCCAACCCGGAGGCGCTCGCATCCTCCTGACCCGGCCAGACGACGCGACGCACCTTCGTCACCTTGGCGTGCCCGAGCTCGACGATTCGGGCCGAATCGTCCGCATCATCGAAAAACCCGAGGATCCTCCGAGTCGATATGCCGTCACAGGCATCTACTGCTACGACACGCAGGTGTGGAAGGTCGTCAAGAGCCTCGAGCCATCAGGGCGTGGGGAGCTCGAAATCACAGACGTCAACAACTGGTATGTCTCTTCCGGCGCTATGGAGTACGACATTCTCGAAGGGTTCTGGGGAGACGCCGGTGAATCGATCGATGCGTATTACGAGGTCAACGACTTCGTACGGCAGAACGGGGTCAACCACGACCCCCACTGACACGAGTCCCGCTGACAGGACCTCCACGGCCTTTCTAGACGAAGCGCCCTGACGTGGCCTTTCGGCGTCGGCGCCACGAACAGGACCACCAGCAGGCCCCTGACGCACGTGCACATCTCGATGCCGTCGGAAGTGAACCGGTCGAGAGTGATGCTGGTGAAGAGGAACCCTTGAGTGTCCAGAGCGTCCTCGAAACTGACATCACAGACGTGGTGACGGCGGTCGGCAGTTATCTCGACTCGCCA
>JBAPRR010000140.1:0-1958 GCA_049281195.1 Acidimicrobiales bacterium
GTTCAGGGTCGATGGCCATGGCGGATCTCACCTTGTCCTGGGAGGGTAGTCGCCGAATCAATACGGTCCGTGTTCGCTCCGAGGATCAGCACGCAGAGGCGTCGCAGCAACAACGCGCGCAAGCGTCCCCATCTCCATTCTATCCTTCGTTCTCAGGCCAGAAGCCCCAGGGCAAACCCCTCGCGCTGAACACCCTCATCGGATCACATTTCTGTTCGCTGAGTGCGCCGGGCAAGGATCTCCCGAGCCTTTTGAAACTTCACCCTGTAAACTTCGTTATAGATCTGATCGATGCGCTCCCGTGAAACCTGATCACCGGCCACAAAGGGGCCGATCACATTCATGAACAGCATCTCAAGTGCGACCAGATCGGTGAAGATATGGTTCATCATCGCAGCTGAACCACCACCGGGGGCGGCGCACTCCAGCAGCTTTTCCCGAACCCATTCACTCGGCGCTTTCCCTTCGCCTTCGGCGGCTGCGAGGATCTTCGCTTCCTCCTCCGGCGTTAGTTTGGTCCCAATGCTGCGAGAGCGCGCCGAACGCCCCTTCAGCCGCTGCATCCGACTTGCACTCGCGTTGCCATTGAGGATCGGCATGCTCGCTCCTGCCCCTTCTCAAATCTCGCCATATTCGAGCATCAGCTCGGCCGAAATGCGCTGCAGCTGCGGCTTCTGCCAGGCAAGACGAAATGCCTCCTGCAGAGATGCCCACTCGTCAGTGGAGAACCCGAAGGTCACGCCGCTCTGGCAGCGAACCCAGATCGGTGGCACAGTGGACTCCATCACCGTGTAGCCGTAGAACCAGCGCCCCTGCCAGAAAGAGTTTGGACCGCTCGTGTCCCACGCCTGGAGCATCGACCGAAACTCCGTAATCATCGGCCAGGGCCTGATCTCGTACATCGTCTGGCGAATCTCCGGCAGGTTGATCAGAACCGCCAAATCGCCATCGCTCCCCCTTGCGAACGACAGCACGAACCCGCCTTCGAACACCGACGAAATCGCCGGGCCCCACGGGCGCTCAGCGATGGCTTTTCCCGCAGCGCCTGGCACCGGAGAACCACGGACCAGATAGTGCCCTCGAGCCGCTGCTCTCCACAGAATCGGCCAGTGCGGTTTCAGAGCCTGATTCATCGCCTCAGTCCGGAAGGGTTCCTCTTCCAGAAACTCGTACAAATTCCGAGCGACAAACTGCGGCCACACCTCCTCCGCCTCCGGCAAATCCATTCTCTGGATCAGCCGCTCCACGGCGGTCGCAACATCGAGGCCTTCAGCCTCGGCTCCCGGAAACGGCTGGCCCTGCTTGTTGAGGATCGGGAGATTGGACAGATAGTGAGCATCGCGGCTCGGCTTCTTCCCCCTGCGAACCTGATAAGCGGCGAGGAAAGCCTGAAGAATTCCCCTCATCGTCTCCGGTGAAACGGGGTCGGCCATGGGGCTCTCTACCCCCAGTTGGACGTAGTGGGCAATAACGATCCACTCCGCTCGCGAAAGGCTCAATCCCGCTGCCGCCTTCCGCCTAGCTCCGGCAAGCGCCACGGTTGGGTCGGCGAGCAGGTCTGCCACTTCAAGCCGGTCTTCTCGCGCCGATTCCAGTAGCTGCTTGGCCACTTCGGATGTGGTGACATTCTCTCCGCTCTTTTTCGAGAGAAGTTCCTTCAGGCGTTCGAGTCGGGAGCGCAACGCCTCCGAGACCCGAATGGAAATGACTGGCTGCTGCGGCCATCCGCCTTTTTCGGGCACGGGTTTTCCTTTCTCGTTCCTGCTGTCCGGAATTTCAGCGGCAGCTGCCATTAGCCCTTTGTAAACTTACATATTGACTTTATGAATACCTCTGCGCTATTGTCAAGAAGATTAACCGGCGAGGTGCCTCTTGCCTTCTACTCCCTCCTCCCACCGCACATCACACTCTGCCGAATCAGACGCTGCCGGTCAGTACTCGCTTTTCCAGCCCGAGAC
>JBAPRR010000141.1:0-10954 GCA_049281195.1 Acidimicrobiales bacterium
GTCGACCGCAACTGTCCGGCAGGTGCTCACCGCGGCGTCGAAGGCGGGGTATGGCCGGGAGGACTTCTCGGCGCTTTCGAAGGTGATCAACGGACTATCCGGGATCGCCTGAGTGACAGGGATCGCCTGAGTGACTGGGATCGCTTAATGAGCGGGATCGCCTGAGTGGCAACCGCAGGCAGACGTGGCGTCGTTACAGTCCCCGGGTCCCGGGCCACGGCCCCGAAGACTCCCTTACGACGGCCGGCGCTGATCCTCGCCGCCGACCATCGGGGGCGGGGTGTTATCACCATCGAGGCGTACTCGTCCTACCTGGGCGCATGCCGCGCAGCCCTCGTCCACTGCGACGGGATCCTGGCAACGGCTCAGCCGCTCGCCCACCTGACGAGGATGATGACTCCGTTTCAGCGCTCTTACCTGTCGATCAACAGGACCGGACTCGCCGGTACCGTCTTCGAGCTGGACGACAGGCTGGTGGCGACGGTGGCCAGGGCCGTGGCGGACGGCTGCACCGGCATCAAGCACATGACCCGGATCGACAAGTCGGACCCGGTCACGGCCGAGGCTCTCGAACTGCTCGGCCGCGTGCTCGAGGAATGTCGCCTCGCCGGCGTCGAGGCCATGATCGAGTCTCTGACCTGGCGTGACGGCAAGGTCGCCCGCGACACCGATTCGATCGTCTATGCCGCGGTCATAGCCCACGACTTGGGGGCGCCCGTTCTGAAGGTTCCGGTCCCGCTGGCCGAACCCGGATCAGAGCGCATCGAGGCGGTTGCCAGGATCGTGTCGAGTGTGGGAGTGCCTGTTCTGTTTCTTGGTGGGCCCAAGCGCGCTGAGACCGCTTCGGGCGAGGACGACGTTTCTGCTCTCCGTGCCGAGCTGATCGATGAAGTCAGCGACGTGATGACCGGCGGCGCTGCGGGGCTGGCCATAGGGCGCGCTCTGATCCTCGACCCCGATCCGGGCGAGATCACCAGCCAAGTCGCCAAGATCGTTCACGGCGGCTGAACGCCTGAATCGCCTGAAAACGGCTGAAACCGGAAGAGGAACCTCCTGCTCCTGACGATCGACCTCGGAAGCACAGTGACGAAGGCTGTCGTCTGGCGCGAGGACGGACCGTGCGGAGTGGGGCGTTCGGTGCTGAAGACCGAACGTTTCGCTGGTGGCCGGGCCGAACAGGAACCGTCTTCGTGGTGGGACTCGGTCGTTGAGGCCTGTGGCTTGGCGCTTGGGGCGGGTGGCGGTAGGGCGGCGGGCGGCGGCATAAAGGGGATCGTCTTCTCCGCCGCGCGCCAGACCTTCGTCATGGTGGATGAGAACTGCCGTCCGGTAGGTCCCGGGATCTTGTGGTCCGACAGACGTGCCGGTATGGAGGCCGAGGCGATCGCTTTGGCATCTGGAGGCACTGAGGCGTTCCGGCTCCGCACAGGCGCGATCCTCGATTCGGCGTCGCCGCTGGCGAAGCTGGCATGGATCGGCCGGGACGCTCCCGACATGCTGCGTACTTCGCGCTGGCTGCTGTTCCCACGTGACTTCGTGCTTCAGAAGATGACCGGCGTCGTGGCCACCGACGTCACTCTCGCCTCAACGAGCGGTTTCTACGACTCTTCGCTGCTTCCGGTTGCTGACCTCGTTGCCGATGTCGGTGAAGCTGCCGGCCTAAATGACCAATGGCACGACCTCCTCCCGCCGGTTCTCGGTTCCGACGAGGTGGCCGGCGAGCTCACAGGGATTGCCGCTTCGACTCTCGGTCTGAAAGCGGGGATACCGGTCGTCGTAGGCGCGGGAGACCGCCCGTGTGAGGTCCTCGGGACGGCCGCGACCAGCCGACGGCCCATGGTGTCGTGGGGGACGACGGCGAATGTCTCTGTCCCGTTACCCGATTGGCCCGAAACCGGAGGCCTGGGGGTCGTGGTCTCGAGGGGTGCCGGCGGAGTTGGTGAAGGCGGATTTCTGATCGAGGCGGGACTGTCGTCGGCAGGATCGTTCCTGGATTGGCTGCTCAGGGGTTTGGCCGTGGAAGAGCGGGCATTCAACGTGGAGACGCTGCTCGAGGAGGCGTCGAAGAGCCCACCGGGATCGAACGGCGTAGTCGCCGTCAGTTGGCTCGGCGGAGCGAGGGCGCCATGGTGGCGAGACGACGCACGCGCGGCCTACTTCGGGTTGTCTGCGGAACACAACATCGGGGACATGGCCCGTGCCGCCATCGAGTCGGTCGCGTTCGAGGTCGACCGATGCCTGGTTGCAGTCGGCTCCGCGGTGGGGTCGGCCGGGCCGTCGGCCGTCGGGTCGGTCGGGCGGGCCGGTACCCCGGGAGGGTCAGAGAGGGACGGAATATCGATGGCGGGTGGATCTGCGATCCCGTTGTGGGGTCAGGTCCTCACGTCGATCACTCAGATGGTGGGTCACAGAAGGGGCTCAGCCGGTTTGTCGGCCGCGGCAGGTGCGGCGCTGTTGGCACGCGACGCAACGGGGATGAGACTGGAACTCGATGCAATCGACCCGCCGGGTCATCCGATCGTGCCCGATCCGATGCTCGTAGGGACATACCGGAGCTTGAGGCCTGCAGCCGAACGAGCTGTGCAAGCGGCGCTGGCGTTCACACAGTCCACGCCCGACAGCGATTCATCGGGGTCTGGCCGAGGCTCGGGGTCTGGCCGTGGCTCAGGGGGAGATAGTCCGGAATCATGAAGACGATCCGCCTCCCCTACGGCACCACCGGTCTCGACGTCCGAGTTCCGGACTCCGCGGTGGTCGTCGATCCCGTTGATCCTCCGGCATTGACCGACGAAGCCGCTGCCGTCACCAGGGCACTTGTCTACCCGGCATCGGGAAAGTCCCTCGAGCACCTCATCGACGACGCCGGACCGGGCGCAAAGATCGTGGTCGTCTTCCCGGATCTGACCCGGCCGATGCCCAACCGCACCGTGCTTCCTCCAATCCTCCGCGAGTTGGAAAGCCTCGGAGCAGGACCGGATCGGGTGGAGCTCCTGTGCGCGACAGGTACACACAGGCGTGCGACCCCCGACGAGATGTCGGCTCTCATCGGTTCGGACCTCTTCTCCCGCTATCCGGTCCATGACCACAGCTGCACTGACGACGAACACGTCGAGGTCGGTCTCGTCGACGGCACCCCGGTTCGGATCGACCGCAAGTACGTAGACGCTGACGTACGGATCCTGACCGGGTTCGTCGAACCGCACTTCTTTGCCGGGTTCAGCGGCGGACCGAAAGGCGTCTGCCCCGGTTTGGCCGATCTCGACACTGTTTTAGAAGCTCACTCCCGGAAACGGATCAGGGATCCCAGGGCGACGTGGACCGTGCTCGGGGGGAATCCCGTGCACGAGTTCGTGGCGGCGGCCACTTCCCTGGCGCCGCCCGACCTGTCGGTGGACGTGACCATCGACTCGGAGAGGCGTTTGACCGGGATCTTCTGCGGGCCGTTGCCCGACGCCCATCGGGCGGCGTGCGCGAGTGTCGTCGCCACCTCGGTTACGGCACTCGACGGGGCCTTCGACGTGGTGGTCACCACCAACGGCGGTTATCCCCTGGATCGCAACCTCTACCAGGCTGTGAAGGGAATGGCGGCGGCGGAGCGCGTGGTCACCGACGGAGGCACGATCTTGATCGCCGCGGAGTGCCGTGACGGTCTGCCCGGGGGAGGAGCGTTCGAGGAGCTTCTTGGTCGGGCGGAGGATGTGGCGGATCTGGTGTCCGGGGGCATGGACACAGGCGAGGGGCCGGCCGATCCTGATGGATGGCAGACCCAGGTGCTCGGTCGGGTGCTCCAAAAGGCTGATGTCCTGCTCCTGTCCGACGGGTTGAGCGACGACGACGTCCGTTTGGCGCAGCTGTCGCCGGTCCACGACCTGAGCGATGCCGTCTCACACGCGATCTCGCACGGCGGAGCGGGCTCGAGGGTCTGTGTTCTGGTGCGCGGGCCCCTCGCAGTCGCCACCGTCATAAGGCAACATTCGAACGGGGCGTGACAAGGAAACAAGGGCATTCATCGCTCAGCAGCTTCGGATGACCACATCGGCGCAGCTGCAGGCGGATTCCGGAAAACCTCTGCGGGAATGACAAAGGCGGGAACGTGTTTCATTTCACGGAAATACTCAAAATCGATGGACGAAGATCCACCAAATCCGGCGAGGGTATTTCTTCAGGCCTAGAGAAATACCGACCTGGGTATCAGACTGAGATGTCTGACACAGCCGTCAGGGATTAGCGTGACCGCCCGTGGCTGACGTGGCTGAGCCGAAACTCTTCAACTTCGTCGTCCCCGACGAACTGCTCGCTGAGGCCGTAAGACGAAGCAAGGACTCAGAGTCGATCGCTTCTTTGGATCTCGTTCCGGGGACCGGCGAAGGCAAGCCGCCTCCTCTCCTCGGCGTCCTTCGGCAGTTCGGATACGCGCCTCTCATCCTCTTCGGGATCGCGGCCTTCATCCCCGACATGGTCGCAAACGGTCTCGGAATCCTCGGTCCGAATATCGAGGCCTCGTTCCACCTCGACGACGCCGGCCTCGGCGCTCTCACCTTCGTCGCCGCCGTGGCTCAGATCGCCTGGGGATTGCCGCAGGCCATATTTGCGGACCGCGGGAGCCGGAAGGTGGTTTCCGCAGTCTGCCTGGGGATCTACGCGGTCGTCATGCCGTTCATGGCGTTGGTCCACAACGTCTGGCCATTCGCGTTCCTCTACATGCTCGCCGCCATCGGGATCGGAACATCCGACACGGTTCACAACTCGTATCTCGCCGACGCCTACCCCACCGGGGCCCGTGCCCGGATCTTCTCGTGGCGCGGCCTGAACGACCCGCTTGCACAGACCGTCGGAATCCTGATCGTCGGGTGGATAGCGCAGGAGACACACAACTGGCGCTGGTGTCTGGTGCTCGCGGCGCTCGGAATTCCGTCGGCGATCAGCCTCCTCTTCTTGAAAGAACCCGAGAAGGGATTCAACGAGCACAGTCACATCCTGAAAGCGGCCGGCATGGTCGAGACCGATGACCAGGGACACCGTGCGCCGCGCGTGCTCCTCGGTCCCGCGGTGACCCGCCTGCTCAGGATCAGGTCCCTCTATTACCAGCTGATCGGCGTCGCGATCCTCGGATTCGCCGGAACCGGAAGCGCGCTCTTTCTCTCGCTGTTCTTCCAACGCGTCTGGCACCAGGACACCGGCCAGCGTTCCCACATCTTCGCCCTAATCGGACTCGCCTCGTTCCTCGGCCTTCCGGTCACCTACTTGCTGGGTGACCGCCTATTCCGCCGTGCGCCCCAGAGGCCACTCGTCTTCGCCGGCGTCGCCATCTGCTTTTACGGGATCTTCTTCACGCTCTGCCTGTACGTCCACCCGCTGTGGTTTTCGGTGACGTGTCAGTTCCTGGCTAACGCGGCAGTCGCCCCGCTCGCGATCTCGATCTACCAGACGCTCGCGGCGACCGCCCCGGCCGAGATGCGCACTATCTGCTTCGCCATGTTCGGCGTATACAGCCTGGTGTTCGGTGGATTAGCCGGAGCCATTCTTCTCGGTGCGATAAGTGACGCATCCAACGTCACCACCGCACTGACATTCATCGGACCTGTCTGCGTGATCGGCGGGGTCATGCTCATGATCGGAAGCCGTTACGTCCGCCGCGACATAACCCTGGTCATAGAAGACGTGCTCGAACGGCACTCCGAATCCGTCCGGCGTAACTCCGGGGGTGCCATCCCGGCTATCCAGGTCCACAACCTCGACTTCTACTACGGCAACCAGCAGATCCTCTTCGACGTCAATCTCACGATCGCAGACGGAGAGATGGCAGCTCTTCTGGGCACCAACGGTGCGGGAAAATCGACCCTTCTGCGCGCCATCTCCGGTCTGGACCATCCGCACAGAGGAGTGATCCGGATCTTCGGAGTCAACTGCACGTACCTCGAACCGGAACAGATCATCGATCTCGGGGCGGCACTCTTGGTCGGCGGCAAGATGACGTTCCCGAACCTGAGCGTCCGCGAGAACCTGAAGATCGGAAGCCAGACCTTGCGGCGCGACACGGCCAAGGCACGCTCGGCGATGGACGGTGCCGTGGCCCGCTTCCCAGAACTCGAGAAGCTTCTCGATCAGCGTGCAGGCAACCTGTCGGGCGGTGAGCAACAGATGCTGGCCCTGGCGAGGGTCATGATGATCCAACCGCGTCTCTTGATGATCGACGAGCTCGCTCTCGGATTAGCTCCGATGACGACCGAACGCCTCATGGCGATGGTCAGACAGGTCCATGCCGCGGGAACCACCGTCGTCCTCGTCGAGCAAAGCGTCAACCGCGCCATGAACCTGTGCGAAAGGGCCATCTTCTTGGAGCGCGGTGAGGTCAAGTTCGACGGCCTCACCACGGAGCTCATAAACAGGGACGACCTGCTACGTCCCGTATTTCTTGCCAGTGCGACCATCGACGATGATCCGGAGAGGGCATCTGCGACCTCGGTTCCGTCGGCGGCACCGTCTTCGGGTCTGTCGGCAGCGCCGTCTTCGGCGCCGCCGGGCCTCCCATCCTCATCGGACGCTGGGTAGCGGGTAGCCGGTAGCCGATGAACATTCCTCTCTGGGTAATCGTAGAAGGGGCGATTTTCGGTCTGAACTACGGCCTGCTCGCAATCGGGCTGGTCCTCGTCTACCGCACCAACCGCGTCCTCAACTTTGCACAGGGCCAGCTGGGCGTCGTAGCCGCGGTCTTCATGGTGAAGCTGTTCTACGACTTCGGGATCAACTACTGGGCCGCGCTCGCAATGGCCCTCGTACTTGCTGCCGGAGCGGGAGCGGGATCCGAGCTGTTGTTGCGGAGGCTTTTCAACCGCGCCCGGATCATGGTCATGGTGGCGACCATCGGTCTGTCGCAGGTTCTCTACCTGCTTATCCTCCTTCCCTTCATCAGACCGAACAAGCAGTTCGAGCCATTCCCGGTCCCTTTCGACCTGACGTTCAGGATTGACGGGATCAAGTTCACGCCGGGCGAGGTGCTGACGCTGATCGCCGCTCCGATCGTCGCGATCGCTGTCGCGGCGTTCATCAGATGGTCGCCTTGGGGTCTCGCCATGCGGGCCATGGCCGAGAACGCTGATTCAGCTCGGCTGTCGGGCATCTGGGTGCGCCGCACCTCGACTGTCGCGTGGACCATCGCCGGCGTGCTGTCCGGGGTCGCCGCGATGCTCGGAACCGAAGGCGGCTCCACCTTGCAACTGACGACGACGGTGCTGTCACCCGACCTCCTACTCCTTGCGTTGACAGGCGCTCTGGTCGGTGCAATGTCGAACCTGCCGATCACATTCATCGCCGCGGTCGCGGTCGGGATCATCCAGGAGGTTCTCTACAACTGGACACTCTCCTCCAACAACGGAACCGCGACCGTCCAGTTGGTCATGTTCGTGATCCTTCTGGTGGTCCTGCTGATCCGTGTCGGGGCGCTTCGGATCGGGGCGAGATCCTCCGAGGCCTCCACTTGGCGATTAGGTACTTCCGCTTTCAGACCCGTGTACCCGGATCAACAGCGCGCCCTTGTGGGCCGCACCGGAATCGGCATACTCGTTGTCGTTGCGGCCTTGCTCCCACTTATCGCGACAACAGGACAGTCGTACATCGTTTCGCAGATATGTGCGTACGGAGTCATGGCTCTGTCGCTGACGGTTCTCACCGGATGGGCGGGCCAAGTGTCCCTGGGGCAGTTCGGTCTTGTCGCGGTCGGCGCGGACTTCACGCAGCACTTCTCCAACATGCCCCTGATCCTGCTGCTCCCGGTGGCCGGGATCCTCACTGCGGTGGTCGCGGTTTTGGTCGGGCTGCCTGCTCTCCGCGTCCGAGGCCTCTATCTGGCGGTGAGCACCCTCGGATTCGCCGTCTTCATGCAAGACGCGGTGCTGAACACGCCATGCGAAACGTTGCCTTTCATCCACAAGACCATCTGCACCGGCCTTCCCTTGAACAGCCTTCCCATCGCCCGGCCTTCGTTCTTCGGCATCGCCCTCACTTCCGAGCGGGCATTTGCATGGTTTTCGCTGATCGTTCTGCTGCTGACGGTTTTGATGGTCCGCGTTTGGCGAGACAAGGGAATCGCCAGGCGGTTGATCTCGGTACGTGACAATGAGATCGGAGCAGGTTCCGCCGGAACCCCGGTGGTCGCGACCAAGCTCCTCGCGTTCGCGCTATCAGGCTTTCTGGCCGGATACGCCGGAGTGATGCTCGCGTACGCGACCGAACGCATCTCATCTGACACGTTTGATCCGACCTTCTCGATCCTCGTCATCTCGATCGTGGTAATCGGGGGAATCGACTCGATCGCCGGAGCGATCATGGGGTCCATCTACCTGATCGGTCTGCCTGCGATCTTCGGAGCCTCCCCCACCATCACTTTCCTCACCAGTGGCCTGGGCCTGTTGGCCTTCGTCCTTTACCTTCCGGGCGGAATGGCCGACCTTCTCCAGCGATTCGGCGACCTCGTCTCTTTGGGCGTTACCAGGATGAAGACGAAATACGGCGGGTCAGGCCCACCCCCGTTAGGTGCAGGCGCTCCGGTGACTCACTCAGAACCGGTCGGCAACGGAAAGACCCCGTCCGCGGATAAACAGCCGGTCGCTCAATCTCTCCCGAGCACGTCGACATGACCCCCGAGTCCGAAGACATCACTCCCAATAGTGAAGACATCACTCCCAATAGTTCGGCCAACGGGTGGGACGACGCAAAGGCGCATGAGCCCGCGAGGGATGAGCCCGCGGGGGATGAGCCCGCGGGGCACGACCTCGCGGGGCACGAGCCCACAGGTGTCATCGACGATTACGTCGAAACCAAGGCCGAGGATCACGAGGTGATCGAAGAAGCCTCGGAGCTCGCCCTGGAAGACATCAGTGAACGCAAGCGCAAGAAGCAGGACGCGAAGGCGGCAAAGGAAGCGAAGTGGGCCGAAGAGGACCGCAAATACGAGGCGGAGAAGGCCAGGCGTAAAGCGGAGAAACGCCGCGGCCGTGGGAAGGTCGGCGACGAGGCCAATCGCGAAGATCTCGGTGACGCCGAAGATGCGAGCGAAAGTGACGACCTGCGCCGCGCGGGCGTCGGTGACCTTGATTACGGCGTAAGACGAACCGGTCCGGCCAGACTTTCCATCAAGAATCTCAAAGTCACTTTCGGAGGCGTGCACGCTGTCGACGGAGTGAGCATCGACGTTGAGCCCGGTTCACTGGTGGGCCTGGTCGGTCCGAACGGATCAGGTAAGACCACTCTCCTCGACGCCATATCGGGCCTGGTCAGGTGTTCGGACGGTTCGGTGCAGCTCGACGAGGTGGACATCGTCGACCACTTGCCCGAGGAGCGGGCGCATCTCGGGATCGTGCGCTCCTTTCAGGACTGCCGTCTTTATCCCGAACTGACCGTCGAGGACACGCTTCTCGTCTCCGAAGACACGAGGAATCGTTCCGACGTGATCTCGACGACACTTCGGCTTCCGTGGGCACGGAGCGCAGAAGCCAAAAAGCGCGAGGCCGTCGATCGGGTGATCGCATCTTTCGGTCTCGAGCGATTCAGGAACCACCGCACGAACCAGCTTTCGACCGGGACCAGAAGAGTGGTCGACCTCGCTTCGATCGTGCTGTCCAAGCCGCGCCTGCTTCTGCTTGACGAGCCCACTGCCGGCATCGCCCAACGCGAGGCCGAGGCATTCGTGCCACTGCTGCAGCGCCTGCAGCAGGTGACCGGAGCAACCATCCTTCTTGTCGAGCACGATGTCCCGCTGGTATTCGAGCTTTGCTCGACGGTCGTCGTCATGGAGACGGGCAAGGTCGTATCTTCCGGCACCCCGGAAGAAGTGGGACAGGATCCGAAAGCGCTTGCGGCGTATCTCGGGGCGAGCGACGAAGCGTTGCTCGTTTCCGGGCCGAGCCACGTTGCTCCGGTCATGGCCGGGGAACCCACATCGTCATCATCAGCCCAGGGCGAGGCCCCGTCCGCCTCCGCGTCCGCGAGCGGTCCCGCCTGATCAGCAGCTACTGGCCGCCGTCAGTTCCCGGAGATGTTCAGCCGTCCTCCTGACGCCGGATCGAGGTGAAGCGTCGCGCCGGCTTTGGTGCGAAGAGCGGACGCGGGGCACGCCTCCGAGATAGGACCTTGGAGAGCTGTAGCAACGGGAGCGGCCTTGCGCTCCTCGGGAACATTCGCGATCACCCGCTCCGCCCGAAGCAGCGCCGGGACAGTGACCGTGATCGCACGCTCCGGAACGGTTGCGACCGACTCGAAGTGTCCTTCGTTCACCTGTTGAAGGCGGCATGACTCTTCGAGCGTGACGATCTTCACGTTGAGGGGGTCCGCCAGATCCGCGTTGTTGGGAGGGTCGTTGAAGGCCAGGTGACCGTTTTCTCCGATCCCGAGACAGCACAGATCGAGCGGGTTCTGTTGAAGGAGTCTGGTGTATCGCTCACATTCGGCTACCGGATCTGCTTCGGGATCGATCAGGTACGCCTGCATGGGGTCCACGCGTTCGACGATCCGTTCCCGGATCCACTTGGCGAATCCGGCCGGATGATTTCTGTCGATGCCTACGTATTCGTCCATGTGGAACAGGACCACCCGGCTCCATGGGACCTCGATACCCCGGGCGACGAGAGCTTCGGTGAATTCGAGCTGGGAATTCCCGGTCGCGAACATGGCGTTGGCGACGCCGCGGGACTCGACCGCGGCTCGGATGACCTGGGCTGCTTCGTCGGCGGCCGCCTCGGCCAGAGCGGCGCTCGATGGATGGATGAAGACGCGCAGTTCGTCGACGATCAGATCGGGCGGGCGCCAACCCTCGTGATCGGACTCAGGCATCAGTCCTTGCGCCCACCCAGAAGCGGGTGTGCCGGCATGCCGACGGACTGCAGGTGCTGCCCGAGGATCTCGTGGAAGTGCTTGGCCACTCCCTCGGGAGTCCAGCCGTCTTCGTTCCACATGGCTG
>JBAPRR010000142.1:0-1642 GCA_049281195.1 Acidimicrobiales bacterium
TCCAGATAGGTGTCATCGTCGAACCTGCTCACCTCACACCTCCCTCGCCGGCCACACTCCTCCAGTAGATGATGCCCTCTTCCCCGTTCACGGCATCTGGCACGCGGCCGATCTCGCGCCATCCCAGCTCCTCGTACATCGCACGCGCCGGGTTGGATGCGAAAACCAGGTTGAACTGGATGGCGTCATATCCGACGAGCGGAGCCCTCCAGATGGAATCTTCCAGCAGCGCACGTCCGATTCCCTTGCGGCGGTGATCAGGGCTCACGATGTAGCCGGCGTTTGCGATGTGGTCGGCCTTTCCCACGAAGTTCGGCTTCAGGTAATAGGCGCCGGCGACGTCGCCCACCCCTCCGCCGGAAGCGCCGGCCACCCTTGCCACCACCACGACGGACACCGGCTTCACCCAGGTTGCTTCGAAGCTTTCGCGCGTGAGCGGTGGACGGTGCGGGAAGCCCTCCCCCGTTGCCACGATGTGATTGAAAAGCATGAACAGGCCCGCTGTTTCGCCATCCGCGATCGGGCCCAGCTCGAGCGTCTCTCCTGATGCACTCTTCACCGGGCGGACCGTCGCGGGGGTATCAGTGCCAGTTGCCACCCGACGATGCTCGCGCGGATCCGACAGCACCGGATGCACCAGCCCGCCGGCGCTCGTTACGCTCGAACGAATGGATCCCGTAGACGCACTCGAGCAGATCGCATACCTGCTCGAAACAAGAAGGGCGGAGACCTACAAAGTCCGCGCGTTCCGTAATGCGGCGGACGTGATCCGCGAGATCAACCCCTCCGAGCTCACGAAGCTGGCCCGGTCCAACCGGCTGTCGAGCCTGTCAGGGGTGGGGAAGACCACGGCCGCGGTCATCGAGCAGGCCCTCCGGGGAGAGGAGCCGGCTTACCTGGTGGAGCTCGGGTCCGAGGTGGCGCCACCCCTTTCCGGTCCGGTCGCTGAGCTCAGAAAGAAGCTGAAGGGCGACTGCCACGGGCACTCGGACTGGTCAGACGGAGGGAGCCCGGTCCAGACGATGGCAGAGGCGGCCAGGGACCTCGGTCACGAGTACTGGACTCTTACCGACCACAGCGCCCGGTTGACGGTGGCGCACGGTCTCGACTCCGAAAGGTTGCTGAGCCAGCTCGATCTGATCGAAGAGCTCAACGAGACCCTTGCGCCTTTTCGGATCCTCACCGGCATGGAGGTCGACATCCTCGAGGACGGGTCCCTCGATCTGGAGGAGGAGTTGCTCGCAAGGCTCGATGTCGTGGTCGGCAGTGTCCACTCCAAGCTGCGTATGGATTCCGACAACATGACCAAACGAATGCTCCGGGCGATCGAGAACCCGAACATCGACATCCTCGGTCACTGCACAGGGCGAATCGTCGTCGGAAAGGGTCGACCTGAGTCGACCTTCGACCACGAAGCGATCATCGAAGCCTGCGCCCGAACCGAAACCGCGGTCGAGATCAACTCCAGGCCGGAGCGACTCGATCCTCCGATAGAGATCCTGCGGCTCGCCGTCGCCAACGACTGCTTCATCTCCATCGATACCGATGCTCACGCACCGGGACAGCTCGAGTGGCAGTCGAACGGGTGCGAGATGGCCGTGGCGTCTGAGGTCGACCCCAAGCTGGTCGTGAACAGTTGGAA
>JBAPRR010000143.1:0-10298 GCA_049281195.1 Acidimicrobiales bacterium
GGTAGCAGCCTCGGTCAAGGGTGATCTTGCCCGTATGACGATGGAGGCAAGATCGAAAACCGGGGAAGTTCTCCTCTACGACCCGCTACGTACGACCGGCCTCCCGACCGCAGCGTGGTCGCCCCTCCCTGCGTGCAGCACCTGGACCGGCGCACGCCGGACGTCAGCGGACCTGGCGGCAGTTGCCCGCGAATCGGCGGCGAACATGAACGACGGGGACTTCTGGTATTCGATGGCCGCGAAACTGCTGGCGCCCCTCTTCCTTGCAGCCGCCACGAACGGACTATCCATGACCGACGTTGTGCGATGGGTGGACGAGCAGAACCTCGTCCTGCCTCTGGAACTGCTCAACAGCACAAGCGAGACCCAGGCCGTTCAGGCGCTGCGCGCCACTCTCGGACGAGACGATCGTCAACGGTCTGCCGTCTTTACGACCGCGGAGACCGTGATCGAAGCATTCGCCGATCCCGACGTCGCCGCATCGGAGTCACCGGCCGTCGGCCCCTGGTGGCAGTTCCAAACGGCCAACACCACCGCCAACGCCCAGACAACAGCCCAGACACACGCGCACGGACCGGGCACCATTCACGCGACGCGATTACTCGACGGTAACAACACGCTCTACCTGTGCGCTCCTACGTATGACCAACGTCGACTACGGGCACTGTTCGCGACCCTCGTCACCCAGGTGATTGCAGAGGCTTACAAAAGATCGATGGAGACCGGAAAACCGCTCGATCCTCCATTGCTGGTCGTACTGGACGAAGCGGCGAACGTGGCGCCGTTATCAGAGCTCGACGTTCTCGCGTCCACCGCCGCCGGACACGGCGTTCAGCTCGTTACCGTCTGGCAGGACATTGCTCAGCTCAACGCTAGATACGGGGTAAGGGGATCAAGTGTTGTGAACAACCATCGAGCAAAACTGTTCCTTTCGGGAATAGCCGATCCCGGAACCCTCGAACATGCGAGCCAACTCGCAGGGGAAGAGGACAGAAATGTCAGATCGCAGACGATTGATCAGTACGGGTCCTTCTCGATGACCGATGCAGCATCACCCCGGCGGCTAATTCCTTCAGATTCGCTGAGAAGGCTTCCTCCCGGTTCAGGACTGCTTATATACGCACATCTTCCGCCAGTGAAAGTGACGCTCAGGGAAGTCAGTCCAACTGCCGATTACAGAAAGGATTGATGTACCCTGCCTGCGGATCCAGTCGGCTGACACGCAGATCCCGTAAGTCGGCAGTTGAGATGAGATGAGCAGCCGGCGGGTTGTTAGCTGCGAGGAGGGATCATGACGAACGTCAGCACGGACAAGGGGGTGCTGCCCGGAGGGTTGATGCGTTCGCCTGAGTACGCGGACTCCATCCGTCGGATTCGTGACAAGGCCGCAGCTGATGGTTTGTTGCTTTTCGACCCATTTGATCCCCGTTTTCGCGAAGACCCCAACCCGCTATATGCAGAATTGCGATCGACGAACCCGATCCACCGCAGCCCCCTCGGCTTTTGGGTATTCACCCGCCACGCCGATTGCATGGCCATCCTGAGAGACAGGCGTTCAAGTAGTGACGGACGCAACATCGATCAGGAAGCGGTGGGCGCCGTGGGCGCTGCAACAGTGGACGCCGCGGCTCCGATTGCGCCCACGCAACAAATCTTTAACGAGATGGCTCCGTTCCTATTTCGCGATCCTCCCGACCACACCCGGCTGCGCGGCCTCGTGCAGAAGGCGTTCACCCCACGGGTCGTCGAGTCCTTGCGTCATCGTGCTGTGGACATCTCGACTGGACTCGTCGATAACGCGCTGGAGAAGGGCGACATCGATCTCGTTCACGACTTTGCGTACGTTCTCCCGGTTCGGATAATCGCCGAGATGTTGGGGGTCCCCGACTCCGACCTCGAAGTCTTCAAGGAATGGTCCGATCACCTCGGGCGTGGACTCGACCCCGATTTTCTGCTTCCGCCCGAAGCGGTTCAGGCCAGACTCGACTCGCTTGTTGCTTTCATCGGCTACTTCGCAAAGCTGATCGAAGATCGGAAGAACGATCTCGGCGACGATCTGTTGTCGAAGCTCATCGCGGCAGAAGACGGTGGAGTCTCTCTTTCGCAGGGCGAGCTCATCTCCACCTGCATCCTTCTGCTGGTTGCCGGACATGAGACGACGGTCAACCTGATATCGGGCGGGATCCTCGAATTGGTCCGCCACCCCGATCAGCTGGTCAGGTTCCGCGACGACCCCACTGTCCTCAAGACGGGAGTCGAAGAAATGCTCCGCTACGTGACGCCGGTGCAGTTGAGCGGCCGGAGCATGCTCGAAGACATGGAGATCGGTGGCGAGACGCTTCACAAGGGCGAGTTCGCCATGGTGATCATGGGATCCGCCAACCGTGACCCCGCGGTCTTTGCCGACCCGGAAACCTTCGACGTCGGGCGCACCGAAAATCCCCACATGGCACTGGGGTTCGGCATCCACTTCTGCCTCGGTGCAGCGCTCGCCAGGCTCGAGGCTCAGGTGATCATCCCCGAGCTTCTGCGCCGGACGAGCAACATCGCGGTCCTGACCGACAAGCTGAACTACCGCGAGAACATCATCCTCCGCGGCCTGAGCGAGCTTCCGGTCAGAGTCACTCCGGCCTGAAGCACCATCACAAAGGCGCCCCCGGCGCCACCAACGGCCAAGGCCGTTCGGCCTCTGCGATCGCCGCCAGCTCGAGCAACAACTGCTCGGAGTGATGGTGCCCGATCACCTGCATCCCCACCGGTAGGCCGTCCACGAACCCGGCCGGTACGGAGATGGCCGGGTTCCCGGCCAGATTCGCCGGCATGGTCAGGGCGCCGTTGTTACCGAGAGCCCGTTCGAATCCCACCTTCTCCATAAGATCCTCGCCATCGATCGTGGTCGGCATGGGACCGGCGGCGGCAAACGCGACGTCGGGGTTGGTCGAACAGAAGATGAAGTCGACCTCGTCGAACAGCGACGCCATCGTCTCGTTGAGCTCGACCCGGAAGTTCTCGTTCTCGCCGGCCATCTGCAAGTTGAAGGTGTGGTCGGCGATGTTCATGGCGAACTGCACCTCGGGCGTCAGGTCCGCCTCGCAGCCGGGGTAGAGCTCCCCGAGCTCAGCGCGCAACGTCACCAGATTCGAAGTGACCCAGGCCAACGTGGCTTCCGGAAATTGCACCACCAGGTCGACCCGCTTCATCCCGGCGTCGGCGATCAGAGCTTCGGCCGCAGCCAGCACCACATCGGATACCCGTCGGCTGACGACCGCAGAGCCCAGGTCGATCGAAGTGGCACAGCGCCGGCCGACCAACGAGTCCCGCAACGTACCGAGTCCGGCTTCCCAGCCCGACACCCGGGGCAGGCTCAACGTGTCCTGCGCATCAAAGCCGTTGCACACGTCGAACCAGCGTGCAGTGTCACGAACGGATCGGCTCACGCATCCACTGGTGACCGTCAAAGGCGGGTGCATCACCCGGGGTCCACGCGGGATCCGGCCGAAGGTGGCCTTCAGCCCGAACATCCCGGTGAAGCCTGCCGGGATGCGGATGGAACCCCCACCGTCACCGGCGGTCCCGAGCGTCATGAGCCCGCCGGCGACGCCGGCCGCTGTGCCGCCCGACGACCCACCGGGGGTGCGTTCCAGGTTCCACGGGTTGCAGGTCGTTCCGTGAATCCGCGTGTGCGTGTAGTTGACCCCACCGAATTCGCTGGCGGTCGTCTGCCCGATCGGGACAGCGCCTCCGGAACCCACCAGACGCTCGACCATGGTCGACGTGTAGCCGGCGGTCCTACCGGCGAAGACGAGCGACGCCTCCGAGTAGGGCCAACCCGTTACCGGGTCCAGCTCCTTGACCCCGATGGGGACCCCGCCGAAAGGCAGCGACACATCGGCTGATTCGGCGGCCCGCCCGGCGCCCTCCGAGTCCACGTAGCAGAACGCATTCAGGCTCGACCGGTCGATGGCCTGAAGCGACAGCTCGAGGGCCTCGGGTGGCGTGATGGTCCCGGCTCGGAACGCCTCGACCAGTGAACAAGCGTCACCTTCCCAGACCTCCACGCCGGAACTCTATCCACGGCCCGTCCGCCGGCCCCATCCGTCACCGCGGCCACGGCCCCATCCGCGACCCCGCTCGAACCCCTATTAGCGTGGGGAAAAGCATGGTCGACCATCTGAAGAACCTGATGTATCGAGGAAGGTGCAACAAATGACCGTCCCGGACATGGCCGACGTCATGCCCCCCCACACCGACCACCCGGCCCCGCCGTTCACGCTCGCCATCGACATCGGCGGGACCGGCCTCAAGGCGTCGGTCCTCGATGCCTCGGGGGCCATGGTGGCCGACCGGGTGAAGGTCCCGACTACCTACCCGCTTCCTCCCGACAAGCTGGTCGACGATCTGGTCGACCTGGTCCAGCCCCTGCCCAAGTACAACAGGGTCTCGGCGGGATTCCCGGGGATGATCCGTGAAGGCCACGTTCTGTCGGCGCCGCACTTCGTCCTCAAGAACGGTCCGGGCACCGACGTCGACCCGTCGCTCGTGAAGAAGTGGCACGAGTATGCCCTGGGCGATGTGTTGAGGGAGCGCCTGGGTCACGAGACCAAGGTGGCGAACGACGCCGATCTGCAGGGCGCCGCGGTGATCGCCGGACACGGGTTCGAGATGGTGATCACTCTCGGGACCGGGTTCGGTACGGGCATCTTCTACGACGGGCGGATACTTCCGCACCTCGAGATTGCGCACACGCCGTTCCGCAAAGGCGAGACCTACAACGACCAGCTCGGCGAGAGGGCGCGTAAAGAGGTCGGCGACGAACGGTGGGCCAAGCGCGTCAACAAGGCCATAGACCTCATGCGCGCGATGACGTTCTTCGATCGTCTGTGGATCGGAGGCGGAAACGCCCGCAGGTTGGACACGTCGAGGCTCGCCGACGACATCACCATCGTCGACAACACCGCCGGCATCCTCGGGGGCATAAAGCTGTGGGACGGCTCACACATAGGCCTGTGAACTGAGGCCGTGAAACTGGGGCTGCGATGACGCACCTGCCGGAGTCGATACAGGACGACTCGATCGAGAGGAAGAAGAGGCGGGACAACCGCCTTCAGATAGCCCGCCTCGTCGGCCTGATCGCCCTGGCCGGGATCGTGGCGGCCTTCGTCGTCCAGAACTCGCAGACCGTCTCGGTGCACTTCTGGTTCTTGTCCCGGCGCCCACCGCTGATTTTCGTCATCCTCGGATGCATAGTCATCGGTGTCCTGGTCGGTTATGTGGCAGGGGTTAGGCGGGGACGAAGCACACCGCGCCGACGCTGGCTCAGAAAACGCGATTCAAAAGACTGAACACGACAAAACGCCCGACAGGCCCAAAGAACTCCGGCCCCCCGACAACGAGTAGCTCTAGCGCTTCTTTCGTTTCGGTTCGATCTTCTTCCAGCCGGCCTTGATCTCGCGGAACTCCGACTTCCACGAGCTGGCTGCCTGCTCCGCGGCGACCACTTCGAGCTCGCCGATCCGCAGTGCAATTACTGCCAGATCAGGATGCTTCTTCCCCGTCGTCTCCAGCCACGCTTTCGCTGCGGACGCGTCGTGCCACTCGCCTAGACGTTCCTGCACCGCCTCGGCCGCTTTCGCTGTCCTCTTGGCGTCCGGACCGAGGACCGGCGTCGCCGCCTCGCACGCGTAGCGCATCCGCTTGGCGCGGATTCTCACCGTGTGGAGGTTCTCGATGGTCGGATCCTTGCGTTCTTTGTGCGAAGCCACTCTCAACTCGCGCCATGTTCTCTGGAGCATCCGGGGAATGAGGACGTCGGCGAGCTCTTCTCCGCTCTCGCGCGTCGGCACCGTCTGTGACGCTTCGATCAATCTGGCCACCAGCCCCTCGAAGCGCGCCGAGCGGCGTACCTCCTCCAGAACGTTCACAGCTTCCAGCCGTTCGCGGTCGAGCACCTTCACCACGCCGGCGATCGCCGGAGCCTGATCGGGGGTCTGGAGAAGTGCGCCGTCGACCAGCCGGATCCGCAGAACATCGAGATCCCTGACCGCACCGAGGAAGTCGGCGTGCCACGCGGCCTCGGCGCTAAGTGCGCTGGCCCACTCGGGGTCGAGCACTCTGCGGAAGGTCCGCAAATGGGACCGGAAGCGCCTGAGCCCCACCCTCGCCTGGTGGACGCCCCGGACATCGCCGGCACCGGACCGGGCGTCGTGCTCGATGAATGTCTCCACCGCAGCCGCCAGCGCGAGTTGAACGACCGACGCCGTGTCGGGGTCCTCTTCCAGCTCAGGCAGCTGAATGTGGACCGGTTTTGGAAGCTTGGGCGGCGTACCTGCTGAGCCGCTCCACTGTGGTGCCGGGTTACTGACGGACTCGGACATCGCCCGCAAGAACCTACTCGGCGTACGTAAGTGGTGCCGTTGGGTGACCAGCCATGGTGGCGGGCCCTCGGCTGCGCGTCCTCTACCGTTTGGCGTGCACGCCGTAACGATCACAAGCGAACACGGACTGGAGTGGTCGGAACATCCCGACCCCGTCCCCGGAGAGACGGACCTGGTCGTAGCGGTCACGTCCGCCGGCCTCAACGCCGCAGACCTGCTGCAACGCCTGGGCCTGTACCCGGCGCCACCGGGCTTCCCGCAGGACATCCCCGGCATGGAGTTCGCCGGCGAGGTGGTGGCTATCGGCCCCCGGGTCAGCCGCTTCGAGATCGGCGACCGGGTCATGGCCCTGGTGGGAGGCGGTGCACAAGCCGAGCTGGCCATCACCAACGAGGCCACCGCCCTCGAGGTACCTGAGGATCTGGATCTCGACGCGGCCGGAGGGTTCATGGAGGCCGCGGTGACCGCCTACGACGCCCTGATCGTCCAGGCCGGGCTGGCGGCCGGCGAGAAGTTGCTGGTCACCGGCGCCGCGGGTGGCGTCGGCATAGTCGCGGTCCAGCTCGGCGCAGCAGCCGGTGCGACCGTCATCGCCTCGACCCGGCATCCCGAGCTGGAAAGCGGGCTGATCGAGTTCGGAGCCGCCATCGCCGTCCCCCCGGTTGAGGCGAACGAGTTCGGACCTTTCGACGTGATCCTCGAGCTGGTCGGGGGCGATGGCACGGGGGAATCGGTCTCCTCGCTCGCGATCGGTGGTCGCCTGGTGGTGATCGGCGTGGGCGCAGGGTCCCGGTTCCAGCTGGACATGCTGTCTCTCATGCAGAAGCGCGCCCGGATCTCGGGGTCGACCATGCGGTCCCGATCCCTCGCTGAACGCGCAGTGATCATCTCGGCAGTCGAAAGGCGCGTCCTGCCCTTCGTCGACTCCGGAGCGATGGTCGTGCCGTTGGCGGCGAGCTTTCCGATGCCTCACGCCGCCCAGGCGTATGACCGTTTCTCTGCTGGAGCGAAGCTCGGCAAGATCGTCCTCATGAGTGAAGCGACGAACAAGCAGCTCACTCTCGAATCCGCTTCAGACTCGTAGCTGACCCGCCGGAGACATCACTACATACCGGGCCTAGTGTGCTTGTTCATGGGTGAATCTCTCGATCAGTTTCCTTCGGCTCTCGCAGTTGCGGCTGCAATTCGGACGCGCGAGGTGAGTCCCACCGAGGTCCTCGATGCCACGATCGAGCGGATCGATCGCATCAATCCGGCACTGAACGCGGTCATCTGGCGCAACGACGACGATGCTCACGTAAACGCGAAGAATCTCACCGAAAAGATCGCCAAAGGGAAGACGGATCTCCCGCCCTTCGCTGGTGTTCCCATCCCCATCAAGGACCTGACTCCCGTCGCTGGTTGGCCCGTCACCTACGGATCGTTCGGTGCGCCTGAAGGTCCGAGCGTCGAAGGCGAGCTCGTCACCGAAGCCCTGAGGAAAGCCGGATTCATCCTGTGCGGCCGTACCAACACTCCGGAGTTCGGCCCGCTAACGGTCACCGAAAACGTCCGTTACGGCGTCACCCGTAACCCGTGGAACACCGACCTGACGCCGGGGGGTTCGAGCGGTGGCGCCGGAGCGTCGGTTGCATCCGGGATGTTCGCCGTCGCCCACGCCAATGACGGAGGCGGATCGATCCGTATCCCCGCGTCGTGCTGTGGTCTCGTCGGCCTCAAGCCATCGCGGGGCCGGGTCCCGTCGCGTGTGCCCGGTTGGCAGGGGATGGCGATCGAGGGCGCGGTGACGCGCACTGTCGCTGACACCGCGGCGATACTCGACTGCATAAGCGCACCCGATCCCTATGCCTGGTACAACGCGCCGGTCCCGAAGCAGTCATTCGCCTCGTATGTCGACAAGGAGCCCAAGTCCCTCCGGGTAGCTCTGATGGGTACGTCGGGTCTGGGGCTAACTGTTGAACCGGGCCCACTCGAGGCCATGAACCACGCCGGCCAACTTCTCGAAAAGCTGGGCCACAAGGTCACCACTCTCGATACCGATCTATTCGATCCCGAAGCGCTCGGGCCGTTCCTGAACGTAGTGAACACCGGCTTGGGCGACTACGAGCACATCGAATGGGCCAAGACCGAGGCACACAACCAGGCCGCTCTCGAAGCGGCGAAGCAGATCGACAGCGTCACCCTGGTTCAGTCACTCACCGAGTTGCAGCGCATCAGCCGCAAGGTCGTGGCGCGTTGGGGGAGTGAGTTCGACGTGCTGGTCACACCAACCATGACGATCGAGCCGCCTGTGGCTGGAACCGTCCTCGCCGAGATGCAGGACAACCCCACCGCACCGTCCATGACCGTGGTCGCAATGGCCGCGTTCACGGCGGTCTACAACATCACCGGATTGCCGGCCATCAACGTGCCCTTGCACTGGTCCGACGCCGGCATTCCCATCGGTGTGCAGATCGTGGGCGGACCGTGGCAGGACGCGCTGTTGATTCAGGTCGCTTCGCAGCTCGAGAAGATGGAGCCGTGGGCGGGCCGCAGGCCTTCTTCCGACTGACCCCCGCTAAACGCCGAGCCGCCTCGGTCGACTGAGCCCGCCTACGGGTTGACGGCGATCACCACCCGGCCACGCGTCTTGCCGGCGAGGATCTCCTCGGCGAGTCGCGGGACCTCCTCCAGCGGATGCTCCACCGTCATCTTGTCGGTCACGCTCGCCGGCAGTTCGGTCGCGAGCCTGGCCCAAGCCTCCCGACGCAGTGCCAGGGGAGCGCGTACGGAGTCGACCCCCGCGAGAGTTACGGCCCGGAGGATGAACGGATGCACCGTCGTGGGCAGGTCAGCGCTTCCGGCTAAGCCGCACGCGGCGACACACCCTCCGTACCGGGTACGCCGCAGAAGGGTGGCAAGCGTCGTTCCACCCACCGCGTCGACGCCGCCGGTGTACTGCTCCGACTCGAGTGCCTTCGGCGGTGCCTCGGACAGCTCGGCTCTCGGAACAATTGAGTCGGCTCCGAGCGACTCGAGGTAGTCGGCCTCTTCGGTGCGTCCGCTGACCGCGGCAACCTTGTATCCGAGGCGGGCGAGGATCGCCACTGCAACCGATCCGACGCCTCCGGCGGCACCGGTGACAGCGATCGGCTTCTCCTCGGACTGCACCCGCGTCACGCCGTTTCGCTCCAGTGCCATCACGCACAGCATCGACGTGAGACCTGCCGTGCCGATTGACATCGCTCGACGGGCATCGAGACCCTCGGGGAGCCTGACCACCCACTCCGGCTTGACCCGGGCGATGTCGGCGAACCCTCCGAAGTGCTCTTCTCCCAGGCCAAACCCGGTAGCGACCACTTCGTCTCCGGCTTCGATGCCTGGATCAGTCGACGACTCAACAGTTCCGGCCAGGTCCACTCCGCAGATCATCGGGAACTTGCGAACGACCGGGCCTTTGCCGGTGACGGCGAGGCCGTCTTTGTAGTTGAGGCTGGAGTACCGAACCCGGACGATCACGCCGTGGTCAGGCAGGTCGGCTGCATCGATCTCGGCCAGCCGACCTGCGGGTCCGTCTTTTTCCGCGGCCAGTACAGCTCGAATCGGGCCTTCGATACTCATGTGCAGCTCCTAATCGTTGCCCCTCAACCCAGCGAATGGCATTCAACCGGGCTATTGGGCTGCGCGCCACTTGCGGAGGAGTTTCCAATCCATGGCTGGAGCCGTGGAGACCGGGAGGAGCGTCGGATCGATCAGGCCGGAGTGCTTCTTGTAGTCTGGAGGTCCCGTTGGGCGTCCTCATCGGCGTCCGGCGGGGCAACAAGGAATCTTTCGGGGTTCCTGAGCGCTCGTAGCCCAATTGGATAGAGCATCTGACTACGGATCAGAAGGTTGGGGGTTCAAATCCCTCCGAGCGCGCGCAAAAAAGTTCACGCTAGCTGGGAC
>JBAPRR010000144.1:0-4159 GCA_049281195.1 Acidimicrobiales bacterium
GACGAGGCCCTCGATGATGTTCGTTCGCGCGACGATTCGATCCGCATGCGGCTCGCCCGGTGTGCGCTCGGGCAGCTGAGAAGGCACGGTGAACGCCTTGCAAGCCGAGCTGATCTATTGGTGAAGACCGCCCCGCGCCACGTCGGAGAATGTGCGTCGAGGCTTGCGTCGAGGGCATCGAGAATCGGACCGCTGTGCAGTATCGGGTTGGATCACCAGGCGGACAAGGTGGCGGCTTCGAGAAGGTTGATCGCGGCATACGACATCGAAAGACAACTGGAGCGGGGATACACACTGACCGTGGATGGCGAGGGCCGCCTGCTGCGGTCTGCAACTGCCGTTTCTCCCGGTGAGCAGTTGCACACCCGTTTCTCCGACGGGTCTGTCCGGTCGGTCGTAGATGAGATCGAAATTCGTGAGGAAGATCGTGATCAATCAAGCAGAGGTGGCTCATGACAGATGACCAGAACGCTTCGGGATCGGAAATCCCCGTCACCAAAATGAGCTACACAGAGGCGAGCCGTGAGCTCGACGCGATCGTGGACTTCTTCGAGCACCGCGATGTTGACGTCGACCAGCTCGTGGCGCGGCTCGAACGTGCCACCGCCATCGTCGATGAGCTCGACAAGAGGGTGCGCAAAACCCGGGTTCAAGTGGAGCAGCTTGTGCCACGCCTGCAGGCCGCAGCGAGGTCCGACGGCGAGGACGATCCCGAGACCGACGGCTGAACGCTCAGTTGATATTGCGCTCGCGGTCTTTCCAGTAGGGCGCACGCAGCTCGCGCTTGAGTATCTTCCCTGAGGGATTCCGGGGCAGGACGTCGGTGAAATCGACGGTCTTGGGACATTTGTAATGGCCGAGCCTGTCGCGGCAGAAGCTGATGAGCTCGATCTCGAGATCATCCTCCGACCTGTCACCAGCAGCAGGCGAGCGCACGATGATCGCCTTCACCGCTTCACCCCATTTTTCGTCGGGGACTCCGATAGCGGCAGCGTCCGCTACAGCTTCGTGAGAAAGCAGGACGTTTTCGATCTCTGCCGGGTAGACGTTCTCGCCACCGCTCACGATCATGTCCTTGATGCGATCGTGCAGGAAGAGGTAACCCTCTTCGTCCATGTACCCGGCGTCGCCTGTGCTCAGCCAATGATTCTGATCCAGCACTGCGGCTGTCTCGTCGGCCTTCTGCCAGTAGCCGAGCATCGTGTAAGGAGACCTGGTGCACACTTCTCCGACCGCCATCGGTCCGAGCGGCTCGCGGGTCTCGGGATCGACGATGCGGATCTCGACTCCTGCAAGCGGCTTGCCTGCAGATCGCAACAGGTGTTCGCGCGGGCCGTCGGGGTCGTGGTCCTCGGCCCGAAGGGCACAAATTGCACCGGTCGTTTCGGTCATCCCGTAGACCTGAGCGAACCGGCACTTGAAGACGCGCATGCACGAGACGAGGACCTCCTGTGCGATCGGAGAGGCCCCGTAGAAGATGTCACTCAGGCTCGAAAGGTCCCTCTTCTCGATTCCCGGAGTTGCGAGAAGGAACATGAGGACCGCCGGGACCACGAAGGTATGGGATATCCGTTCGGACTCGACCAGATCGAGCAGCTCACTAGGAACGACGTCGCGCAGGATCACCGAAGCTCCACCCCGCGACATCCCGCACAGAGCCCAGCCTGATCCACCGATGTGGAACAGCGGCATGGAAACGAGGCTGGTGACGTTCTCGTCGATCTTGAACGACGCATCCGCGCCGCCGATCGCCGCCGACAGGTTCGAATTGCTCAGCATCACTCCTTTGGGCAGTCCGGTTGTTCCCGACGTGTACAGCTGAAGCGATACCTCTCGCGGGTCCGGTATATGGCCTGGATCGGACTCTGGATGATCGCCGATCCACTCCTCGAATCCCACCGATCTGACCGAGTAGTCGTCGGCCAGACCGTCTCCGACCGCTTGCGAGGCCTCTCCGTCCACGACCACGATCCGGCGTACGAGCGGAAGCCGGCGCGGCATGTTGTCAAGGCACTTGAGATATTCGGGGTGCAACACAAGCACCTCGGCGCGCGAGTCGTCGATGACCCCTTCCATCTCCTCAGGCGAAAGCCGCCAGTTGACGGCCACGTTGACTATCCCGCTCAGCGCACCGCCGAAGAGAGTCTCGAAGTAGGCGGCACCGTTGCGATCCAAGAATGCGACTCGGCTCCCGGGATTCAGGCCTTCGGACAACAGGGCATGGCCGGTCCGGCACGCTCTTGCGTGGTGTTCGGCCCACGTGAACCGGCGCCCGCGGTCCACGAGCATCGGCCGATCCCCGAACTCCTCGGTGTTTGTCCGGAACAGGCCCGCAACCGTGAACCGAAGATCCATGTCCATAGCCCGCCACCTCCGGCGGGTCACACTACGCGGCACCGATGCGATCCGGCTGTGAAGTTCTAAGAGAAAGCCGGTCTGTGAGCCGGGATGGCATGTATCTTGCCCATGACCTGGGAGGCTGAGGTGCCGCGGTTTTCGCTGTTCTTACTTGGGACGGATGGACCGGGGATCGTCGCGACGCTGAGCGGTGCGCTGGAGAGCCACGGCTGCAATCTGGAGGACTCGACCGCCACCGTGCTGCAGGATCATTTCGCGCTGATGGTGGTGGTGACCGCCCCGGACGGAACCACCGCAGCGTCGTTGGAGGAGGCGATCGAGTCAACCGTGAAACGCCACGACCTGGTCGTCTCGATCAAGGAGTTTCACGAATCGGTCCCGGCCATGGACCCCTCCGGCTCGTACGAGGCGCTCGTGATCTCGGTCCACGGGTCCGACCAGCCGGGGATCGTCCACGCGATCTCAGAGGTTCTGGCCCGAGGGGGAGCGAACATCGTCGAGCTCTCGACGCAGCTCGTAGGGGACCCCGAAGATCCGGTCTACGTCATGAACATCCGCGCCTTGGCACCCGAGGGCACAAGAGACGCTGTCGCAGTCGAGGTGGACAGAGCCTCTGAAGAGCTGGGCGTCCACTGCTACATGCGCCGCGACGACGCCGACACTTTCTGACGGCGTGGCGGTCAGAGCAGTTCGGTTCCTTCCCGACGCGGTGTTGACCTCTCCTGCCCGAAGTTTCGGTCACATCGACGAAAGCGCTCGGGCACTGGCCGAGGATCTGGTCGACACGATGAGGGCTTCAGCGGCGTGCGTCGGTCTTGCCGCGACCCAGATAGGCGTACCCCTTCGGGCCTTTGCCGTTGACGTGACAGGACACAAAAAGGCGGTGTCGTGTCACGGGTCGTTTGTGATGTTCAACCCGGAGATCGTGGCCGTGGGTTCCTCTGAGGTCGCCCGGGAAGGTTGCATGAGCGTCCCGGATCTGACGGGAGACGTTGCCCGCGCAACTCTCGTGACGGTCAAGGGACTTGACGTGAATGGATCACCGCTCGAGATCACCGCGGACGCGTTCGAGGCCAGGGCCATTCAGCACGAGATGGACCACCTCGACGGCCTGGTGTTCTTGGACCGTTGTGCCGGGCCGCATGCGGTGTTCCAGCGAAAGGTCTACAAATAGGAAGGTGGTACCGCTACCCATCGTGAGGCGGGATCGGCCCGGGCCAGGGACCCGGTTTGGCGGGAAGGGTGAAATCGCTCGCAGGGACATTTCCTGAAGCCGAAACAAAGCTGCCGTCGGCTGGGGCCAGTGCGACGCCGGGATGTTCGACTTCGGGTTGCGCCGAGAAAGATGCCAGGATTCCCGATCTCGCGATGCACCAGGTAAGCGTCGGTGGCGGCTTCGATGATGGTTGGTCCGTGACCACGCTGGAAGTTCGTAAGCATTCGAACTGTCCCTTTTGGTTCGGTTGATACACGTCGTACACTTCGGGCGACTCATGACCGAGGGAACCTTGTAGCGAATAGAAAGCGTTCGCCGGCTCGTAATAACCAGTTGCCAATTGCCAGCCGTTTCCCTGAGGGAACCTGAGCGTCGTTTGGCCGCAGTACCACTCAGTTGCGCTCGACTCCTTCGTGCAAATGGCGGTCCCCGTTGCCGACGAGATCCACAGGTACCTGTATCCCGTTTCGATCCCTTCGAGCTCGAACATCCAACGCCCCGAGGTGGGCGACCGGGACCCGACCGGAGCAATGTGGGCCACGACCAGAACAGAAGGGATGTTTCCAATTTCGCGTGGAAGGTCAT
>JBAPRR010000145.1:0-12081 GCA_049281195.1 Acidimicrobiales bacterium
TACCTCACCTTTGCCGACCGGATAGCTGTTCTGGTCGGTCTTGACGACGACCCGGACCGGCGGCTTCCAGTTCGAGAGCAGGCATTCGCTGGAGGCGATGATCTGGAACGAATCGCGCTCGTCTCTATTCGCCACAGCGCCTCTTATATCGAACTCGTGCGCAAGAACGTCCAGGTAGCCAGGCCAGATGCGAAGGGCTTGAATTCCCTCCTGGAAAGGCGGGCATATCTCGGCCCACTCGTCGAGCATCTCGTTCGTGGGCATGTCGCGCCGACGTCCGACCTGCTCTCGGGTCACCTCGTCAGAAGGCGGTCCTGTCAACTTGCCGGCTACCGCATCTTCGACCACAGCGACGAGGTGCGCCACAACGTCGTGCACCGTCCATCCGGGACAAGCCGGAACTGGGATGGCGAAAGGATCCTCGAGATCCCTGACGAGAGCCGAGACGCGCCGTCTGGCCAACCCGTAGTTCTCGCCGAGATCGAAGCCTTCCAGGTCAACGGTCCATCGGGAACGTTCGGATCCTGTCATCAGCTCGCCAGGTTACTCAGCTCTTTACGATCGCTCCCGTCCACGGTGCGAGTGAGAGGGTTCCAGAAACCGCATCCCCGTTTCGCGAAGTGTCGGTACAGATCAAGACGTTTCCGGTAACGCCGGGGATCTCGGAGTCCGAGTCACTCATGTTGAGAGCCACAGTGAACGTTTCCCCACGTCGCCAGGCCCAGCACCCGGAGGGAGCGTCGACCGGGCTCGACGTACCGAGCACGAACTCGGGGTTCTCCCTCCTGGCGATGATGAGATCGCGTAGGTAGTTGAGCACCGAGCCGGGGTCAGCCCGCTGGTCAGCGACGTTGCATACCGCGGGATCGGTCATGGGCAACCATGTCTCTACCCCCGGCGCCGTGAACCCGCCGTTTTCTGCCGCAGTCCAGGGCATCGGCGACCGTTCCGGATCGCGCCCTTTGTAATAGGGCCAGAAGCGGATCCCCACGGGATCGCGGAGTTGCTCCTCGGTCGGGTCCGCGTCCTCGAGCCCGATCTCGTCCCCCTCGAACAGAAACGGGGTGCCGCGCATCGACAGGAGCATCATCTGCGCCAGCCTGATCTTGCGCTTGTCCCCTTCTGCCCAACGGGTCGAGAAGCGCGACACGTCGTGGTTGGAACCAACCCACACCGGCCAGGCATAAGGAGGGAGCAGCTCTGTCGTCAGCGCGGCGATCTTCGACATCGCTTCGGCTTCGAACGGCGCCTCGATGAAGGGGAAGTTGAAAGCGAGATGCAGTTCGTCGTCATCTGATCCGTAGAAGGTGACCAGGGCCTCGATCTTGTCAACGCTCGTCTCACCAACGAGCACGCGGGGCGGGTCGTATGAATCGCCGATCTTTCGCCACCTGCGTAGGACTTCGTGGACTTCGGGCTGATTCTCATTGTAAAAGGGTCTCTGCCCGAACATCTGCATCACGAACGGATCGTCCTCGGTCGCCGGTGGATTGTCTCTGAGAAGCGCGTCCTTCACGATCGAGTGGGCCACGTCGATGCGGAAGCCTGAGATCCCCCGGTCGAACCAGAACCTGAGGATCTGATCGAACTCGTCGCGCACCTTCGGGTTCCACCAGTTGAGATCAGGCTGGCCGGGAAGAAAGTTGTGGAGATACCACTGCCCGGTGTCGTCATCCATCGTCCATGTGGGACCGCCGAAACTGCTCACCCAGTTGTTGGGAAACGATCCGTCCGGACGCGGGTCCTGCCACACGTAGTAATCGCGGTACGGATTGTCCCTACTGGAGCGCGCTTGTTTGAACCAGGCGTGCTCGCCACTGGTGTGGTTGGGAACCAGGTCGATCAGAACGCGGACGTTGCGGCTGGCCGCCTCAAACACGAGCCTGTCTACGTCGGCGATCGTGCCAAGAGACGGGTCGACATTGCAGTAGTCCGCTACGTCATAGCCCCAGTCGGCGTTAGGTGAGACGGTTATTGGACTCAGCCAGATTCCGTCTATTCCGAGCCACGCGAAGTGATCTAAATGTTCGATCACGCCGGGGAGGTCCCCGATGCCGTCGTTGTTCGAGTCCGCGAACGAACGCGGGTAGATCTGGTACAGAACTGCGGACTTCCACCAAAGGGGATCCGTCGACTTGAAGGGTTGATCAGCCACGTCTACTGCTTTAGCAGGTTTGGCGGGCGTGGCGCCCCTTGAGCCCGTAGCGTCACTTGAGCCCGTGGCCTACGTGCGTTTGCCTAAGCGCGTTTGCCTACGCCCGCGGTCCCAGAATGAGATCCCCCAGTCGCTCCCGTTGGTACCCCTGCGCTCCGAAGAGCAGATCATCCTGCTTTGCGCGCCGGTACAGAAGGTGGCAGTCCACGTCCCAGGTGAAGCCGACCCCGCCGTGGATCTGGATGCACTCCGCCGTCACCTTGTTCGCCGCTTCGGCAACGAACCCCTTGGCCATCGCTGCAGCACGTTCGCGCTCGTCACTCTCGGCATCCGCGGCCCAGGCCGCGTAGTGGGTGCCGACCCTCGACAGCTCGAGCTCGTGCAACATGTCGGCAGCCTTGTGCTTGATCACCTGAAAGGTCGCGATGGGCCGGTCGAACTGGACGCGGTCCTTCGCGTAGTCGACCGCCAGCGAAAGGGCGCGCTCACACGTACCTACGAGCTCAGCGCACACCGCGACTCCGAGGTCGTCCAGGACACGACGCCAAATGGCCGTCTGATCTCCGGCCGGCCCCACACGGCGGGCGGTCCTGCCGTCGAGATCGACGCGCGCCACCTTGCGCGTGACGTCGAGCGCAGGGACGGGTTCGCCGGCCGGCTGTTCGAGGAGGAATGTCGCCAGGCCGTCTCCGTCATTTGCAACGACGAAGACCCAGTCAGCCGCGGCTCCGTCGAGAACGATCGGCTTGATGCCGTTAAGGGTCCAAGCGCCCTCGGCAGAACCGTTTGACCTTGTCGCCACGGCCTTGACGGTGCCCAGAGGATCACCGTGGCCCGGCTCTTCCACTGCCACCGTTCCACGCTTGGCGCCCGAAGCGAGATCGGGGAGGAGTCCCGTTTCGCCCAACCTCACCGCGGCAGTCGTCGCCGCAACGGCCGAGGACAGAAACGGTCCGGGAAAGGGAAGGCGTCCCATCTCCTCCTGCAGAACGACGAGATCGACAAGGCCGAGTCCGAGCCCGCCGAATTCCTCAGGCACTAGCACGCCGAGCCATCCCAGATCGGCCATTGTCGCCCACAGCTCTGGTGTGACCCCGGCAGGATCCTCGATCATCTCGCGCACGTAGGTAGACGGTGCCTCTGCCTCCAACGCAGCGGCCACAGCCCGTCGAAAGTCCTCTTGCTCGTCAGAAAATGTGAAGTCCACTTGGCCCCGGTCGAGTCGATGTCAGTAATTCGCTGAATGGGTTTTGCGACTGATTGTTGCGATCTGTATTGAAGTCTCAGGCTCTATTGAAATCTCACGCCACGCGCTCGATGACCGTGGCGTTCGCCTGGCCACCGCCTTCGCACATGGTCTGGAAGCCGTAGCGTCCGCCGGTCGATTCGAGCTGATTCAGAAGAGTCGTCATCAGGCGTACCCCACTCGCGCCGAGCGGGTGCCCGATGGCAATCGCTCCCCCGCGTGGGTTGAATTTGTCGGGATCGGGCGAGAAAGCCCTCGACCACATGAGAGCAATGGCGGCGAACGCCTCATTGCACTCGATGGCATCGAAATCGTCGATCGACATTCCGGATCGTTGCAGGAGTTTGTGCGTGACAGGAACCGGAGCCGACAGAACGAGTGTGGCGTCCTCGGCGGCCACCGCGAAATGGCGGAATACGGCCCGGATCGGAAGGCCGAGCTTCTCTGCGACGCCGCGCTCGGCGATCAGCATTGCGGCCGCCCCATCGGTTACCTGCGAGGAGTTGCCGGCCGTGATGTCCGGCGCTGTGTCGGGTTCCCACTTCTGAGCCGCGGGCAGAGACGCCAGCTGCTCGAGCGTGGTGTTGCGCCTAATGCCTTCGTCGAAAGAAAGCGTCTCGCCGGTGAAGGTTCCGTCTTCCGCCTTCACGGGCACCGGAAGGATCTCTTTTGCGAAGTGTCCGCTGTCGGTGGCCTCGGCCGCCCGGCGGTGACTCTCGAGCGAGTACTCGTCCATGTCCTCGCGGCTTATCTTCCAACGCTCCGCGAGAACCTGGGAGATGCGGAACTGCGCCCACAGATTCCCGTCGATCGCCTTCAGGTAAGAGGGCGGGAACGGTCCTGTGCCGCCGCGCGCATTCGATGCCAGCGGCACGCGACTCATCACCTCGACTCCGCATGCGATCGCAAGGTCGTAGTGGCCGGACGTGACGCCGGCTGCCGCGAAGTGCATCGCCTGCTGCGACGAACCGCACTGCCTGTCGACCGTCGTCGCCGGCACGTGCTGGGGAAGGCCGGCTGCCACCCACCCGTTGCGTGCGACGTTCGTCGACTGCTCACCGACCTGCGTGACGCAACCACCGATGACGTCGTCGATCGTCCCCGGATCAACCTTGGTGCGGTCGATCAGGTTCTGGAGCGTGAACGCCAGCAGGTCGACGGGGTGCCAATTGGCGAGAGCACCGTTTCGTTTCCCGAACGCGGTGCGGACGGTGTCGACGATGACGGCCTCACGCGGATCTCCGGCCACGTCAGATCAGCCCCGGGCCCGGCGGAGCGCGCCGGGCTCGTCCAGCCACCTGTTGAGAGCGATGGTCCTGCCATTTCGAGCAGAGAAGGTGAACGTGATCGCACGCCTGACGCGCCGCTGCTGGTCGGGCGTGATCACAACCTGGCGAAGCAGGTAGTCAGCCGCGTCGCCGTGGTCAGCCTCTGCATACGCGTGCACGTGGAAGTTCTCGACCTCGATGCCGTAGTGGTCGCGCATGCCCTCGTACATCTTTTTGGCGTACCCGGTGGATGCGGCGAACCGCTCGCCGGCCCAGCCGAATGCGGCGAGGCCCTCTTCGTAAGAGCGGCGCATGTAGTACAGGGAGGTGAAGACCATCCCGATCGTCTCGGGCATCGCCACGTAGGTGTCCAGCTCCTCGTCGGTGATGCCGAGCTGATGGGCCCACTCGATCTTCATGTCGACGTGGTTTTTGTCCCCCGCGTAACCGGTCTCGTCGGCCAGGTTCTGCAGCCAGTGGGTGAAGTGCTCGCTGGCGGACAGGCTCACCGCGTCCGTGTCGGGCGAGTTCGCCACGAGCGAACCGAACTCGGAGGTGAACCACTTCCCGAGGAAGTAGTACTCCTTGCAGAACCGCTTCAGGAACTCTTCTGAGAGCGAACCGTCAGCAACCGCTTCCCACACCTGGTTTTTGGTGGAGCAGATCTCTGTCTGCAGGGTCCCGAGCTCTTCCATGAACTCGTTGACGCTTTTCGCCTCGGCCTGATCACGCCTGCCGCGGACATTTTGAAATTCCCGTGTTTCGCTCATTGAGCCCTCCGTAGGAGTGCATCCGGCCCTGACCGCGCCAGGGGGAGCCGATCGTCCAGTGTAGTAATTTCCCTGACAGTGGTGTCAGGGAAACGTCCCCCGGAGGCCCCCGCATGAGCTCGTCGGATATGTCCGACCTCGGTCTGTACCAAGACAACGAGGATCTAGCCGCCCTACGCAAGCTCGCGCGCGACGTCGCAGAAAGAGAGCTGGCACCCCACGCTGCCCACTGGGACGAGACAGAGGAGTTCGCCGAGTCGTCTCTGGAGGCCCTCAGGCGAGCCGACCTCTTCACCGTCACCGTCGGAGAGGAATACGGCGGCATGGGGATGGGGGACACAGAAGCTGCGGTGGTCCTCCAGGAATTGGCCCGTGTCGACGTGTCGAGCGCCATCTTGTGCCAGCTCGTCTTCAACGGACCACCGCGCGCGATCGAACACCTTGGCAACGAGAGCCTCAGGAGCCGCTGGCTCCCCAAGGCTTCCGCCGGTGAGCTGTTCTGCATCGGGATCACCGAGCCCGATGCGGGTTCTGCCGCGCCCCAGATGCGGGCGCGCCTCACCGAGGATGGCGACGGTTGGCGACTCGATGCCTACAAGAACTACGTGACCGGAGGCCACAGATCGGTGGCCTGCCTGGTCTGGTGCAGGTTCCCGGGTTCAGAGGTCGGCAGTGGGAAGGGAATCGGCGCAGTCGTGGTCGACCTTTCCGCCGATGGCGTTAGCGTCGCCGGGACCCACAAGAAGATGGGACTGCGGGGATGCACCGAGGCCGAGCTCGCCTTCGACGGAGTGAGAGTCGAGGCCTCCGACGTGCTCGTGCTCGGGGACCCGGCCGATAACTCGGGGCTCAAGACTCTGCTCGCTCACATCAACCACGAACGGTGCGGGAACGCCGCGATGTGCATAGGAGCCGCTCAGGGAGCCCTCGAGCACGCCATCGGTTACATGAACGAGCGGGCCGTGGGAGCAAGAAAGCTCTCCGACCTGCAGGGTCTCCAGTGGAAGATCGCCGACATGGCCACCGAGCTGGAGGGAGCACGATTGCTGCTGGAGCGTGCTGTGACCCTGGCAGGTCCGGGCGGCACCCCGCCGGCGCTCGAATCGGCGATGGCGAAGCTCGCCAGCAACCTGGCGGCGAAGCATGTGTGCGACGAGGCCATCCAACTTCTTGGTGGATACGGCTACAGCAGGGAGTACCCGGTGGAGAGGGCTTACCGCGACATCCGGGGACTTTGTATAGGGGCGGGCACGGTCGAGATCCAGCGCAACTTCATCGGCACCGCTCTGCTCGGCGGGAAGGTCCCCGCCGGACCGCTCTGGAAGTAGACCGCCGGTTCCCCTTCGTAGGTGGGCAAGGTACCAACGGTCCAGGCAGCAACAGATAGCGAAAGACCAGACAGGGTAAGTAGTGGGATCCCCCAGGAGTCCGGGATTCGCAGGAAAGAACCAGGATCCACAGGAAAGAGAGTCATGAGCCGATCGTCGAATGGCCGGTCCGTCACGCCGGTAGGTGTTCTCGCCACGGGAGTGGCCGCGCCCACTTTTCGTCTAGCGGTCTCGGAGGTGCGCGCCGCGTGGGGAGAAGGTGGCGGCAGAGGGAAGGTCGGCGTCTGTGGCAGCGACGAGGACACCCTCACCCTCGCGTGGGAGGCATCGGTCTCCGCCGTCGGAGCACTCCGGACATCGGTCGGCAGTGACGCCGGCGCGGAGATAGACGGGTTGTGGTGGGGAACGTCACGCCCACCGTTCGCCGACGGACCGAGCCACCCATTTCTGGCCACGACACTGGGCATAGACACAGAAGCAGAAGGCGGCCTTTTCAGCGGATCTCCTCACGCCGGGATGGAAGCGCTGCTGAGCGCATGGGATGCGATCGCTTCCGGCCACGTAGAGAGCGCTCTCGTGGTGGTCTCCGACGCGCAGATCCCCGGGATGGGCACCGCAAGTGAGACCACGTACGGAGCGGGGGCCGCCGCATTCATCCTCGGTCCAGCTGAAGGCGCACCGGCCGTTCTCCACTCGAGGGCCTCGCGATCGATCCCGGTTCTGGACCGCTACCGGGCGGACGGGGCGTTTGCCGCGGGGGACCCATACGACCCGCGGCTGTTCAGGGAAGAGGTCTACCTCCCCCTTCTGTCGGCGGCGGCGAAGGCAGTCGCCGGTCAAAAAGGCGATGCGGGCAAAGGCGATGCAGAAGGCGCCGTCAGCGTCTCTGCCTGGTCACTGTCCGATCCGGACGGGAAGCTCGGGGCCACGCTGGCCAAGCGGCTCGGCACCCCGGAACCCTTGTCCGCTCCCGTGCAGGCAGAGCTCGGTGACACCGGCGCAGCATCCGCCCTCCTCGGCCTGGTCCCGGCACTGGCCGAAGCCGGATCTTTCGGTGCGACCGGCTATGGCGGAGGAAGGGCGACCGCGGTCGCCATCACCGTGGATCATCCGGTGCCGGGTGCCGAAGGTGCCGGCGCACGGCTCGCAAAGGGTCGGAACGCCGGCTACGTCGAAGCCGCCCGTGCCCGAGGGGTCATCCAGGCCATGGTGGACCCGGTTCCCATGGGTCTTCCCCCCGGAGGTGCGGCCTTCGTACGTGGGAACGTCGAGATGCTCGGTCTGGAAGGGGCACATTGCAAGGTGTGCGGTGCCATATCGACACCGCCGTCTGTGCACCCGACCTGCATCGGGTGCGGAGGCGACCAGCTCGAAGTGGTTGCCCTCGCTCGTAGCGGCTCGGTCCACACCTTCGTCGTGAACCAGACCATGCCGCCACCATTCGTGGCGCCGCTACCGATGCTCATCCTCGATCTCGACGACGGCGCACGCCTGATGGTGCAGGGAACCCCCGACGACGCTCCCTCGATCGAGATAGATGACCGCGTCAACCTGGTGTTGAGGCGTTACGCACTAGAACGCGGAGTACCGGTGTACGGGTTCAAAGCGGTGCTCGAGGCCAAGCAAGCGCAGTAGGCAAAACCAGATTAGGCAGGGCCAGAGTAGGCAAAGCCGGAGTAGCCAAGAATGCGGAGTGGGAGGAAAGCCTGATGAGCTGGGACCGGGTCGCGGTGGTGGGCGCCGGGATGATCAAGTTCGGCGAGCTGTTCGAGCAGAGCTACGAGCAGATGGCCGCGGCCGCGTTCAAAGCCGCGATCGCGAGCGTCGACAACGGCCTCGACCCTTCTGCGATCGAAGCAGGGATCGTCGCCACGCAACGAGGAAGCCTGTGGGGTCAAGAAGGTGTGGGCGGGAACACCGTGTCGAGCGCCGTCGGCCTGGCCGGCGTGCCGTTCACCAGGGTCGAGAACGCGTGCCCGTCCGGCTCTGACGCCTTCAGGATCGGTGCGATGGTCGTCGCCTCGGGTGTCCACGACGTCGTGCTGGTGATCGGCGTCGAGAAGATGCGCGACAAGTCCACGGCCGAAGGGCTCCTGTCGCGCGCTGCTGCGGGCCACCCGCTCTACAACCGCGGTGAGACCGCACCGGTTCTGTTCGCACCCTTCGCCACCCGGCACATGCACGAGCTCGGCACCACCCACGAGATGCTCGCATCGGTGGCCGTGAAGAACCACCACAACGGTTGCCTCGATCCTTACGCCCACTTCCAGAACGAGATCACCATCGAGCAGGTCCTCTCCTCACCGTCGGTGTGCCACCCGCTGCGCCTGCTCGACTGCTGCCCGCAGACAGACGGCGCCGCTGCGGTCATCCTCACCACACCCGAGCGTGCCAAGGACCTGACCGACAAGCCCGTCTACGTGTCGGGCTTCGGCGTGGCGACCGACCACCCGTCGCTACACGAGAAGTCGACTTTCATCGGCCTTCCGGCGACCACTTTGGCCTCGGGCCGTGCCTTCGAGATGGCCTCACTCGGTCCCGACGACATGGACATGGCCGAGGTGCACGACTGCTTCACCATCACCGAGATTCTCGACATCGAGGACATCGGGTTCGTGGAGAAGGGCAAGGGTGGGATCGCCTCACTGGAGGGTGAGACCGCTATCGACGGGAGGATCCCCGTCAACCCGTCTGGCGGCCTGCTCGCCAAGGGTCACCCGATCGGCGCCACCGGCGTCGCTCAGATCTGCGAGTGCTACTGGCAGCTGCGCGAGGAGGCGGGAAGCAGGCAGGTGGCGATCCGCCACGGCCACGCTCTGCAGCACAACGTCGGGGGGCGCGGCTCAGGGGTTTCGGTCGTGAACATCCTCAGCCGCGACCTCGCCAGGTCGGCCTGAGCTGACTGGTTCAAGACAAAGCCAGCTTCACAGGCCCACAAGTAGTGTTGCCACCCGCCGGTGGCCCGTCACATAGGAGAACCGCGTGCAGATAACCATCATCGGTGGCGGCAGCTACCAGTGGGCCCCCACCTTGATCGTCGACCTGCTGCGCACCGAGTCGATCCGACCGCTCCGTCTGGTGCTCGAAGACATCGACCCGACGCCCCTTCCGACAATGGAGGCGTTCACCAAGCTCGCCGCGAGCAAGCTCGGCACCGAGGTCGAGGTCGTCACGACCACCGATCAGCGGCGCGCCCTCGAGGGTGCCGACTACGTGGTTGTGACCATCTCGACGGGCGGGTTCCCGTCGATGGCCGTGGATCTCGAGGTTCCTGCCCGCCACGGCATCTACCAGTCGGTCGGCGATTCGGTGGGGCCGGGAGGAATCAGCCGGGCCATCCGCAACATCCCGGTTCTCGTGGGCATCGGGCGCGACATGGAAGAGATCTGTCCGGATGCGTGGATGCTCAACATCACCAACCCGATGACCACTCTCACCCGGTCGGTCTGCCGCGAGACGTCCATCAAAGCGGTGGGGTTGTGCCACGAGGTCGGCAACTTCTGCCTGGACCTGGCGATCGCATGGGGCCTGCCGCACGAGAAGATGAAGCCGACCGTCGTGGGGGTCAACCACTTTCCGCTGATCACCGCGCTTGACGCGGACGGGATCGACGGGATCGCCCGGATGAAGACGATGGTGGAGTCCCTCGGTGGTTGGGACGTCGTGGCTCCCGCACCGCCCGGTTCCGACAGGCCCGAGGCCGATCCCTTCACTGAGCTCGACTTCGCGAGAAGGCACTTCCTGAAACTGTCGCTGTTCGACCGGTGGGGCGTTCTCCCCGGCGCCGGAGACCGGCACCTCGCCGAGTTCCTTCCCTCGATACTCACCGAGGAGGCGCGTTGGGGCGCTGACTGGGGGGTGGCGCTCACCACCATCGCCATGAGGGAGAAGAGCCAGCGGGAGTACATCGACCAGGTCCAGGCGATGCTCGACGGATCCGAGCAGGTACCGACCTGGTCGTCCGACGAGCTGGTGGCACCGGTCATCGACTCCCTCACCACCGGAACGCACCGGGAGCTCCCCCTCAACCTGCCGAACACCGGCCAATGCCCGGACCTGCCGGCCGACGCGGTGGTCGAGTCGATCTGCATTGTCGACGGAGACGGCATGCGCGGCCGCGACACTCCGCACCTGCCCCCTCCGGTCGCCGAGCTGCTCAGGCGCCACGTCGCCACGCAGGAGCTCACGGTAAAGGCGGCAGTCGAGGGCAACAGGACTCTGGCCGAGGCTGCCTTCGAGCTCGACCCACTGGCCGGACGCGGTGATCTGCACGAGACAGAGGCGATGGTCGACGAACTGCTCACCGGCACCTCGGAGTGGCTCTCTCCGACACTGGCGGCTCACGTACCGGCGCACGCCTGATCCCACGAATCTCGGATACTGATCACATGAAGCTTGGATACTGATCACAATGAAGCTCGGATTTATCGGCCTCGGGGCCATGGGACTCCCGATGACCCGCAACCTCCTTAACGCCGGACACGACGTGAGCGTGGCCTCCCGGAGCCGGCCACCGATCGACGCGGCCGTCGCTCTGGGCGCAACAGATGCAGGCACCATCCCCGGCGTGGCTGAGTCGAGCGAGGTCATCTTCATATGTGTCCCCAACTCACCTGAGGTCTCGAGCGTCGTCGACGAACTCCTCCCAGCTTTGGGGCCGAGCAAGATCGTCATCGACGCGTCGACCATCGATCCGGACGTCGAGCGCGCACAACATGAGCGGGTGAAGGCGACAGGTGCCGGATACCTCGACGGCCCGCTGTCGGGCGGGACGGTGGGAGCCGAGCGGGGGACGCTCACCGTCATGGTCGGTGGATCTGCCGAGACTTTGGAGGCGTCGCGCGACGCGCTGGCGCCGGTCTCGGCCCTGGTCGTCCACGTCGGCGGACCGGGAATGGGCCAGGTAGTGAAGCTGTGTAACAATCTGATCTACGCCGCGCAGATGCTCGCCACCGCCGAGGCCACTGCGCTCGCGATCAGCTCCGGCGCCGACCCGGGACAACTTCTCGAGGTTCTTTCCCACTCGACAGGCGACTGCACCGCGGTCAGGACCCGCCTTCCGGTCGCCGGGGTGATCGCCGACAGCCCGGCGTCCAACAACTGGAAGCCTGGTTTCATGACCGACCTGATGGCCAAGGACCTTGATCTGGCCCTGGGGTACGCGGCTCGAGCCGGTGTCCCGTTGGTGTCGACCGCAACTGTCCGGCAGGTGCTCACCGCGGCGTCGAAGGCGGGGTATGGCCGGGAGGACTTCTCGGCGCTTTCGAAGGTGATCAACGGACTATCCGGGATCGCCTGAGTGACAGGGATCGCC
>JBAPRR010000146.1:0-3278 GCA_049281195.1 Acidimicrobiales bacterium
CTTAAGCAGCGTCTAACTACTCGTCGCCTCGCGTCGAGAAAAAAGAATCCACCGTTGCTGAGCCGTTGGTTAGCCGGGGCAGCGGACCTCGGTCCGTCATGCCCAAACCGCCGTCTTTCGAGCTCATGCCGCCTTCTGTGAGGCTCTGAATCCTGTGGAAGGCCTGGGTTAGCAAGACATTGTCCCGTGCCCCGAATTCAGCCACGCGGCCCTTATCAAGTATCAAGAGATAGTCGCACTCGGCCGTGGTGTCGAGGCGATGGGAGATGATGACCACTGTCACGTGACCCCGAAGCTGCGAGAGGGTCTGGCGCACCAGCTTCTCGTTTCGACCGTCGAGTGCGCTGGTTGGCTCGTCAAGGACGATGAGTTTCGGGGAACTGATCAGCGCCCGAGCGATGGCTAGGCGCTGCTTCTGACCACCCGACAACGCAGTGCCGCCCGGACCGACCTGAGTTTGATAGCCCGCAGGCATCTGTTCGACGTCTTGCTCAAGATGAGCGAGTCGCGATGCTGCCAGAACGTCGTCGTCGCTGAAGTCCCGAAAGAACTTCACGTTCTCCATTATCGAAGTTTGCAGAAGAACTGGCTCTTGAGGAACCAGGGCTATAGGGCTCTTGCCATCGCCCTTTTGGACTTCCCACGCGTCGACATCGCCGATTGCAGCTTTGCCTCCGTCGGGCTTGCGGAGGCCGAGGATGATCTGACTGATGGTCGTTTTCCCACTTCCCGACGGTCCAAGGATGCCGACGATGGAACCCTCGGGAATATAGAAGCTCACGTCGGACAGGGCGGGTGTCACGCCGTCGTAGGAATACTTTACGGATGAAAAGACCAGCTCGAATGAGTCCGGAAGCAGGCCTACGGTTTCGTAGCGGGACGCGTCAAGTATCTCGATGTCCACTAGGAGATCTTCAAGCATGCCCTGGCTAGTTCGGAGGCCCTGAAAGGAACCCTGCAGGGCGGTGCCAGAAGAAACCGCTCGTAAGATGAGAAGTAGCACGGCCCCGAGCGAGGCGATATTGGAATGTCCCTGCTTGACGAGGAGGGCGAGAGCGCCCAAGACAAAGCACAGAGCCACGCTCTGATAAATGATGGGAGTGATGGCCCCATAGCGCTGCACCTTGAGGTAGTACTTTCCTGCGTTGTCTACCGAGTCGTGCATCTTGTCTTTAGCGCGCGGTTCGACGCCGGCAATGCGAAAATCCCGGACGAGCCGGGTGAATTCCGTCACCTGGGTTCCCATCGCTCGCGTATAGGTCGACAAAGACCTTGAGGCCGCTCGTGTTCTGATGCTCAAGGGCCGCAGCAGCAGCGATAGGAACACCCCAACCCCGATTACGGCGAACGCGGCGATGGGATCCACGATCATTGCGACGCTGAGCAGCGCAATCACCATCACGAGCGATTGAACAATCGCCGACAGACTGCTGATCACCCCAGCCGTCGCTCCGCTATTCATGGTCAGGAGATTCTGGATGCGACCCAGGCGCTCGGCAGATTGCTGCGCCCAACTGGCTTCAAAAAAACTGTCGATCACCCGGACCCGGCCGGCATTGAGGGCTCGAGTGGTAAGCGAGCATCCGATGAAGGCGGCAACCAAGCTTGTGCCAAACGAGAGGGCGACCAGAACGAACGACAGGGCAACACCGTTGATCGGCGTGATTTGGTGCCCATAGAAGTGGATGTACTTCTTGCCCTCGACCGTAGCCACCGCGATCTCCGATATGGACAAGAGCAGGGCGGCCTGGCAGAGGCCGCTGATGAGGGAGAGGATGGTAAAAGTCAGACCAACCGAAAAGAGAAACTGGACACCCATTGTTCGAAGCGCCGAGAGCAGTGGGCGCGGTTTGACTCGAAGTCCGGGGTCGGAGTTTCTCGCTTGTCGGAAACGTCGCTTCACCGAAAATTTCCTCGTCTCGAATCTGTAGGTAGACAGTTGGCCAGGACCTTGGACATGGCAAGAATAGCTGCTCACTGTCTCTAATCAGAACCGGCGAGCACGCTGCAGCCAGCGGCGTCTCGACGTGAATCTAACGTTCGACAGTCTGACTCGTCCATGACTTGAAGGGCTTGCAAGCAGTACAGGCTGCAGCGCACCAACCTCACTGCGTTGGAGTCCTTCAGACATGAAAACCCACCCCAGTGGTGGAAGCGGCCCGACGCCTCTTGAGCTCCTAGCCAGGCACGAATCGAGAATCTGTCCGGCATTTCGGCTGGTCAGCCCCGTCATCAGATGTCAGATCAGTCGGAGCCGGAGCCATCGTCGCCGACCGGTTCGACGGCGTCAGGTGCCTCGACGAGGCCGACAGGGGCCGGCTGCTTTGGGCCGATCTGCAATGGCGAGACCGTCGGTGATTTGGTGGACGTCTCCCGATTCATTCGGAATACCGTTGGCATGATTGTGACCCGACGCCGTTGGGCACCATTGCCACGAACCGCACCAACGGGTCCTGGATGCCGATCCCAGGGTGATGGCCGTGGGACTGTCGGTTCGGTAGGCAATGAGACGGCTGACCTGCGTAGCGATCCGGATCTGAAGATCATCGCCACGCTTGAGGGACACGACTGGTTCTTGGCGGAGTGGGAGATCCGGATCGCGAGATCTGGGCGCCCGACGCATACTTTCAGCGTCTCTGTTGATGCGGTCAAAATGGGAGTTGTGGAGGTCGCGCCAGCCCTGCCCCGAATCGATGACCACAACATCTCTGTGGATGTGCCTGCTGACCGGGCTTGGCCCCTCGTAGTAAGTGTGTTTGAACGTCTCACCACCCAACCGGCTTGGCGCGCCTTCGCGAAAGCACTCCGATGCAGGCCGGACCGTGCGATCGACGATCCCCACACAGTTGGTGCCTCGCTACCCGGCTTCCGAGTCACTCAGTCCCAGTCGCCGACAAAATGGAGGCTCGAGGGAGCTCATCTTTTTTCGCAGTACTCCCTCACATTTCGAGTCACTCCCCTCGATGGCCAGCACTGCCTGGTCAGCGCCGAAACGTCCGCTTCGTTCCCCGGTCATCACGGAGCGGCCTATCGCGCCTTTGTGATCGGAACCGGGGGCCACGCCATTGGTGTCCGCGGCATCTTGCGAAGAATCAAGGTTGCAGCCGAGCGGTCAGTGGGGCCTGGAACCGAACGAGATCAAGTCCGAGGTACTGAACTTCCCCCGTTGAACCGGACACCTCACCGGCCCTAGCTGGAGGAGGATGTTGGGATGGCAAAGCGTGGAACCTCGAGGCGTTACTCGCCCGAGTTCAAAAGAGACGCGGTGGCTCTATTGC
>JBAPRR010000147.1:0-18931 GCA_049281195.1 Acidimicrobiales bacterium
GTGCAGTTCCATCCCGAGGTGGTGCACACCGATCGCGGGCAACGCTTGATCGAGCGGTTCCTATTCGACGTGTGCGACGCCCTTCCGACCTGGACGCACACCAACATCATCGAGTCGGCCGTGGACCAGATACGTGCGCAGGTGGGAGGCGACCGCGTCCTGTGCGCACTGTCGGGCGGCGTCGACTCCGCAGTAGCCGCGGCGATGGTGCACAAGGCGATAGGTGAACAACTGACATGCGTCTTCGTCGACACCGGCCTTATGCGAGCGGGCGAGGCGGACCAGGTGGAAGAGACCTTCCGGCGGCAGTTCCATGTCGACCTCATCCACGTGAAGGCACAGGACCGTTTCTTTTCGGTTCTCGAGGGTTTGACTGATCCGGAGGCCAAACGTAAGGCCATCGGGGAGACCTTCATCCGCGTCTTCGAAGAGGTGGCGAAGGATGTAGCCACCGATGTCGAGGGCGGCGCGCGATTTCTGGTGCAGGGCACCCTTTATCCCGACATCATCGAGTCGGGGACGAACGACGCCGCGGTAATCAAGTCGCATCACAACGTCGGCGGTCTTCCGAAGGACATGACCTTCGAGCTGGTTGAACCGCTGCGGCCTTTGTTCAAGGACGAGGTGCGCGCTGTCGGCGAGGAGCTCGGCCTACCCGAGGAGATCGTGTGGCGCCAACCCTTCCCCGGCCCCGGTTTGGCAGTCCGGATCATCGGTGACGTGACCCGCGAGCGTGCGGACATCCTTCGCGCCGCGGATGCCATCGTCATCGAAGAGGTCCGTCTGGCGGGCCTCTACAGGGAGCTGTGGCAGAGCTTTGCGGTGCTTCCTGCTGTAAGGACCGTCGGAGTCATGGGGGACGGCAGGACCTACGCGTACCCGATCATCATCCGGGCCGTCACCTCAGAAGACGCCATGACCGCGGATTGGGCGCGCCTTCCATACGAACTGCTGGAACGTATGTCGACCCGGATCATCAACGAGGTCGAAGGGGTCAACCGGGTTGCGTTCGACATCACCTCCAAACCGCCCGGCACGATCGAATGGGAGTAGCGGCACCAGCCCGAGTAACCCGTCCCACCGGTACTCTCCGTTGATGTCCCAGGATCCGGAGCAACATCACCCGGGGCAACAGCATCCGGAGCAGAGGCACCCCGAGCAACTTGGGTTTGAAGGCACCGGTTTCGGAACCGGAGGTGCGTTCGTTACCGGAACCGACGCAGGACCTGCGGGCGCGGGGACCGGAACCGAGAGCGCGGACCCCGAGGATCTCGACCTCGACCAGGCTCCGCCCGAGGACCTTGACCAGATCCCAGACGACGCACCTCCCCGTCCCGCGCGTGCCGCGAAGGCGGTCGGCCCATCCGAACACCGCCAGCAGAAAAAGCGCCCGGAATGGCTTCTCGACCAGGCAGGGCTCGATGCATTGCTCGTCGGTCTCAACGAACCCCAGCGCGAGGCCGTCGTTTACAAAGACGGCCCTCTTCTCGTCGTGGCCGGCGCCGGTTCCGGGAAAACCCGGGTGCTCACCCGCCGGATCGCGTATCTGGTGGGATCGGGTGAAGTCGCGCCCTGGGGGGTGCTCGCAATCACCTTCACCAACAAAGCGGCCGAGGAGATGCGAAGCCGCGTGCGTGAGCTGTTGGGCGAAGCCGCGGACAAAATGTGGGTCTCGACCTTCCACTCGGCGTGCGTCCGCATTCTGCGATCCCAAGCCGACCGCCTCGGTTACCGCCGCAGCTTCACCATCTACGACGACGCCGACTCGCGGAGATTGGTCGAACAGGTCGAGCGCGACCTCGGTCTCGATACAAAGCGACTTCCCCCGCGTTCGGTCCAGGGGGCGATCTCGGCGGCAAAGTCCGAGCTCCTCGACTTCGAGGCGTACCGTGCCAGCGCCCAGACCTTCATTGAACGGCGCGTGGCCGATGTCTACACGGAGTACCAGCAGCGTCTGCACGCGGCTTCCGCGATGGACTTCGACGATCTTTTGCTGGTCACCGTCAACCTGTTCGACGCGTTCCCCGACGTCCTCGCCGCCTACAGACAGCGCTTCAGGCAGGTTCTGGTCGACGAGTTCCAGGACACCAACCGGGCTCAGAACGAGCTCGTCCTCCGCCTGACCTCGGAACACCGCAACGTCACGGTGGTGGGTGACGTGGACCAATCGATATACGCGTGGCGCGGAGCGGACATCCGCAACCTGCTCGAGTTCAAGAACGCCTTCCCTGACGCCAAGACCGTTGCCCTCGAACAGAACTACCGGTCGACCAAGACGATTCTCGACGTGGCGAACGCGGTGATCGTCAACAACGTGTCCCGGGTCCCGAAGGATCTGTGGACCGACGTGGGCGCCGGGGATCTGGTCTGCCGGTACCGCGCGGAGGACGAACGCGACGAAGCCCTGTGGGTGGCATCAGAGATCGGCAGGCTCCACTCAGCAGAAACTCTCCCATACGGGGATGTCGCGGTCTTCTACAGGACCAACGCGCAGAGCCGGGTTCTCGAAGAGGAGCTGGTCCGCGAGGGCGTCCCGTACAAGGTCGTCGGGGGCACGCGCTTCTACGACAGGCGCGAGGTCCGCGACGTTCTCGCCTATCTGAAGGTTCTGCTCAATCCGTCCGACGAGATCTCGTGCAGGCGCATCGTGAACGTTCCGAAACGCGGGGTGGGGGACACCTCGGTGGACCGCATGGCGTCGTGGGCTCGAAGCCACAACCGTTCCTTCGCCGACGCGTTCTTCGAGCCTGAGGAGGCTGGGCTGACCGGCAAGGCGGCGAAAGGAGTGAAGGCGCTGGCTGAACTTCTTGAAGAGCTCCGCCAGATGGTCACGAGCGACGCGTCGCCGGCTTCGATCGTCGACGCCGTCTTGGAGCGCACCGGATACTCGGCGTCGCTACGCGCCGACAGCACCGTGGAGTCAGAGGGCCGCCTGGAGAACCTCGCCGAGCTGCAGACGGTGGCCGCGGAGTACAACTCGCTCGACTCGTTCCTGGAGTCGGTGGCGCTCGTGAGCGACTCGGACGAGCTCGAAGGTGACGGCACGCGGGTGTCGCTCATGACGCTTCACGTTGCGAAGGGCCTCGAGTTCCCGGCTGTGTTCCTGGTCGGGATGGAAGACGGGATCTTCCCGCACTCGCGGTCCATCGACGACCCGGCGGGCATCGAGGAGGAACGCCGGCTCTTCTACGTCGGGATCACACGAGCGCGCCGGTTCCTCTATCTGTCGCACGCATGGAGCCGAACTGTTTTCGGCTCCACCTCGGCGGCTATCGCCAGCCGGTTCCTGAAAGAGGTACCAGAAGAGCTGGTCCGCGACTCCGGCCTGTCTTACGTGACGCGTCCTGATCCTGCGCGCCTGCCAGGAGACCGCTCAGGAAGAGGAGGTTCCGGTCGTTGGTCGACCGGATCAGGTTCCGGGTCGCGTCCTGGTTCCGACCGGTACTCGGCACGGGGTCGTGACGACTGGGACGAGCTCGACTCGCAGGATCCGTTCGAGGCACAGGACGGATACGAGCGGGACCGTTACGACTCGGAAAGCCGTTACGAGCGCGAGGACACCTACGAGTCGAACGGCGGCTACGGGAGGACCCGAAGCGGCGGTTCACGTTCTGCTGCTTCCGGATTCAAGCAGTCACCCTCCACACGGTCCACCTCCACGGCCTCGCGATCTGTGGCGGCACGTTCCGGCACGGCGGGTTCCGCAGCAACTGGCTCCGGCGCTACCGGCTCCGGCGCTACGGGCTCCGACGCGACGGGCTCCGGCCCTGCTGGCTCCGGCTATCGCTACGACACGGTTCCCACCAGATCCACGAGCTCTACCGGCGCGCGGTCACAGTCCCGGGCCGCGGGGTCGGGCTCGAGCTCTACATCGACTTCGCGTAAGCCCAAGGGCCGGCTGCCCAAGATGGCCGAGGACAAGTTCAAGTAGTGAGCTCGCCCGACGTCTACACCCACGGCCATCACGAGTCCGTGCTCCGCAGTCACACCTGGCGTACCGCTGAGAACTCCGCCCGCTACCTGATCCCAGAGCTCCGGCCCGGTATGGACCTGCTCGACGTGGGCTGCGGGCCGGGAACGATAACGCTCGACCTGGCGCAGCTGGTAGGGCCGGGGACCGTGATCGGCCTTGACCGCGAAGCGGGCGTGCTGGTCGGCGCCGAGCGTGCGAGGAGCGAGCGCAACGTTTCCAATGCCAGTTTCACCACTGGTGACGTTTACGCGCTCGATTTTCCCGAGGCCTCGTTCGACGTGGTGCACGCGCACCAGGTCCTTCAGCACCTGACGGACCCGGTGGCTGCGATCACCGAGATGCGGCGGTTGCTTCGGCCCGGGGGTCTGCTCGCAGTCAGAGACGGCGACTACGGATCGATGATGTGGGACCCCCAAGATGAGCTGCTCGATCAGTGGCTGTCGCTCTACCACCAGGTCACAAAGCGAAACGGCGCAGAAGCGGATGCCGGACGGTTCCTCTCCGGCTGGGTCAGAAAGGCCGGTTTCGAAGACTTGACTGTTACCACCGGCAACTGGACCTACGCCGATCCGCGGAGCTGCAGGTGGTGGGGAGAGCTGTGGGCGGATCGGGTCGAGCTCTCGTCACTCGCCACGCAGGCGGTCGCATATGGCCTCGCTGATCGTAAGGAGTTGTCGCAGATCGCCGCAGCGTGGCGGAGATGGTCCGTGGATCCAGGGGCGTTCTTCAACGTGGTCCACGTCGAGGTGCTGGCCCGGCGCTGACGGAACTTCAGACTTCCCCGACCCGTTCCAGACCTTCCCCGACCTGTCCCGGACCTGCCCTTTCCGCGTGCGCCGCCTACACTCGGCCCCGATGAAACGGCCGTATCGCGTGGTCGTGGCCAAACCGGGACTGGACGGCCACGACCGGGGCGCGAAGGTGATCGCCCGTGCGCTTCGTGACGCCGGGTTCGAGGTCATCTACACAGGCCTTCATCAGACTCCCGAGCAGGTGGTCCAGGCGGTCGTCCAGGAGGACGCCGACGCCGTCGGCCTCTCCCTGTTGTCCGGAGCCCACCTCACCCTCGTCCCGAAGGTCATAGAAGGACTGAAGCAGGCCGGTCTCGAAGACACGATGGTGATCGTCGGCGGAATCATCCCCGACGACGACATCCCGGTGTTGAAGGAGATGGGGGTGGCCCAGGTGTTCACCCCGGGAGCCCCTCTCACAGAGATCTCGGGTTGGTTGGCGGACGCGCTCGACCAGCGGGAGGGCGTTATCTGAGCCACGCCGCTGGCGCGGCATCAAGCGGTCCGGCACAACTCACGGACCAGAAGATGAAGATCCGGCTCAGGCGGGTACGGGCGCCCCGGCGCTTCCTTTTGAATCACCGCGTTGTTCTGCGGTACAAGGTCTGAAGTAAGACACCGAGGAGAGAAGAGGAGCAAGTGGACCTATACGAGTACCAGGGAAAGCGATATTTCTCGCGCTTCGGTATACCGACCTCTCCCGGTGGGGTTGCCGACAGCGTCGACGAAGCCGTTGAGCAGGCAGAAGCGGCCGGATACCCGGTGGTGCTGAAGGCTCAGGTGAAGGTCGGTGGCCGCGGGAAGGCCGGCGGCATCCAGATCGCCAACGACGCGGGCGAGGTTCGTAAGCATGCGAAGGCGATTCTCGGCATGCACATCAAGGACCACGAGGTCCTGCGCCTGTGGGTCGAGCACGCCAGTGACATCGCCGAGGAGTACTACGCGAGCTTCACGCTCGACCGTCCGGCGAAGCTGCACCTGTGCATGGTCTCCGCCAAAGGTGGCGTCGAGATCGAAGACGTCGCCGATACCGACCCGGATGCCATCGCCCGCCTGCACGTCGATCCGACCGAGGGTTTCAGCCTCGATCAGGCGTCGAAGCTGGTCGCTGAGGCCGGGCTCAATCCCGCCGCCCGTGAGCAGGCCGCCGAGGTGCTGGTCAAGCTGTACGACTGCTACGACAAGGGCGATTGTGACCTGGCCGAGATCAACCCACTGATCCTCACCCCCGAGGGCAAGGTCCACGCTCTCGATGCGAAGGTCACTCTCGATGACAACGCGGCTTTCCGCCATCCCGAATGGGAGGAGTTCGCAGGGACCGAGGTCCTCGACGAACGTGAGCTGCTCGCCAGGGAGAAGGGGCTCAACTACATAGGTCTCACGGGGACGGTGGGCATCATCGCCAACGGAGCCGGCCTGGCCATGAGCACGCTCGACGTGGTCACGCAGGTGGGTGGGACGGCAGCCAATTTCTTGGATATCGGTGGCGGCGCGAACGCTGATGTCATGGCGGCAGCGCTCGAGGTCATCAACACCGACCGAAACGTAAAGGCGATCTTCGTCAACATCTTCGGTGGCATCACCAAGGTCGACGAAGTGGCCAACGGAATAATCGAAGCGCTCTCGCGGGTGAAGATGAAAGCCCCGATCGCGCTGCGCTTGGACGGCACGAACGCCGAGTTGGGGCGCGAGATCCTCGCCCCTCATCTCTCGCCGACGCTCGTGGCCGAAGAGACAATGCTCGATGGCGCCCGCCGCGCGGTCGCACTTGCAGGAGGACTCGGGTGAGCATCTTCGTAGACGAGAACACCAAGGTCGTGGTCCAGGGTCTGACCGGAGGCCAGGGCCGGTTCCACGGGCTTCGCAACAAGGAGTACGGGACGAAGGTGTTGGCCGGGGTCACCCCTGGCAAGGGTGGCACCGACGTCGAGGGCATACCGGTGTTCGACACGGTCAAAGAGGCCGTCGACAAGACCGGCGTGACCGCGTCATTCATCGTGGTCCCCCCGAGGGGTGCCGCAGCGGCGATCATGGAGGCCGCCGAGGCGGGAATCACGTTCATCGTGTGCATCACGGAGTTCATTCCGGCGCACGACGAGGCGCTCTTCTACAACCGCCTCCGTCACGAACACCCCGACGCCAGGCTTTTGGGACCCAACTGCCCGGGGATCATTTCTCCCGGAAAGTGCAACATCGGGATCACCTCCGGTGACATCGCACTTGCCGGTGGCCCCGTCGGGATCGTGAGCCGCTCTGGAACCCTGACCTACCAGGCGCTTCACGAGTTGTCGCAGAAGGGTGTGGGGCAGACGACCTGTGTCGGCATCGGCGGCGACCCGGTACCGGGTACCAACTTCATCGACTGCCTCGAGGCATTCGAGAAGGACCCCGACACCAGGGCCGTAATGCTCATCGGGGAGATCGGCGGTTCAGAAGAAGAGCGGGCTGCCGACTTCATCAAGCACAGCATGTCGAAGCCTGTCGTCGCCTACATCGCCGGCGTAACCGCCCCCCCGGGGAGGAAGATGGGCCACGCCGGTGCCATCATCTCGGGCTCGAAAGGCACCGCCCAGGCGAAGATCGAGGCACTGGCCGAGGCTGGCGCCACCGTGGCGCAAAACCCCACCGAGCAGGCCGAGTTGATGGTCGAGGTGGTCAGGCACCTCGGCTGATCGACGCTCGCGGCTGATCGATCGTTGGGCCGACTTCGGTGCAGGTCCAGTTCCCGACGGTGCAGGTCCGGCGCGCTTAACGGAGGCTTAATCCAACTCGGACATCGACTCGGGCCCTTGGTTGGTATGGTCGCTGACAGTGTCAGGATCGAGCGTGTCGGGCGCATCCGAGGTGCGCTTGGCGGTACTCGTTTCCGGAACCGGCAGCATTCTCGAGTCGATGCTGGCAGACGGTCTACCGGTTGCCTTCGTCCTCGCGGACCGGGCTTGTCGCGGCCTTGAGGTGGCGGCCGAAGCGGGTGTTGCCGCCGAGCTCGTCGACAGATCAGCGTGGGGTGGTTTCGGCGCCAGTTTTGAACGCGAGAGTTACACCACGGCAGTCACTCGGGCCCTCGTGACGCAGGAGATCGACCTGATCGCGATGGCTGGATATGGAACGGTTCTCGCGCAGCCGATCCACGATGCGTTCCCGATGCGGATCCTGAACACGCATCCGGCGCTCCTGCCCGCGTTCCCGGGGTGGCATGCCGTAGCGGACGCTCTCAAAGCTGGAGCGACCGAGACGGGTTGCACGGTTCACTACGCGGTACTCGAGATGGACGCCGGCCCGATCGTCGCCCAGCAAGCGGTTCCGGTGTTACCCGATGACACCGAGGAGACGCTTCACGAAAGGATCAAAGACGTCGAGCGGCGTCTATATCCCGAAGCGATCAGGACCGTGATGGACGAGATCAGTCGCGTGTGGGCGAGGCGGGTTGGCTCGAGGGGAGTGAGTTCGAGGGGAGTTGGCCCGCCGGGAGTTGGCTCGCCGGGAGTCTCGGGGTAGTCGGTTTCGGAGATGATCAGGGCAAACTGATCAGTTTTAACTGATGGACTCGAATTCGTGTGGGCCGAGCTCATCGAAGGCGAGGCAAGGAAGGCAAGCCAGGCAAGCCAGCCAAGCGAGGCAAGCGGGACAGATGAGAGGCCACGCATGAGAGAAGAGAGATGAAAGGAAAGACCAAGTGAGAGCACTTCTGTCGGTCTACGACAAGTCCGGTGTGGTCGACCTGGCCAGGGGACTGAACGAGCTCGGCTGGGAGCTTGTCTCTTCAGGGGGGACGGCCTCAGCGATCGCCGAAGCCGGCCTTCCGGTGACCAAGGTGTCCGACGTGACCGGCTACCCCGAGATGCTGGGACACCGTGTCGTCACCCTTCACCCCGCTATCCACGGCGGGATCCTGGCCGACCGCGACGTTCCTGAGCATCACCGGGACCTCGAGGCCAACAACATCGATCTGATCGACCTCGTGGTATCGAACCTCTACCCCTTCGGCAGCAACCCGTCGGTCGAGATGATCGACATCGGCGGTCCTGCCATGGTGCGCGCCGCCGCCAAAAACCATGCCCACGTCGGGATCGTGGTCGACCCCTCCGACTACGCCGTCGTCCTCGACGAGCTGCGCTCGAAAGGGAACCTCGACATGGCGACCAAACGAGCCCTGGCCAGAAAGGCTTTCGCTCACACCGCCGCGTACGACGCGGCGATAGTCGGATGGCTGGACGCCGACGAGCTGTTGCCGCCGACGCTCCACCTGGCGCTCGAGAGGACGGAAGACGCGCTCCGCTACGGCGAAAATCCGCACCAGAAAGCGGCGCTCTACCGCCCGATGACCGGCTCGACCAGCTTGTCGGGCGGATCCACCTGGTGGGACGAGGCGGTGCTGAGAAACGGCATCCCGCTCTCGTACCTGAACATCTACGACGCGGACGCAGCGATGCAGCTCGTCTACGACCTGGCCAACGTGAGGGACGATCCGGCTGTGGTGATCGTGAAGCACGCCAACCCGTGTGGAGTGGCCATCTCGGGCGACCTCGCCACGGCCTACCAGCTCGCCCTCGAATGCGACGAACGGTCCGCGTTCGGGGGAGTGGTCGCTCTCAACCGGCAGGTCGACGAATCCACCGCCGAGAAGATGGTCGCAGCGCCCCAGGCCGACGTGATCGTGGCACCTTCTTATGCTCCCGGGGTCGTCGAGATGCTGGCCAAGCGCCGCAAGAACACCCGCGTCCTCGAGTCGCCGCGTCCGGAGTCCCCGCCGCTTCACCTCAGACAGCTGGCCGGAGGTTTCCTGGCACAGGAATCGGTCCACTTTGCATCGGGACGCGATCAGTGGCGGGTCGTTACCAAAGCTGCGCCCACCGAGGCTCAATGGCGTGACACCGAGCTGGCGTGGCGGATCTGCGGTCACGTCCGCTCGAACGCAATCGTCCTGGTCCACAACGGCCAGGCCGTGGGCATCGGAGCCGGACAGCAGAACCGCGTCGAGTCCGGGGAGATCGCGGCGAAGAAAGCCGCGGGCCGGGCGATTGGTGGCGCGTGCGCGAGCGACGCGTTCTACCCGTTCCCCGACGGTGTTGAAGCCGCCGCGGCCGCGGGTGTGGCCGTCGTCATACAGCCGGGCGGGTCAGTGCGCGACGACGAGGTGACTGCGACGGCCGACGAGTTGGGTCTTGCAATGGTGTTCACGGGAGAAAGGCACTTCCTCCACTAATGACGGTCCTTCACCAATGACGGCCATAGTCCTTGACGGCGAGGCCGTCGCGAAGAGAGTTCGGGCCGAGGTAGCAGAGCGCGTGCAGGCCCTGCGCGACGCCGGGACGATTCCCGGTCTCGGAACGATTCTCGTGGGCGATGACGCGCCGAGTGCCCGCTACGTGGCGCTGAAACACGCCGACTGCGCAGAGGTGGGAATCGAGTCGCTCCACCAGCATCTGCCTGCTGACGCATCACCGACATCGCTCCACGCCGTCATCAGTCACTTCAACGACGATCCAGCCATTCACTCGATCCTGCTCCAGCTCCCGCTGCCGAAAGGCTTGGACGAGGAGCAGGCTCTCTTGTCGATTGATCCGGCCAAGGACGTGGACGGGATCCACCCCGTCAATCTGGGACGTCTCGTGATGGGCCACCCGGCAACGGTTCCCTGTACCCCGGCGGGCATCCTCGAGCTGCTGTGGGCCTACGACGTACCCGTCGAGGGACGTCACGCCGTGGTCATCGGGAGGGGACTGACGATCGGCCGTCCTCTGGCGCTGTTGCTCGCGCTCAAAAGGCCGGGCTGCAACGCCGCGGTGACCGTCGTTCATACCGGTGTCGACGACATCGCCCCCTATGTCCGCCAAGGTGACATCGTCGTGGCGGCGGCAGGTTCGCCGGGGATCGTCACGCCCGAGATGATCAAGCCCGGAGCGGCCGTCGTAGCGGCGGGAACGAGCTTCGAGGGCCGGAGGGTGATCTCGGATGTCGATGAGCAGGTGAGCGAGGTGGCCGGATGGCTCAGCCCCCGTATCGGGGGAGTGGGCCCGATGACCAGGGCGATGCTGCTTCGCAACGCCGTGGCCGCCGCAGAGCGCGCGGCCAGAGCTGAGACGCCGGCCTGAGTCGTACCCGGTCGCCGACGGGCGTGCCTGGCACGAGGATTGGCGCCGATCTTTCCGGACCCGAGATTCGAATACATAGATCTCCATCCAATCCGGCCGGGTTCCGATGGTGGGGGGAAGGGCAGGTCCAGGGTTCCATTACGATCAACGGGCCATGGCCCTGATCTCGGACCTGCTGGCCAAAGGCCCCACCTTCTCTTTCGAGTTCTTCCCTCCGAAGAACGACGCCGAGCAGATCACTCTGGTCAGGACGCTGAGGGACCTCGAGCAGCTGTCGCCCTCGTTCGTCTCGGTGACCTACCGCGGTGGGCGGGAGTCCCGGCAGCGCACATATGACCTGGTCACCGGGATGCTCAGGACCACCACGCTCACCCCGATGGCCCACCTGATCTGCGTGGCGCACACCCGACTCGAGCTCGCCGAGATCCTCATCGCCTACCGCAAGGCGGGTGTCCAGAACCTGATGGCTCTGGGCGGCGACCCGCCCGCGAACCCGGAAGACGGCCCAGGCGAACTCGCCCATGCCCTCGAGTTGGTGGAGCTGGCGCACGCCATCGGCGGGTGGTCGGTCGGCGTTGCCGCCCACCCCGCGGGGCATCCTTCGTCTCCCGATATGGGCTCCGACCGCGCCTACCTGGCAGAGAAGCTCCGGGTCGCCGACTTCGCCGTCACCCAGTTCTTCTTCGAGGTGGACGAGTACGTGCAGCTGATGGACGAGCTGTCGGCGCGGCAGGTCGACAAGCCGGTGCTGCCAGGGATTATGCCGGTCACCAGTCTCAGCTCCATCCCCCGCATGGCGCAGATGGGAGCCGCGGTCCCGCAATGGGCGGCCGAAAGGTTGGAAGCGGCCGGTGCGACCGGCGACGCCGACGAGGTCCGAAAGGCCGGCATCGAGTTGGCCACAGAACTGTGCGCCCGTCTCCTCGAAGCCGGTGCTCCGGGTCTGCACTTCTACACGCTCAACCGGTCCAGCGCGACGCGCGAGATCTATAGCTCGCTCGGGCTGGCAAACGGCTGACGAACCGTTCCGGGTCGCGCAGACATAACGCATTGGCCGTACGCTCGGGGGACCGTGGCTGACCCTTCCACCAACCCCGACTCAGCGGCGACACCGTCGGCAGCGACAACAGTGTCGGCAGCGACGACGGCGACAGCGACCGCCGTCCCCGCGGATGCCACGCCTGTCATCCATACGGTCGATCTGACCAAGGTCTACGCGGGCGCCGACTTCCGGGCGGTTGACGAGCTCAACCTGTCGGTCCAAAGCGGGGAGATCTTCGGCCTCTTAGGACCGAACGGCGCCGGCAAGACGACTACCGCGGGAATGCTCACCACCAGAGTGATCCCGACCGGGGGACACGCATACGTCGCCGGTCTCGACGTCGTCGCTCATCCCGTCCTCGTCAAGCAGATCATCGGTGTCGTCTCGCAGACCAACACCCTCGACCGTCAGCTGAATGTGTGGGAGAACCTCTACTTTCACGGGCGGCTGTTCGGGATAAGCGCCGCGGAGTCACGCACGACGGCAGATGAGCTCCTCGACAAGTTCCAGCTGTCGAAATTCGCCAAGGCGTCCGTCTACGCGCTGTCCGGAGGCATGGCGCAGCGGCTCATGGTGGCGAGGTCTATCTTCCACCGCCCTGCGGTCCTCTTCATGGACGAGCCCACCGCCGGGCTCGATCCGCAGGGTCGTCTCGCGCTGTGGGACATCCTGCGTGAATTGAATGCCGAAGGTCAGACGATTCTCCTCACCACCCACTACATGGAGGAGGCGGACAGGCTCTGCCATCGGGTGGCGATCATGGACCACGGGAAGATCCTCGCTCTCGACACTCCGCAGGGACTCAAGCAGAGGGTCGGCGCGGACACCGTGGTAACCGTGAAGGTGTCGGCATCCGGCGATCGCCAACGTCTTGCCGAGGTTCTGGAGAGCGACGTTCAAGGGGTGACGCGCGTCAGGCTTACCGACGACGCTGTCGAGCTACACGTGAGAGGCGGGGACCGCCTCCTCGCCCGGGTCATGGAGTCAGCAGAAAAAGAAGGATTCGATATTGCAGACCTGTCGGTTGCAGAGCCCAGCCTGGAGACTGTTTTCATCTCGCTGACCGGCAGGGACTTAAGAGACTGAAGGACTTAAGGGACTTAAGGGACTTAAGGGACTGAAGGACCGAGGACCGAGGACTGAGTAACTGATGGTTGCCACCACACCTTCCGCGGCGGGGACGTCTCCGACACCATCCACCGAGGGATCGAACGGGCAGGCGCAGATAACTGCGATGCCCACCAAGTCGAGCGTTCAGACGAGCCTGGTCTCGCTCAGGGCGCTGATGCTCCGCGACCTGGTGGTGCTGAAGAAGCACTTCATCGAGTTCGTGATCCGCACCCTCGTTCAGCCGTTCCTGCTCTGCTTCGTGTTCCTGTTCGTGTTCCCGAAGATCGGGCAGTCGGTGGGCGGATCGAGCGCGGGCGGGGGATCGGCGGGACTGGGAGAGTCGGCGTTCGCCACCGTGCTCGTCCCGGGAGTGGTCGGAATCTCGATCATGTTCCAAGGCGTGCAGTCGGTGGCATTACAGATGGCTCAGGAGTTCGGCTTCACCCGAGAAATAGAGGATCGCGTCCAGGCACCCTGCCCCATCTGGTTGGTTGCGATGGCCAAGGTCCTGTCCGGTGCGATCCAGGGCATCATCTCGGCGATTCTCGTCCTCCCCATCGCATCGGTGGTCCACGCGGCGCGGGTAGAAGCTCTCCTCGACGAGCACTGGCTCGTGATAATCACGCTCGTGCCGCTCTCCTGCATCACCATGGCTGCGCTCGGGTTGCTCCTCGGCACAAGTTTCGAGCCCCGAAACATCGGATTGATGTTCGGCTTCGTTGTACTCCCGATCACATTCTTGGGCGGCACCTACTACGAGTGGACGCGCCTTGCCCCGGTGAAGATCGGAAGCTGGCACTGGCTGCAGACAGTCGTCCTGATCAACCCGTTGATATACGTGAACGAGGGAATGCGCGCCGCGTTCACCAACGCGCCGCACATTCACCTGTACATCATCTATCCGGTTCTGATCGGGTTCTCGGCGCTGTTCATCTCTCTCGGTCTGCGCAACTTCCGCCGGAAGGTCCTGTCCTGAACGTCCTGTCCTGAACGTCCAATGAGCCCAAAGTGAGCCCGACGACAATCCAATGAGCCCAACGTCCGCCGTAGATGTAGACGTCGTCGTTGTCGGAGCGGGTTTGGCCGGTCTCGCCGCCGCAAGAAATCTGAAGGCCGCCGGTCATTCAGTCATCGTCTTCGAGGCCCGCGACCGCGTCGGGGGACGCGTGAAGAACGGTCAGACCTCCGACGGCACCGTGGTCGAGATGGGCGGCCAGTGGATCGGCCCCACCCAGGACCGCGTGATCGCGTGGTGCGACAAGTTCGGGCTCGAGCGATTCCCCACCTACAACGAGGGTGAGAACCTCATCCACGAAGGAAGGCGGCTCCGTCGGTACAAGGGCGCCATCCCGAAGCTGAACCCTGCTGTCCTGATGGACATCGGCCAGGCCCAGCTACGCCTGGATCGCATGGCCAAGCGTGTGCCACTCGATGTGCCCTGGACTGCGGATAAGGCCGAGGAGTGGGACGGCCAGACCGTCGAGTCCTGGGTGAGAAGCAATATGCGCACCTCCGTCGGGCGCCAGATGCTCAGGCTCGGGGTGCGTGCAGTGTTCGCGGCGGAGGCCGCCGACCTGTCGCTGCTTCACTTCCTGTTCTACAGCCACTCCGGCGGATATCTCGACCGGCTGTTCAACGTGAAGAACGGTGCACAGGAACAGCGCGTCGTGGGCGGGACGGAGCTCATTGCGCAACGCGCCGCGGAGCAACTCGGCGATGCAGTACATCTTTCTTCACCGGTCTCGAAGATCACCCAGAGCCCGCACGGCACCGACATCGTCGTAGCGACATCTGATGGGCAGTCGGTGAACTCGAAGCGCGTCATCATCTCGATCCCTCCGCTTTTGGCGGGACGAATCGAGTACGACCCGCAGGTGCCGCCATGGCGCGAGCAGCTGACACAGCGCATGCCGATGGGGTCGGTCATCAAGTGCCAGGTGGTCTACCCGGAGCCCTTCTGGAGGAAAGAAGGTCTGACCGGACAGATGACCGACATCGCCGGTCCTGCTCAGATCACGTTCGACAACTCGCCTCCCTCAGGAAATCCCGGAGTGCTACTTGCTTTCGTCGAAGGAGCACACGCACGCGACATGTCGCATCGCGAGCCCGACGAGCGGCGCGGAAGGGTCGTGGAGTGTCTTGTGCGCTGCTTCGGCCAGAAGGCCGCGTACCCCGACGAGTTCATCGAGCTCGACTGGTCCGCGGAGCGCTGGAGCGGCGGCTGCTACGGGGCGCTGGTCGGTCCCGGCGTGCTGCGCTCCTACGGGATGGCGCTGCGCCAGCCGTGGCACAGGATCCACTGGGCCGGCACAGAGACATCCGAGGTGTGGGCCGGATACATGGACGGCGCCATCCGTTCTGGTGAACGGGCGGCACACGTGGTGATGGAAAAGCTGGACAGCGGCACCCCTGTGGCGTCGCACTCCTCGGCCACAGATTCGGCCGCCACAGGCTGAGCCATTAGGCTCTTAGTTCGTGCCTGAACGCATAACGATGCAGCCAGGGGGCGCTTTGACCGTCCCCGATGAACCCATCATCCCCTTCATCGAAGGGGATGGAACCGGAGTGGATATCTGGCCGGCGGCCAAGCTCGTGCTCGACACGGCGGCGGCCAAGCACGGCAAGAAAGTGGCCTGGAAGGAGGTCCTCGCGGGCGAAAAAGCCTTCAAGGAGACAGGGAACTGGCTTCCTGAAGAGACCGTCGAGGCCTTCAGGGAGCACCTGATCGGGATCAAGGGTCCTCTCACCACGCCCATCGGTGGCGGGATCAGGTCGCTCAACGTGGCGCTGCGCCAGCTCCTGGATCTCTACGTGTGCCTCCGTCCGGTGCGTTGGTTTAAGGGAGTGCCCTCCCCGGTGAAGCGCCCCGAGCTCGTGGACATGGTCATCTTCCGTGAGAACACAGAAGACGTCTACGCCGGCATGGAGGTGCAGGCCGGTACGGACGAGGAGATCGAGCTAGCCACCTTCCTTACCGAGAAGTTCGGCTGGAAGTTCAAGCCGAACACCGGCATCGGGATCAAGCCGATCTCTGAAGAGGGATCCAAGCGACTCATCCGTGCTGCCGTCAACTACGCGCTCAGCCACGACCGCAAGAGCGTCACGCTGGTCCACAAAGGCAACATCCAGAAGTTCACAGAAGGCGCCTTCCGGGGCTGGGGCTACGACCTCGTGCGCGAAGAGTTCGCAGACGTGGCCGTCAGTTGGGACGACTGTGACGGAAAGCCCGGCGACAAGCTGCTCGTAAAGGACGCCATCGCGGACATCACTCTCCAGCAGGTGCTCACCCGCCCGGACGACTTCGACGTCATCGCCACGATGAACCTCAACGGCGACTACCTGTCCGACGCTCTCGCCGCCCAGGTCGGCGGGATCGGGATCGCGCCGGGAGGGAACATCAACTACGTAACCGGACACGGGATCTTCGAGGCGACCCACGGGACCGCTCCGAAGTACGCGGGCCAGGACAAGGTGAACCCGGGATCGGTCATCCTGTCGGGAGTGCTCATGTACGAGCACCTCGGTTGGACGGCGGCAGCGCAGGACATCTTGCGGGCGCTCGAAGCCACCATCGCAGACAAGATCGTCACCTACGACTTCGCCCGATTGATGGAAGGCGCTACCGAGGTGAAGACGTCCGAGTTCGGTGCGGCAGTCGCCGAGCGAATCTGAGAGACGCCGTTCCGAGAAACGCAGCTCCGCGAAACGCAGTTGCGGAAGAACCCAGTTCCGAAAAGAGAGGTTGAAGAACCGTGAAGTCACCAGTTCAAGTCACCGTCACGGGCGCGGCAGGCCAGATCGGCTACTCGCTTCTGTTCCGTATCGCCGCGGGTGACGTGTTCGGTCCCGACCAGCCTCTCGTCCTGCGGCTTTTGGAGATCGAGCCGGCCATGGGAGCGCTTGAAGGCGTCGTGATGGAGCTGCAGGACTGCGCGTTCCCCCTCCTGAGCGGGATCGAGGCCACATCCGACATGAAGACCGCTTTTGACGCAACCAACTGGGCGCTGCTCGTGGGTTCTGTGCCGCGCAAGGCAGGGATGGAACGAAACGACCTGTTGAACATCAACGGAGGCATATTCGGTCCGCAGGGTGAAGCGATTGCGGCCAACGCATCTTCGGACGTGAAGGTGCTGGTCGTCGGAAACCCGTGCAACACCAACTGCCTGATCGCCCGCTCGCACGCCAAGGACGTGCCCGACGACCGGTGGTTCGCCATGATGCGCCTGGACCAGAACCGCGCCCAGAGCCAGCTGGCGCTGAAGGCCGGAGTTCAGGTGACGGACGTGACGGCGGTCGGGATCTGGGGAAACCACTCGTCGACGCAGTTTCCCGATTTCGAGAACGCCAAGATCGGCGGCAAGCCGGCAGTGGACGTCATCACCGACAGCGAGTGGCTCTCCGGTGAGTTCATATCGACGGTTCAGCAGCGCGGAGCGGCGATCATCGCCGCCAGGGGCGCTTCATCAGCCGCATCGGCCGCGAGCGCGGTGGTCGACTCGGTGAGGAGCATCGCATTCGACACCGCCGGGGGCGACTGCGCGTCCCTCGCCGTCGTGTCCCACGGCGAGTACGGCACTCCGGAAGGACTGATCTACGGGTTCCCGACGCGTACCGAATCGGGCGCTACGAAAATCGTCGAGGGCCTTACCCACAGCGATTTCGCCACCGGGCTGATCGCGAAGACGACCGAGGAGCTGGTGGGAGAGCGCGAAGCAGTGAAGGCTCTCCTCAGCTGATCGACTGAACTGATCGATCTGGGCCGTCAGATCGACGCGAGCACGGCAACCGGGAGCCTCAACGCCCCCGGGGATGGCTAAACGCTGACGAAGTCCGCCACGTCGATGCCCACCTTCGTCAAGAAGTTGAGCTTGCGGACCAGGGTCTGACGCCAGGCTGCGAAATCGGTGTCGAAATGAGCTCGGTCACCTTCCTCGCATGCATGCTCCAGCTCGTCGAACGCAGCGTCCTCTGCATCAAGGAGCTCGCGGTAAAGACGGAGAGCGTGGTCGTCGAGGACACCTGGAATCGCCATGGGACCTCCCCTTGTTGACACCCTGAGCTGGGTGCCTGCGTGCTTTACAGAATACCCCCGCCCCGACAGGGAGCGGAATGGGGATGGGCCGATTAACCGAATCGCAACACTCCCGGGCTGGTTCGGCATCCGGCCGCCCAGCAACAGGGCAGTTCAGTCCGGGGTGGGAGCCTGCCCCTCGTTCTCGGCCGTCTTTTGTGGGTGGACCACCGGGGCGGTGGCAGCGGGGGCTGCTCCGGAACCCTCCGCTTGCCCGGGCGGGCCCCAGTAACCGTCGGCGACGGGAGCTCCCGCCACCGGAGCGCCGGCGTGGGCCGCCAAGCCGGCGTTAGCCGGGACGCCGTAGGCCACGGGCTGTGGCGGACGGTGTATCGGACTCGGACCGGTGTCTTCAGGGGGAAGGGGGCCGACCTTCCGGCCCAGGACCTTGCGACCGAGCCACGCCACGGGGTCGTAGCGGGAGTCGACCACGCGCTCTTTCAACGGGATGATGCCGTTGTCGGTGATCTTGATGTGCTCGGGGCACACCTCGGTGCAGCACTTGGTGATGTTGCACATGCCCAGGCCGCGGTCGTGCGCCAGCTCGCGGCGGTCGTTGACGTCGAGCGGGTGCATCTCGAGCTCGGCGAAGCGGATGAAGAAGCGCGGCCCGGCGTACTTGGGCTTGTTCTCCTCGTGGTCCCGGATGACGTGGCAGACGTCCTGGCACATGAAGCACTCGATGCACTTGCGGAACTCCTGGCCGCGCTCGACGTCGACCTGCATCATCCGGTAGCCGCCCTCGGGCTCCGGTCCCGGCTTGAAGGCCGGGATGGTCTTGGCCACCTCGTAGTTGAACGACACGTCGGTGACCAGATCGCGGATGATGGGGAAGGTCTTCATGGGCGC